>NZ_JACDXT010000021.1 GCF_016464015.1 Psychrobacter sp. bablab_jr014
AAATGAGATAAATTAAAGGCAAACAAGGAAAATAGCGCAGGTAATATCAAGATATTGGCCAGCTATTTGACACCGTTTGCCAAAGATTTAGCCATTTTTAGCCCATTTAGTCATAAACGCTTGAATTAGGGACACGCCCTAGTCCTGCTAACAGCTGTTAATTACTTAGAGGCCGCTATCATCTTTACTTCGGCTAACTGGTCGCCGCTTCCATCACCGTGACAGGCTCGGCGGCGCGCGTGACTGCCTTTTGTGTTACCCATAACAGCAGCAAACCTGTTAATAAAAACCCGCCAAAAACCACAAACGCCAGCGTCATGCCCAAGTTATCGACCAGCAAGCCCATCATAATGACAGGTACGCTCAAACCAATATACGCGAGTAAAAAATAACCAGCACTGGCGCGAGCAGGTGCATGCGGCGCGGATGCCATCACCCCTGACAAGCCGCCCAAATACACCAAGCCATAGCCGCAACTGCTGGTCAACAGTGCTGCGACCATCACCGCGACAAACTGTCCTGACAGCGCGCCCCATGCTAAGAGCGCATAAGCGGGTAATAAAATACTTAAGCCCAATGTGCTCGCCGTCATCGGTGATAAGCGCCGCGCCAAAGGTTGAAACAGCAAGCCGCAACTAATCGCCAGCATGGAGGCAAAGCCTGCGTATTCTGCCAGTCCGTGCGTGTTGAGTACCGACGGTATCACCGACAATACCAAGCCCGTCGTTGACCAGCACAGCAAAATCCCGCAGCCGTACCATACGGTGATTTTATTAAAATAGGGCAAACGCAGCATGGGCGTGGCGGCGTCACCTTTCGTTGACTTCGCCGTGTTTCGTTTTGCTGTCTCAGGCAAACGCAGCACCAAAATGATGGACAATAGCAATCCGCCCAGCAGCGCAAAAAAGCTGGCGGGCGCATCTGTCGGATAAATAAGCAAACAAAGCGTAGTCAGCATCGGACCCAAACCAAAGCCCACACTGGTGCTCGCCGTCACCCACGCGGTCGCCTGCGTCTGCGCCCGTTGCCCAAACAGCTCAACCATATACACCGTGGCGGTACACGACATCAACGCCGTGCCAATACCGAGCAGCAGCCGCGCCACCGCCAGTGCGCGGATATAGGGATAAAACAACATAATCACCGTGGCGATGGTGGACAGTATCAGCGCCACCAGCATCACGGTGCGCCGCCCCAGCCTATCGGACAGCCCGCCCAGCGCCAGCAGTACAGGAATCACCCCAAGCACATAGCACGAAAAAGCAATCGTCGTCGCCAGCACGCCATAGCCATCATTGCTCGCATAGAGCGCGTATAGCGGGTTATGCACATTGACGCTAATGGTAATCATGCCGAGCGCGAGTGCTAAAGAAGCAGGCGCGGCGCTGGTACTTTTAGAGGTTTTGGCAAATGAAGTCGATAACATAACAGCGCCTTAGCAATCAAAAAAGTTAAGAATTAGGTTAAGAAAAGCAAGACCTGTCCGTCATTACAGCAAATACGCTGACCATCCGCTATATACAGTCCCATACAATTCAGGCAAACTGTTTGCTAAGTGCAACCCATACAATTTTGCTTAATTGGCCCTGTTAACTTTTTCTCTTATTGCGCTGATTTTTTGCCCTTTTCTTTTTACTAGCTTTCTCTTTATCATTTTTGGAGCTGCCCTTGACCCGCATCGACGCCATTATCCAAGACATCAAAACCAAAATCGCCACCGTGACCTATACCGCAGGCACGCGCCTGCCTTCGGTGCGTAAAGCGGCGGCGCTGTACGACTGCTCGCCCTCGACGGTGGTCGAGGCGTATGAACGGCTGGTCAGCTCAGGAATCCTCTATGCGCGGGCGGGCGCGGGATTTTATGTGGCACAGCGTACCGTTCCGTTGTCGCTTGCGGAGATTGCGCCTGATATTGAGCGCGAGATTGACCCCTTGTGGGTGGCGCGGCAGTCGCTGGAGACGCAGCAGCATACCTTGCGCCCTGGCTGCGGTTGGCTGCCTGCCGATTGGTTGTATCTTGAGGGGGTGCGCCGAGGGATGCGCACCATAGCCAAGGCCGAAGATGATATTTTGAGCGATTACGCCACGCCGCTTGGCTTGCCTGCCTTACGTCAACTGCTCGCACGGCGAATGCATGGTCTGGGCATTGAGGCAAATCCTGCACAAATTATGCTTACTGAATCAGGCACGCAAGCGCTGGATTTATTGTGTCGTTTTATCTTGCGCGCTGGCGATACCGTATTGGTCGATGACCCCTGTTATTTTAATTTTTATGCCTTATTGCGCGCGCATCGCGTCAAAGTAATTGGCGTGCCGTATACCCCGCAAGGCGTGGACACCGCTGCCTTTGCCGCGATGGTAGATACGCATCAGCCGCGCCTATACATCACCAATGCCGCGATTCATAACCCGACGGGCGCAATTTTGACCCCAAGCACCGCCTATCAAGTGCTGCAACTGGCGCAGCAAGCGGACATGTATATTATCGAAGACGATATCTTTGCAGATTTTGAGGTCACGCCTGCCCCGCGTTTGGCAGCGCTCGATGGTCTATCACGGGTGTTTTATATGGGCAGCTTTTCTAAGACCATTTCTGCATCCTTGCGCTGTGGGTATATCGCTGCGCCCAGTGAGCTATTAGAAGATTTGCTGGATTTAAAAATGGCGACAGGCTTTGGCGGCGCGCATTTGGCAGCGCATGTGGTCATGCACGCGCTGATGGACACAGGCTACCGCAAGCACATGAGTATGCTGCACACACGGCTGGCACGCGCGCGGACGTATGCCCTTGCCCAACTGGCTAAACTTGGTATTACGCCGTGGCTTGTGCCCAACGCGGGGCTGTTTTTGTGGTGTCAATTGCCAGACGGCGTGGACGCAGCAAAGTTAGCAAGAGACTGTATGGCAAAGGGCGTGGTACTCGCGCCAGGCAATGTGTTTAGTCAATCGACGGATGCTCACCGTTTTATGCGCTTTAATGTGGCGCAGTGCGTGGATGCGCGGTTGTTTGACGTGTTAGAGGCGGTGATGGAAGAGCAAAACAAATCGTAAATAAGGGCTTTGTATTCAAAGTATTTTATAAAGACAAATGTCTGCTAAACCTATATTTCATGACACCTGATACGCTATACTGTGCTTTTGACGTTCATATAAGTGAAGCCGCGATTGTCTATGTCGTTCTCTATGCCTGATTTGCCTGAATTTACTCGCCCTGCCGCGCCAAGCACAGCAGCGAATATATCAACCAAAGTGTCCGATGCGCCTAGAGATACGTCAACAGACAATCCGTACACAGAATCGTATAACGCGCACGCGACTGATAACACAAACACTTCTCGCGTGCGTAGCCTGCCTGAATTTATACAACAAGAAGTCCCTATACAAATACAAGCGCTCACCGCTGTGCAAGACCCCGCGCAGCTACTGACACTACCACCGCAAACGCTATGGCTGGATTTAGAAATCAATCCACAAACCGAGGCGCTGATTGATGGCGCGCTATTAATCGGAAACCATTATTGGCACTTTGATGCTGTACGCTTTGACCAGCACGCAGCGACCATCGCCCAGCTGATTGTCCAAGCGCCGACATTGGGCGGGCATCATCTGCTGGAGTTTGATTTGCCGCGCTTGTGTCAATTGCTGCAAGCGGCACTGGCGGTGCATGACCACGCGCTGTCCATTAAAGTAGCCAACTCAAAAACTCTCCAGCGCTGGCAAGCCAAAACGTGGGACACGCTGCTGCTCAGCTGCTTGCTGCTGCCGCACCAGCCCACGCATGCACTGAGCAAACTGTACAAAGCTGATGTCGATTACAATCATCCTGTTGCCGACTGTGTCGAGAGCCGCTGTGTGTTTACGCTGTGTACGCAAGTATGGCAGGTCTTGCCCGCCCACTTACAGATTTTGTTGCATAAGCTGTTGCCGCAGTTGTCCGCATTGGGTGCGCTTGATACGCAGGCGCACTTTGATATTGATAAAGATAATATTTTTGATATTGACAGTGTATTGGCAGCGCTGCCGAGTGGTGATCATCAGGCATTAAAGGCGCTGCTCAATGGGGTTATGACTTCGCACACTTTAAGCGCCGCTGCGTCTGACTCCTATGCTTACGCTCTTTGGCGGCATTTGGGTATTGCCACCTTTGTGCATTGGCTGCGCTATTTTGACAAGCCGCAGGCCCGCCGCCCTGTTTGGCTCACCAAGCATCCTGAGCACCGCAACAACTTTGCCAAAGCCGAGCAGGCGTTATGGCATTTGCACCGCCCTGATGAGGCGTGGATCAATCAGCAATGCCAGCATTTTTTTGGCTTTGAGGCACTGCGCGAAGGGCAAATGTCTATCGTAAAAGCGGTCTTGAACAATCAGGACATTCCGCTGGGCATTTTACCGACAGGTGGCGGCAAAAGCCTAACCTTTCAGCTGCCTGCCTTAATACTGAGCCGCTATCAACGACAGCTGACAGTGGTCATCGCGCCCTTAAAAGCCTTGATTGAAGACCAAGTCATTAACCTACGCACTGCCTTGCCCGATTATGAAGGGCGCATCGCCTATTTAACCTCAGGGCAATCGGCGGGCGCACAAAAAGAGGTGCTCGATGGCGTGTGGCAAGGGATAATTGATATTTTGTATCTCAGTCCTGAGCGGCTACGCACACACAGCGTGCGCCAGCTGCTAAAAAACCGCCCGCCTGCCTTTTGGGTACTCGATGAGGCGCATACCTTGAGTCAGTGGGGCACCGATTTTCGCCCTGACTTTTTGCGTATCGCTGACCATATCATCGCTTGCTATAGCAGTGACGTACAAGCGCACTTGCACGCGCAAATTGAGCGCAATACTGCCAGCGCGGCGCAGCCTGATTTGTTAAGCACATTTGATGAAGCCAAAGATGGCAATACTGATGCCCCGCACTTTGTACCGCCTACCATTGGCTTGGTCACCGCCACCGCCTCTGCCCGCGTCAAAGACGATCTCGAAGATGAGCTGGTGCACAAGCTCAGCGCCTTAACGGGCAACAAAGCCTTGGTACAATATGGCACGCCCCTTGCGCACATGAAAATCTGGCGCGAGGACATCACCGCGCACTTTCATGAGGTCAATACCAGCGACAGAAAGGCCATGATTTATCAAATCATTAAAGCGCGTAAGGTATGGTATGCAGACACCTATCCTAAGCACCCTGAGCGCGGCGTGGCGATTGTCTATCTGCGTAGTCGTAAGGGCTGCGAGGAATACGCGGACGACTTTGCCAAACAAGGACTCATCGCGGCGGCTTATCATTCTAAATTGGACGATGCACAAAAAAAGAATCTGCTCGATAAGTTTAAAAATCATGAGCTAGACGTGGTGGTCTGTACCAATGCCTTTGGTATGGGGATTGATAAAGAGGGCATCCACACTGTTGTCCACAGCGGTCCGCCGAACAATTTAGAATCCTATATCCAAGAGATTGGACGGGCAGCGCGTAAAGACTATGAGACGGGCGAAGCGTATATGCTGTGGTCCACGCAGGATATTGACCAGCTGTTTCGCCAAGAGCGCAATTCACGCATTCCAAACACGCGCACCCTACGCGAATGCTGGACGACTATCCGCCCAACGCTCAAAAAACCTGCCCAAGACCGCTGGTTTGCCAGCAGCAATTTGTCCTCCATACTCGTCACCGATGACAATGCTGAGCAGCTGACGACCCAAGTGCGCGTTGCTCTACTCGCGCTTGAACGCTATGGACTACTACAAGAGCAAGACCAGCAGCCTGCGTGGGTCAGTATCAAGCTGTCCGACATCCCGCCCGCCAGTAGCCATACCTCGATGGCAAAGCTGTATGCCGAGTTACAACAGCTCGCAGACGACACGCTGACCACCGACACACCTGACTGGCAAGATACCAATGACAAAGGACTGACGCGCTATCATTTGCCTGAGCTTGCCTTGTCGCTCGGCTATTCAGTCAAGACTTTGTTGCAGCAGCTGCGGATGTTGGTCAATCAAGGGCACGCCCAGTGGCATGCGGTGGTACGCGTACGCATCAAATACACGCATCGCTATCTAAAAGGTGAATTTAATCGCCTCGGACGGGTCATCGAGGCGCTAGAGGCTTGCCTAGAGAGCAGCATTGATGCGCTGCATAGCGCCACCATGTTTGATCAAGGCGCTGTGCAGCTAAACACCAAAGCGCTGGACAATTGGCTGCATCAGCATCGGCACAACGTCTCGACCAAAAATCATATCCTGCCCATGCTACGCGCCTTAGGCGTCATCAGTATACGCAATCACAGCAGCACGCAAGTGTTTGTCTCTTCCTCAAAAGACACCAAGCTGTGGCAGATTGAGCAGGACAAAGCAGACGATTGGCACAGCTGGACGGCATTTGCCAAGCGATTGCTTGCGCAGCTCACGCCGTTATTTGAAGAGCATCTGCTGCCCGCGCTGCCCGACCAAAGAGACGGCGCTGGGCGTGACTTTGATTTGGATGTACTGGCAAGCACGCTTGAGCGCACCCCCGACACGCTACTGACCGAGCTGGAGCAGCTACAAAAGCTGGGACTGATTGAGCTCAGCCGCCTAGATGACTCAAGTGATGCCATTTTCTTTATCAGCCGCCACCCCAAGCCGACCAGCAAATACAGCGAAACTGCGTATCAATATTTACAACATCATTATCAAGACCGCTGTGCGCGTATCCACCTACTCAACGCGTGGCTGGGCGCCGCGCCGCACGTGCAAAAGCAGTTTATCGAAGATTACTTTACTCAGCCGATTGATACAGTGATTCAGACCTATATCGCTGATGACGTCGATGCCAGCAAGCCTTATATTAAAAATTATCAAAAAGAGATACTGCCCGCGTATTTTAACGACACCCAGCGGCAGATTGTCAAAGACACCAGCCGCGCTTCTATGGTGCTGGCAGGACCTGGCTCTGGAAAGACCACCGTCGTCGTGCATCGGGTGGCGTACTTATTGATGATTGAGGAAATCAAACCTGAAAAGGTACTGATTTTGGCATACAACCGCTTGGCCGTTGCCGAGCTGCGGCGGCGCTTGTACGCGTTGATTGGCAGTCACGCGGCGCACGTGACCATTCAGACGTTTCATGGTCTGGCGCGGCACATCACAGGGCTAAGCGAAAAAGACATGCCTGATGCCGATATGAGTGATGTGTTACGGCGCTTTTCACACTTAAAAACAAAAAATACCACTCAAACCAAAGACAACGCAGGCTATCAATGGCTGATAGAAGAAGCCATCCGTCACTTACAAGAGCGCCCGCAGCACTTTCAATACATCATGGTCGATGAGTTTCAGGATATTGATGCTGCGCAATATAAAATGATTGGTCTGCTCGCAGATTTGCAATTGCAAGAGGACGACGCTGATAGCACGGAAGCGGGCTCAGAGATTGGCAACGATGCGGCAGAGTATCTTACGGATAATCCGCTGCTGCCTGCTGGCTTTGATCATAAAAACCAGCAACCAAACAAAGACCATAAGCCTGCCGATATCTATGAGCAGCAAGGCTATCTGATGGTGGTCGGTGACGATGACCAAAATCTCTACGCCTTTCGCGGCGCCAGCATCGAATACATTCAAAAATTTGCCAAGCAATACCATCTGAGCGAGCAGCAAGAATATTACTTATTAAAAAACTATCGCAGCGCAAACAACATTGTCGATTTTGCCAATGCCTTTATCCGTGCTGCCCTGCCCGCTGCCGAGCGCTTAAAACAAGACACGCATCAGATACAGGCGACCGCCCCTTTTACCAATCAACCGATTCGCTACGGCTATTACCAGCAGGTGCGCGGCATCGACATGGCAGCATGGGTCGCTGATGACATCAAGCAGCGATTACACGCCGCCACAGCTAAGCATAAAACAGAAACCATTGCCGTACTTGCGCCGACGTGGTCGCATTTTGATGCGCTCCAGCATTATCTTGAAGCGCATCACATCGCCAATCGCCGCTATGATGAAGATGACCAGCTGACGCCATTAAACAGCCTGATTGCCCAACAGCTATACGCCCACCTGAATCATGAGCGCTTAACCATGATTGAGGGCAGCGTGTACGACTTTTTGGAAAATTGGCGGCGAGACAATCGGTGCAACCATCTAGACAGAGCATGGACAGCGATCTTGCGCCGCACGACAGGTCTGCGCGACATCACCTATGAAGCCTTGCTCCAGCAGTTAGAAGCGTGCGTCTATAGCGATGAGGTGTCCGTGGTGCTGATTACCTATCATAGCGCTAAGGGGATGGAATTTGACCACGTCTATGTGGTGAATGAAGCGCGCAGTCATAGTGACCGTCATAGTAACCATCACAGTGACAGCCCTGAGCGCCCGCTATACGTCGCCCTAACGCGTGCCAAGCAAACGCTGACCCTATTATTGCATCAAAACTATCATCATCCAGTGTTAGCAACCATTGCCAGCAGTCATGCCGAGCCTATTGCCATTGCTCATATATCACCGCCTGCACGCTTAAGCTTTCATCGATTTTTGGCGCTCGATGAAATCAGACTGACGCCAAAGGATTTGGTTTCTGATACAGGACGCGCCTTTATCAAAGATACATTCTGTCATAACGGTTGGTCAGAAGACCGTTTACATATCACAGGCTTATTCACGGTCTGTGATTATCAAACGCAGCGAAAACCTAACGGCTTTTATTCAAATAAAGGGCAGCTGATTACGCAGTTTTCAGGGGCATTTGCCAAAACTTATTGCCAAAATAAGGCAGGCAAGACATCTCTGAACATGACTGGCTTTACCACCACTTTATATTATCAAAGCGATTTAGAGTGGTATCAACGCGCAGGCTATCATGGTAACCAGACCAGCCATTATTTAATCATTCCTTATGTACAATTTAGCGTGCCTTGCGCATAAACAAATCCTCAAAATAAACCAAAAACCCCGCCTAACATCAGCGTTACGCGGGGTTTTCTTATGCTGGGTAGACTTTTTTTAAATAAAAGCCATTACATAAAAACGATTAGTAATCCACGGTATAGCTCAAACCATACGTCGTACCTGTCGCAGGCAAACGGTTTAAATCGCCAAAGGTCGTTTGATGATACACGGTCTGATAGTCTTTGTTTAAGATGTTATACACGCCGTAGCCCATACGTCCGACAGGTAATTTGACTTGCCCAAGCACATCAAAGGTCGCATAGCCTGTTAATGGCTGCGCGCTCGCGTCTGGGTCGTTCTGTTGGTCTTTATAAGCCTTGTCACTACCGCCGACTGCCAGCGCTTGCAAGCGAATATTGCTGCCTTCGCTAAAGTTATACTGCGCGTATGCCGTACCTTTGAGTGGCGTCAGGCGTACTGCATCCAGCTCTAGCCAGTCGCCGTCTTTTTTGTATTGCCCGCGGGTATAGGCAAGGCTGCCGCCAAACTGCCAGTCTTTGTTCAAATCATGCGTGAGCGAGGCTTCAGCGCCGTAAATACGTTCGTCCGTATCGACGACTTCGACGGTATAGTCGTTGGTAAAGCGCACGGTTTTGTCCGAGTCGTTATAAAAACCGCTAACCTTTGCGCTGGTATCACCGCGCTTACCTGTCCAGCCCAGCTCATAGTTATTGATAGAAATGGGCTGAATATTGTCTGAGTTGACCACAAATCCAGCACGCACGTCACGTAAAGCGCGCTGCACGTCAGCCGTGGTAAAGCCTTGCGAGAAGTTAGCAAAGACTTGGTCGTCATCGGTCAACTGATAGCTGGTACCAAGGTTAAACAGCACTTTGTCGTGCTTACTGCTACCCGCCTCAACCGCGCCTGCTTCGTAATCAATACCGTAAGCGTCAGCAATATCACTGATGCCATTGGTCGCAAAATAATCCGCCAATAGCTGCTCATAAATGGGCACAAAACGGTCGGTATCCGATTTGATGTTTTGATAGCGCACGCCAGCGCTGGTGTGCCATTTGTCGGTCATATCCACATCGGCATTGACGAACGCGCCCCATTTATCGATGGTGGTTTTTGGTCCGCCGTTATAGCTCAGACCATTACTTGTTGAAGTCAAGCCATTACTTGCAAGGAAGGTAGTCAGGTCTTGGCCATAATAGGTCTGCTCACTCTCTTCACGTTCAAAGTCCACGCCATAGCTGAACAAGGTATTTTTACCCATGACATCGGTTTCAGTCTGCATAGCGGCGCGCAGTCCCATCACCTCAATATCCGCTTCAGACTGCGTAACTACGACCGATGCACCCAATAGCTTTCCTAAGGTGTCTGCATCGGTTAAACCATTATTTACCCAAACGTCTTTGGCTTGACTGGTAAATGATTTTCCTGACGGATAAAAGCGTGCTTTTTCGTCACGGTAATAGCCTGTCAGACTTAGGTTAGAACCCAAAAAGTCACTGTCATTATAGTTTAGGTTGACCGAGCTTTTGGTATTGTAGGGTTGGTTTTCGATATCGGCGCCATCGATAGCACGTAGTGACGGTGTGGTTCCTTTTAGCAGTACAGACAAGTTATCACCATAGTCGACACCGTAGTCGGTATCTTGCTCGCTGTCATAATAGGTCGCCGCAAGATTCATGGTCTTGGTATCGCTAATATCAAAGCCAAGGTTTGCGTTGACGCTGACAGTATCGGTGTCTTGGTTGTCGGTTTGGTTGGCATCAGGGCTGATGCGGTCGCCATGACTGTCAAACTTGCCACCTGTAGTTTCGTAGTCTACATCGACATTACCATACATGCGCTCGCCGCCGTAGCCAAGGCTTTGTCCCACATGATAGCCGAGCGAGTCGGATTTAAACTCGCGGCTGCTGTTGATGCCAAGGCGCGTCTGTCTTGTCAAGCCATAGCCTGCCGTTGATTTGGTCACGATATTAATCAGACCGCCTGCTGCCCCCGCGCCATAGATGCTGGTCGCGCCTGAGAGCACTTCGACGCGCTCAATTTGCTCAGGGTCGATACTGTTTAGCTCGCGTGACAGACTGCGCGAGCCAGATAATGGCACGCCGTTGAGCAAATACTGTACAGGACGCCCGTGCAAGGTCGTGCCGTAGTTACTGACCGAGCCGCTGCTCACGCCAAGGCTGGGCACGAGCTGGGCTAGGATGTCCCCGACCGTGCGGTTACCTGTCGCCTGCGCCTGAATATCCGCTTCGCGAATCACTTGCGTGACAGCAGGCATTTCGCTGATTTTCTGTGCCAGTGCTGTGCCTGTTTTAGCATTGGCTTTTACGGTTATGGTATCAAGCGTGGTGCTTGGCGCGTCTGCATTGACATTGGTCGCGGTGTCGTCCGCTGTCGTGTCGGTATCGTTGGGGGCAGCGTACAGCTGCTGACTGATGCACAAGGTTAATAAGGATAACGCAAGAGGATGACGACTTTTCATTATAAATTCACTTTGGTTGCGAGGTATTTAGGCATAAATACGTAAGAAAAAACAACAAAACGCCGCGGATGTGAGGCGCATACTACAGAGTGTCTTACATTTGTGAAAGATATTGTAAATGATAATAATTAGCATTTCTATATAAATTTACAAAACTTTGGCGGCGATGCGGTCGTTTTCACTCATTCTTAAAGAGGTACTGCACCGCTTTTCTTAACCTTGTTAACATAAAAACGTGTGGTGCCTGTCTTAAGCGGTTGATTTGCCATAAAAAAGCCTTGCCCATATTCATTACAGACAAGGCATCAATGCAACAATAGGAGTCATCACATAAAAAATGACACCACAGTTTTAGGTCATCTCAGGCCGCAGTTTTGCCAATAACTGCGTCAGCGTATTGTTTTGATACGCTTCCATAAACAGCTGCAATTTAGTATCGTCTTGCTGATGCTTGTCTTGGCATTCAGCTAGTAACTGGGTGGCAGCATCGGGCGCTAATACAAACACGCCATCGGCATCCATCACCGCGATATCACCTGTCTGGATACGCACGCTGTCATTATCAGGCGCAGGCTGATAGTCAATCGCCGCACCGAGCATGCCCGCTGGCGCGTCATTGCCTTTGGCGGTACTTGTGGTAATGGCGCTAATGCCTTTTGCAAACACAGGCAAGCCGAGCTGCTTAAGTTGCAATGAATCAGTAACCTGCCCCAGCACAATCACCGCCGAGAGCTGCTCATAAATCGCGGCGCAACTGCGCAGTGCGCCCCAACAGGCAACGTACCCAAGCGACCGCGCATCAATGCATAAGACATCATGCGGTGCAGCATCCATCAGCGCTTGGCGTATCACGCGGGTATTGGTGGAGGTAAGCGTCACGGTCAGTACGCGCCCTGCAATGGTCTTGTCACACGGAACCATCGGCTGAATATCAAGCAGATAGCCTGTGTGCGTCACATGCCCAATGCTGGAGGTGGCGAGCTCTGCATAAGCATCAATCAGCGCGGCTGTATCGGTCAAGCAGGTGTTGGTAGTCATAGCTGTCCTTGTGGTTATTATTATCATCGTTTGTATGGTTCATTTCGGCGATGCTATTGCTAGTAAGGGCTTGCACAAACGGATTGACGGTCGTGCTCTCGCCTGCGGGCATGCTGCCGTGCGCGTCCGAGCCGCGCTCAATCACGGGCAGTAGCATGGTTTTGTACGGATATGTCGGCGCGGTGAGTAATAGCTCATGCAGCAAATTGGCTTGATCCGTATCAAAATCAATCACGCTAATAGCGTGCTGAATACTTGCCGCCGCTGTCTGCCACAGCAAGCTTTCAGGCAGCTGATAATGACCCGCCAGCGACTCGATAACGGCGCGTAGATTGACCAAAATTCCAAGCGACTGCATATAAAAAATCAGCGCCTCGGGCGTCTCACGGTACAGACGGTTTTTAAAATCGGGCGGGCTTAAATATTCAGGGTCATCCAAGTCATGACGCATCAGCCACGGCAGATGGATACGCACCGAGTCATGATCACGCAGCAGCACCCCTGAAAATTGATGCTCAGTGACTGCGAGCACGATATTTTGTCCGTGCATTTCAGGCGCTAAGCCCAAGCGCAGACAGCGCAGCATCGTGCCCAAAAATATATTGCAAAGATTATAAAAATAACCAAGTGCCACTTGCTGCACACGGTCAAGGCGAGCAAAAACATGCGCTGATGTACCAAGCTGCTGGGCGACGCCGTCAATCATGGTGGCACGTGTACTAAAACTGGCAGCCGCTATCAGTTCATCAAACAGATGATAAGACGCGCCTGTTTGCTGCACACACATCCCCAGACTGGCCATCGGTAGCAGACGTATGCTCTCTGTGCATAGCGCCTTGGGTAAGGTACGCAGCATCGCGCCCAAATGTGTGGGCTTTTCTTGATAAAAGTAGGGGTTGATGTTGCTTTTGTCTGCCGTGTGTTCAGGTGGCATGTAGCCCCACCAGTGGCGCTCGTCCCACAGATGCAGATGGGCATCTAAGGTGCGGTCTTTGGTTTTGGCCTGCGTAAGGAGCGCTTGGTTTTTTTCACCATTAATCAGTTTAAGCGCGGGCAGATAGCGCTTGGAGTTGAGCGCATATACGCCAAGTGGCAACTTGATGCTATGCGGGGTTACATCGCTCAGCAGCATACTGCGTAGTGACGCACTGGCGTAGGTGGGCAGCGCGGCGAAATTCAGCACCACCACCGTCCCTGCTGCCATGTCATCGGCGTAATGCGTGGGCAGCTCGTGTTTTAGCTGCCACGGATGTACAGGCAGCGCAATGTGTGTCTGAAGCCCCCTATCCTGCATTTCTGCGATAAGCAGCGCTTGCATATCCTCATTCAGCAAATAATAAGCAGGTGTGTCTGCCCCACCCTGCACCGCATCTGCACACATGATATGGCTACGTGCCACCGCGACCCAGTTTAAAAATATCGGCTGGTGAAACTCCGCCATATAGCGCGCATAGTCGGCAGCACCTAGCCCTAGCTTACCCTTTGCCAAGGGATGAAATGGTCGATCCATCAAGGACGCCCATGCCTCAGCGGCAATCAAGGTCTGATACGCGTGCGGGCGCGCATATACGGCAGTATGTAGCGGCGCGTGCGCGGATTGTTTAGCGGCTTCGATGGACGCGGCGAGGCTCTCCTGTAGCTTACTCACGCCCGCCATACTCAGCTGCTCGGCATCCATAGCGCTTAAGCTATAGTTTAGTAAATCATGCACGTTATCAATGATGTCGAGCCGAAGATTTTGGGTTTCTTCTGCATATAGATATAGCGGCAAACACGGCACGGCAAGTCGCCATGGCGCGCTATAGCCATGCGTGACAAGCAACAGTAGCTGAGCGTTATTAGGTAAATCAACGACCAATACCGTATTTTTTACTGCAAAAAAGTCTTGATAGCTTTTTTTATAATTGCCTTTATCATTGGCGGGTAAATTGGCTAATTGTCCCGCTATTTTTGGCGCATAAACCTCAGTGCTACTGGTCTGTAACTGCTCAGGCGTAAACCACCCCTCAAGCAGTAGACACTCGACCAGCTGCGCGAGTAGCGCGCCTTGAATCTGCTGCTCGGTGGCAGCGCTCGATAACACACTTAGCATGACTCAGGTACTCGGCAGTTGGCTAATGGATTGTTGATGTATTTGATCGGAAACACACTGTCGCCAAACAAACGGCGCTTGGCAAGCGACTCAATACGCGTCTGCGGGGCAAAGACATCAAAGCGTGCAAACTGCTCAGCAAACTCAGGATGGCGCGCTTGATAATCAAAAATACAGTCCGCCACCTGCTGCCAAAAGTCCGTCTCCGCATACTGATACTCGCGCTGTAAAAAGATAGCAATATCGGCAAAGGCAACAAAGAACAGACACGCCACGGTCATATCACGAATGCCGTCGGTGTCGTCAGTTTCGATAAAGGAGCCACGGTTTAACGCCGCATGCGCTGCGGGCAGCTGATGAAATTTGGGTATCAAGTCTTGGCGCGTTAAATGCTTGGGCGAATAGCGCACGCCGTCGTGCAAGTCTTTAAGCAGCACTTTGACAGGATAGCCGTCCTCATGCACCAAGACGATGTTTTGTGCGTGGCACTCAAGCGCCAGTCCATGCCCGAATAACAGATGCATAATCGGCGGCACGGTGACGGCAATCAATGCCTCAGTCCATGCTGCGACGCCATGCGCTTCCAGCCACGGCGCAATCAGCGCCTGCCCATCGCTATGGACATAGCTGACGCCATTTAACGGTATCGCTTGCTGCCCTTTTGCTAAATAATCATCCGCATTGTCGCGCCAAATCGCTGCCAAGCCACCATAGAGGGCGGGATGCTGATAGCCGCGTGCGCGCAACACGTCATGGTCGAGGCTGACGCCGACATTTTCACCCAAAAAGGCAATCTGCGCGGCGTCACGGCTGTCATCTTCTGCCGCCAAGCGCTTAAGCCACGCGGTCATAATCGCGGCGTTGAGCACCGTATGTTTGGCTAAAATGCGCGTGCTTGAGGTATTGACCAAGTGCATACTGAGTTTAAGATACGGCTTGCCATCCGTGTCGGCAGTCAGAGAACGTATCGACTGCTGGGCGCGGTAGGTCTCGCCCGTGCTGCCCAAATAAATGACGTCCTGAGTCATCAATAACGGCTGCACCGCCTCAATTAACGTCTGTTGCCATTGCCATGGATGCACAGGCACTAGCGTGTAATCGGTGGCTGATTTATTACTGTCCTCTAAGCGGTCACTTAATATCTTTTGCAGCTTCTGATGCGCGCTTGCACCCACATAATCCGCGACCCACTCGGATACCTCAATCCCTGCCAGCGTGTTACTGGCAATCAGCGCCTTGTCCACCGCAAGCCACAGCACTTCGATAGGATTGGCAAATTCAGGGGCGTAAGCGTAATTGTCTTCAACATCAAAACCCAAGCGTGATTTAAAACATGGGTGATACGGATGCCCATGCATCAATACCCCTTCAAGCGCGCTGTAGCTTAATTCATTAACTGGCGGCAGCGACGTTAGCGCGAGGGTTTGCGCTTGGATTTCATTGATTAAGGTATGGCGCAGCTCATTGATAAAGCTGTCTTTGAGCGCGGCATCATCCAGCGGTAAGACAATATCGGCAATCACTTGCTCCAGTGTCGCGGTATGGATACTGCCATCTGACGCATGGCGCTGCACCGTCTTATCATTAAAACGGATGATGCCAAAGCTGTGCTGTACCTGACCTTGTGCGCGGTATTCGACGCCTGCGGTGGTAGGTATCACAAAATCAAGCACATCATTATTGTCAAAATTAGAATCCGCCGTTTGGGTCGTAAACTTGATGATATCTTCGAACAATAAGGCTTGTAATAACTGCTTTATCACCCGCTGCTCGGCGCGCTGCACGATGCCTTTATTTATCGGTGCTTGCCACGGCTGCATTGCCTGCGCTGTCGCTGGTTGATTGTTGGTTGATAATACGGACATAAAAGCTCCTTATGGGTATTAAAAAAATAGGTATTAAGAAAAACAATTAAAAATATAAAAGATAATGAGAATTAATTACATTAATACGTTAAAAAAATATGGCGCAAAAGGTAAAAAGCGCGCCATTAGGGCGTGTTTTCGATTTATTTAGCCGCGTGCTTGGGCAAACGGTACGCACAAAATAAGGTCAATAACAGCACCATTGCCAAGACGACAAAGACGTCTTGTATCGCAGCGGCGGTGGACAGCGCGCCCACTGTCTGATTGACAACCGACACCGCATCGCGCCCCGCCACATAGACGGTGACCAACGCAATCACGATGGTCGAGACAATACGCCGACTGATGTTATTCAGCGCTGCGCCCTCGGTCACCACTGACTTATCCAAGCTGCTCAGCCCCACCGAGGTGGTCGGCAGATACGCCAGCCCCACGCCGACACCTTGCACACTCATCACGACAAATAGCAGCCACAAGGTCGGTTGGTACAAAATCCCCGCGAGCAGCAACATGGAGAGCGCACCAAACACAATACCGACCAGCCCAATCGTGCGCGCCCCATGCTTATCCACCTGCCTGCCCGCAAAATGCGTGGTCACGCTCGATACCACCGTTGCCGCCATCAAAATTGCGCCCGTCCATAAAGCACTACTGCCCATCACGTCCTGTACGATAATCGGTAGTAATAAAAGCCCAATCATCAGCCCGATGGTCTGGGTAATACTAATCAGCGTGGTGTGTAAATAGGTGCGCTGGGCAAATAGACGCACGTTGATGAGCGGCGTGGACTGCTTGGCTTCATAGCGCCACCAGAGTACAAAGGCGCACATAAATGCGAGCGCAATCGCGCCTGTTTGCAAGGCATTTGCGGCACTGGTTGCTGCATCCGTCTTTAGGCTTGATAACCATGCCATGAGTACCAAGAGCCACAGCAGCAGCCCCACAAAACCAAGCGTATCAAAGCGCGCGGGCTGGCTTTTCTTAGCATTATCCTTGTCATTGACAAGCGCAGGCAGACGCCATGATAGAAGCAGTACCGCCACGCTTAACGGCAGCGTCACCGCAAACAGCGTCCACCACGCAAAATGCTCGACCAAATACGCGCCCAGTAAAGGCCCAAATGCGAGCGCCATCATCACCACGATGCCCCACAGCGCCATCACTCGCCCGTGCTTGGATTTGGGATACACTTGGTACAGCATACCGATGGATAAGGGGATAATAAGTCCACCGCTGATTCCCTGCATCGCGCGGGCGGCAATGACCATCGTCATCGACTCAGCGAGCATCCCGAGCACTGACCCCAGCATAAAGCCAAACATGGCCAAAATATAAATACGCTTAAACACAAAATGTTTGCTGAGATAGCCGCTGACCATCAACCCAATACTCATCGCCAGCACGTAGGCGTTCAGCACCCAGCCGCCCATGACAATATCGACCGAAAACACTGACATAAACACAGGAATTGCGGGGTTTAGGGCGCTATTGCTGATACTGACTACCGAACCACCAAGCAGCAGCGTCCATAACAGCGGGCGCAAAGACGCATCGCGGGTTTGGCTTGTGGCATGGTCTTTGGACGACTCACAAACAGCGACCATAAAAAGTACCTTGTAGCGAGGTTGATAAACAGTGATTAAGAAACAGGCGGTTAAGCTGCCGCACCGTAATAATTTAAATAACCACGCGACTCAAAAAACGCCTCACGATGACAAAAGTACAGCGATGCCTTTTTTTCGGGCATTTCAATCAAGCGCTGCTCAAAATAAGCAAAGCTGTCCGCCACCCAACGATAAATCTCAATCTCGCTGTCAGGCTCAACCACGATTTTTTGGGCAGGGGTATGCTCAAAGATAAACTTGCTGACCATCATACCGATAGGTTTGAGATAGCCGCGCCCGACTGCGGAGGGCTCACCAATCAGCATGTGCCAGCCCATGTCCTCAGGTTTGGCTTTGTAATACAATGCCAAACGGTCACGCGCCGCCTCATAGATTTCAGTATAGCCAATCGGTTCATCATTACAGGTGATGATGTATAGACGCTGGTGGTCGTCCGCGAGCATTTTTTCAAAATGGGCGCGCAGCATGGGCATAGGCAAATGCAGCTGCCATTGGTCAACGACGTGCTCGGCGTGCATCCATTTATACAATAAGCGCATATCTTCACGATAGCGCATGGCGCGTATGCCAAAGGTGCGGTTAATCGCCTCGACCTCAAAATGCTCAGGTAACTGACGGCTGATGGTGGTCATGGTGTGTCCTTAATTTTGTAGTTCAGTTTTTAATTTGGTTGAAAGTTTTTGAATCATTGAGCTGTTTAAATCAGCGTATTTTTTAAATTTACTTAGGCTATTTTATTTCGATTATCTTTTAGCCGTTCACGCGGCGCCAAAGTCTTGGAACACTTCTAGCGCGTCGGTGTCGTATTTATTGACGCCGAGCAGCTCATTAATAATATAGCCCGCACGGTACGCGCCCAACCCCAAATCAGGTGCGCCCACGCCGTGACTGTGTACTTCTTGGTTTTGTACAAAGATTTTGCCCGTATGTGTGCGCTTATCACAGTAGCGCAAAGTATAATCACGCCCAATCTCAGGCTGCTGATAGGCGTCATGTTGTACTTCACCAAGCACACCCGCCAAACAGTCGGGCAGCTGGTAGCGGTAGCCTGTGCCCGCAATGACGCAATCGTAATCCGCCATAAAGCGCTGCTGCTGCTCGCTGTGAGTAAACGCGAGCGTCACG
The DNA here is from genome assembly GCF_016464015.1 of Psychrobacter sp. bablab_jr014. Classification (GTDB taxonomy): domain Bacteria; phylum Pseudomonadota; class Gammaproteobacteria; order Pseudomonadales; family Moraxellaceae; genus Psychrobacter. Next base: position 19,108 of record NZ_JACDXT010000021.1, read on the forward strand.
GGCGCGTCTGCGTCCGCTTGCTCTGCCGATATCAGCGCGCAGTTGGTACGCAGGTTTGAATATAATGGCTGATTGCGGATGCTGCGCTCATAGAGGTGGTGGTAAATATCACGAATAGTACCAAAACCCATACCTTTATACAGCAGATCTTGCTTGGCGCTCACCGCTGCCTTGGTATCGCGGGGCAAGTGGTAAAAATAATCAGTATACGCAGGGCTAAAATGTTCCAGTCCTAGTGGCGAATATTCCATCGGGAAAAAGCCCGCCGAGCGCGTAAACCAATCAAGTATAAACTTGGGCATGCCTGTGCTACTCATCTGCTGGTCAAATAAGGCGCGGTACACTTCAGCTGAGGACTGCCCCGAACCGAGCACCAATACCTTAACAGGCGTATCTGTGTCGTCATGCGCGGCAGTTAAAGCGTCCAAATCGAAGCGCTCAGTAAACTGCGCGGTATGCATACAGCGGGCGGGCGCGTCTTTTGCCAAGGTTTGTAATGGCGCAGGCAAAGTCGGATGCGTACCTGTACCAATGACCAAATGGCGTGCATAATGGGTGTGCGTCTCACCGTGCTCACTGACCGTAACCGCAAAGCCCTCTTCGCCCGCCTCGGTATAAAATTGCACGTCCATAACGGTCGTCGCAAAGTATAGACTGTCCAACTGCCCTGCCACCCACTGACAATAGTGGTTGTATTCTTCGCGGTAGATTTTAAATTCTTCTAAAAAGTAAAATTTTAGCAGGCGCTTTTGGGTGTGTAAGTAGTTTAAGAACGAGTAACGGCTGGTGGGGTCAATCATGGTCACCAGGTCCGCCATAAACGGCACTTGTAAGGTAGTCGCAGGCAATATCATGCCTTTATGCCAGTTAAATTCTGGCTTTTGCTCAAAAAATTTGGCGCGCACGTTAGTCTTGTCGAGTAGCGCGGCAAGGCTTAGATTAAAAGGTCCTAAGCCGATACCGATGACATCAAGCATGGGGGTGTCCTTTTTATTGATAGTTCAAGTTTGGTGATAGCCAGTATTTGACAATGCCTTATAGTGACAACGCTCGCTTAAAGGATATTTTCCTTGCTTGCTGTGCCTACGGCTTTTGATGCTACGAAAAATACCCTTTAAGCACGTTCTCCTGTCTTATACCGCGTCTGCGCTTATAAACAATCACGTTACGCGGTATGAATTGCTTAGGCTATTTTTATTCTTACGCACATAACGGATTGGGAATATCCACGTATATAGACTGCGTCTCCACAGGCGCGACCAGCTCATCGAGCGCGTGTAAGCGCGTCAGCAAATTGCCCTTAAACGGCAAGGTCGGACTACGCAGCAGCAAATCAAACAGCGGACGGTGCGGATAGCGGGTCTCAAGCGTCATCAAGCAGTCGCGGAACATATCAATCAGCGCCGCTTCACTCACATATTGCGTGCGCGCAATCGCGGTAATCAGTCCAAAGATGCTGTTGCCGACCAAATAATACGCCACTCTTGAATCGGCAAAATCTTCAGGAATCACACATTCGCTCTCGCTGACCAGCTCAGGATAGGTGTCAATGAGGGGGGCGGCATACTCGGCGATGTAGCCAAAGCCTTGGTTGTCACGCGCCCAAAACTTGCTCGGATAGCCGTCCGTCAGCTCAATCAAGCTGTTCTGCTGATGCACTTCAAAGCCAATGCCATGCTGATAATACATGTGCATCAAGGGGATAAAGCCGACCTGTAAATAAGTGGCAAACCAGTCTTTGGCAATCTCCTCGAGCGGCGCTTTGGTGCGCGCATGGATAGATTGGAATAAGGTGTTAAAGCGGTTGGTCACGCGGGTTGGGTGGTCTTGGCTCAAGCTCGCTAAATTAGTCACTTCGGTATCTTGGTCAAAAGGATTGTCGCGTAAAATACAGATGCTCTCATCAATGATGCTGCCATCTACTGTCAGTGCAATCCATGCAGGGTCGTTGAGCACCGCGATGGTGTCAAAGTCTTTGCCAAGCTGCTTGCCGTAGTCGCTGCGCCAAATGCGGCAAGCATGAATGCCGCGCTTGCATTCTTTGGGCAGGTTGATGCGCACTGAATTGGTAATGGCGACAGACAGCGACAGCTTAAACATCCACGGCGCATCAAATGCGGCCAACGTACGCACCGAAGTCGTCGGATGCAGCGCCCAGCCCAGCTCGCCCATGTCAAAGAGCTTACCCGCCGCTTGTAGACGCGCATACCAGTCTTGTTGCTGTAAGAATTTGGCTTGCCATGGGTGTAGCGGCAATAGCTTATAATCAGAGTTATTGTCCATTAATTGCTGCTGATAGGCATTCATCATGGGCGCAAGCTTGTCTTGCAACTCGGCGGTGATGCTCTCACCGTCAACAAACTCTTCGACAATATGCTTGGGATGCACGAGCCAATAGTGCAGCTTGGTTTTGCTGCTGGTCTCGGGCGCGTATTTTGCCCATTCTGCACCATAGAAGCCTTGGCGACCTTTTGGTGTCGGGTGCATGGCGTGGCCGTAGATAAGGCTTTGCTCGGTTTGGATAAAGTTTTGCGCCGCATCAACGATGTCATCCACCTCATCACTGCGGTGCTGCAAGATAATCTGTAGCCCCTCATAGCTCTCAATCCAGCGTTTCAGCACGCCATTGGCATCGAGGGTTTCGGTACCCTGATACTGATGTACGATGTCCTCAATCACGAGGCTGGCGATACTGACCGCCGAGGGTTGCAACCATGTCGGCACGCCATCGACCTGCCCTAAGACCGCAGGGGTAGCGGCAAAGCGATGTTGCCCCAGCTGGCTGATACGCTCAAGCGGCACGGCAACTTGGGTGTTGTGCGGCGCAAGATGCAATACCAATAGCGGCTTGTTTTGCGCGAGGGATTTTTGTAGCGCGTCTTGTGCGTCTGCAGGCACGATACTGCCGCGGCGCGTCTCAAAACAGTACGCGTTAATCAGATTTTGCAAGGATAAGCGGTTGAGCGTGTTGTCTTGTATCATTGCGATGTCCTTAAATGGGTATTCTTAAAATGGTTATCGGTAATTTTTAATAGATTGTTAATTTGCTAAGCGCTTATTTAAAATCCCTTACTAAATACGCATGCCCTAATGCTGCTATCTGCGCGATGACTGGGTTCATGGCAGCTAGCGTGCTGTCGGGATTTAACAAGGTAAACTTTAAGCACAGATGCCCGTCATACTGCGTGGTGGCAATATTCGCTTGATTGTTAATCAGTAAATTTTGAGCAATATGGCGGTTGATTTTTGCCAAGCTCTCGGCGCTGAACTCGCTATTCTGCGGAGCAAAATAAAATAGGACACTGCTCAGTATCGGCGGGCGCACCAAGACAAAATCAGGGTCGCTGTCCAGCCGCTGTGCAATGTCCTTAGCATTATCGAGACCCGCATCAATCAACGCGCCGTAAGCGTCTGTGCCCAGTACATCAAGCGCCATTGCCAGTTTAAGCGCGTCAAAGCGGCGCGTGGTCTGTAGCGAGTAGGTTACAAGATTGGGAATGTCGTCCGTCTCATCATCTGAGGGGTTCAGATAGTCGCTGTGCAGACGGATGCTGGCAAAATTTTCGGCGTCTTTGACCAAAAACGCGCCACAGCTGATGGGTAAGAAAAAATGCTTGTGAAAATCAAGGGTGATAGAATCGGCACGCGCAATGCCTGCTAGCATATCGCGGTAGCGCTCGGAGAGCAGCAGCGCCCCGCCCCATGCGGCATCGACGTGTAGCCAAATGCCCGCTGCTTGGCACACCTCGGCAATCGATTCCAGTGGGTCGATCGCGCCCAAATCGGTTGTGCCCGCCGTCGCCACCACCGCCATGATATTTTGCGCCCCAAAGCGGTCAATGGTGTCCTCTAAGTGCGCCATGTCCATTGCGCCCGTGCGGTCGGTCGCGATTTTAACCACCGAGCGCTGTCCCAAGCCCAAGAGCGCGGCGTTTTTTTCTACGGAAAAATGCGCTTGCTCAGAGCATAAAATCCTGCCTAAGGGCTGCCCTGCCAAGCCGTCTTTTTGCACATCAACACCCAAAGCACCATAAAAGCGATTGCGCGCCAGCAGCAGCCCCATTAGATTGCTTTGCGTGCCGCCACTGGTAAACACGCCGCCAGCTTTTGGCTCGGTTTTAGTGCTTGAGTTAAAGCCACACTGCGCGCCCAACCATTGAATCAGCTCTTTTTCAATATAGGTAGCAGCGGGGCTTTGATTCCACGAGTCCATGCTTTGATTAGTCGCGGCGATAATCATCTCCGCTACTTGTCCGACCCACAATGTCGGCGGATGCAAATGCGCGGCGCAGTGCGGGTGCGCGGTCGAGACACAGTTGGGCAAAAACTGCTGAGCGATATCGCCGAGTACCATGTCAATATCGCGCCCTGTTTTACTGATATTTAGCGTTAGCTTGTCTTGTAATGCTGCAGGAGCACCGCCTTGATACAGCGATTCGGCGTCCAGCCACTGCTGAATCATGGCGCTGGTCTGCGCACTGGCAGCCACATAGTCATGGCTGGTCTGTTGATTAAGAATGTACAAAATATACGACCCTACTGAATAAGTCTAAATGGGTAAGGTGCTGGCGTTTTGAGACTCACGCCAGCACACTGCCTTTGATGAATACAACGAAAAGTTAGGTTAAAAGGTTAAGCCGCAAGTGCGTTATCTAGTGCCAATGTCAGTCGCGTTAATACCTCGTCTAGCTCCTTGCGAGTGATGTTGAGCGGTGGTAATAGGCGCAAGACCGTGCCAGCGCGCCCACCCTTTTCAATCACCAAGCCTGCTTTAAAACAAGCCTGCTGAATACGCGCTGCCAAGTCGCTGTCGGCAGGATAACTGCCATCAACATCAGCGCTCGTATTTGGATTAATAATCTCTAGCCCCAGCATCAGCCCGCGTCCGCGCACATCGCCAATTTGCGGATAGCGCGTTTGCAAGGCTTGCAGTTGTCCTTTAAACCACGCGCCGACTTCATCGACATACTGCGCTATGTCATTGGCGTCGAGATAATCAATGGTCGCAAGCCCTGTCGCCATCGCCAGCTGATTGCCACGGAATGTACCTGAGTGGTTGCCCGCCTGCCAAACATCATGCTGCTTTTTGATGCCCAGCACCGCCATCGGTAGCCCGCCACCAATGGCTTTGGACATCACCACCATGTCAGGATCAATACCCGCATGCTGATAAGCAAACCAGCGCCCCGTACGGCAAAATCCTGTCTGCACCTCATCAACAATCATCAAGATGCCCAGCGCCTTGGTCACGCGGCGCACCTGCTGTAACCATTCGATGGGCGCAGCATTGACCCCGCCTTCACCTTGCACCATCTCCAAAATCACTGCCGCAGGTTTGGTGACGCCGCTTTCAATATCGGTTAAAAAACGCTCAAAATACGTGCTGTGCGCTTGAATACTTTGGGTTTTTGGCAGACCAAAGGCGCAGCGGTAGCCATTGGGATACGGTAAAAACTGCACCGACCCCATCAGCCCCTCAATACCTTGCTTGGGCGACAGATTGCCCGTGACCGCAAGCGCCCCATGCGTCATGCCATGATAGCCACCGCTGAAGCTGATGATGCCCGTACGCCCTGTAACCTGTTTGGCCAGTTTTAGTGCCGCTTCGACTGCATCTGCGCCTGTCGGCCCACAAAACTGTAAGCAGTATTCATCATCTTTTGTTGATAACAGGTTATAGATACGCTCACTAAAGGCATCTTTGAGTGGTGTAGTGATATCCAACGTATGCATAGGCAGATGACTGTCTAAAGCGCGCTGAATGCTGTCTTTGACCACTGCATGATTGTGCCCCAGCGCCAGTGTGCCTGCCCCTGACAAGCAGTCGATATATTCATTACCCTCAACATCGGTAATCCAAGCGCCTTTCGCCGAAGCGATGGCAAATGGCAGCTTACGTGGGTAGCTGCGCACTTTAGATTCAAACTGGTCTTGGCGGTCGAGATAGCGTGTATTGGTAGCACGCTCAGCAGTTGGTGTGTACATAAGACTTCCTTTATTGCTTATAGCTCGTGTATTTTTAGAGCAGTCAGGACGCATCTTCAATTCAAACGTCTACGATTAAATGATTTAAAAATGACTAAATCTTTGGCAAACCGTGTCAAATAGCTCGTTAATATTTCAATATTATTTGCGCTACTTCCATTGTGTACCTGCAATTTATCTCATTGTTATCACCATCTTTAATATGAAGACACGTCCTAGACATAAAAAATAGTAATGAATAATATCGATAGTTTTAGTAAATAATAATAAAAATAATAATCATTATCATTTGAGAGGCGTATTATTGACCAGTAATTGATTCCTGTCAACCAAGTGCAAATTTTTTCTTAAAAAACTGGTTCATGCGGCAGCAAGGTTTTTTTTAATAAAAAACAGATGTCAAAAAAAATAATACCTTGCACGCACAGCCAGCCAAGGCCAAATAATGACCAAAATTAAAAAACAAAAGTTCTCTTATTTTTATTAAAAAATTACATAATACTTACAATATATCTAAATAATGCCATGCCCTAAAAGCTTATTAAGCTGCTCTTTATATATATTTGCTTTAACGCGCCGCCATCGGCACTTTACGAATCAGCCACAGGAAGTACGCGCCACCAATCAAGGCGGCAATCGTGCCCGCTGGTAGCTCATAAGGAAACATTACATAGCGCCCAAGCCAATCAGCAATGACCATCACGCCTGCCCCTAAGAGCGCCGCAAGTGGCAACTGACGTTTTAGCTTGACCGCGCCCATTGATGTCGCCAAATGCGGCACCATTAACCCCACAAAGCTGAGCGGTCCGACCGCGAGCGTGCTTGCGGTGCTGAGCAATGCCACCAATATCAGTAGCGCAACAGTCACAGGGCTCACCGCCACGCCCAGATTGCGTGCCACGCCAGCACCTAGCCCCAAGATACGCAGCGGTTTTATAATCAGTAGGCTCATCATAAAAAGCAGCAGCGCAATGCCCATCAGATACCAGACGGTGCTGGGCATGGCGCTATAGGTTGTGCCCGACAGCCAACTGAGCATCGCCTCCAAGCGCGGGTCGCCTGAGAGCTTAACCATGTGCATCACGCCATCCATCATCGCCGCGATACCCACGCCAACGAGCAGTAAATAGCCTGAGCTGACCTTACGCGCCAGCCAAATGACCAGTAGCAGCACCGCAAATGCACCTGTCAAACCCGACCCAAGCAATGTGCCTGCACCAGCGGACAGACCAAGCATCGGCAAGAATAAAAAACCACCAATCACGCCAAGCGCTGCGCCTGAGCTGACCCCGAGTACTTCAGGGCTTGCCATCGGGTTACGCGTCAAGGTCTGTATTAGCACGCCCGCTACTGCCAGCATCAGCCCCGTTGCTGCTGCACTTAAACTACGCGGCAAGCGGTACTGCTCAGTGAGTGCCCACTCAGTGCTCAATGTCCAACCCTGAACATCTTGGACAACTAAAGATGCGGCGAACAGCAAGCCCATAACTGCAAACCCCCAGCGCCACAGACGTACAGATGTTTGTGTGCCATTGATGGTCGGCGTCACCACCGTCTCGATACGGTCATGACGCTGACGCAAAATGAGCCAAATAATCAGCGGCGCACCCAGTACGCCCGTCATCGCCCCCGCAGGAATTGGCATACCCGCTATAGGTTCAAGCAGCAGCGCGGCATTGCTGGTTAATAACAATAAAAGCGCCCCAAAGCTAAAGGCGGCAACAAGGCGCTTGCCAATCGCTGAAATTCCCAGCGCATTGACCATACTTGCCGCACCCAAGCCCACAAAACCAATCAGACCAACTTCACTGACCACCAGCGCGGTGACTACTGCCACCAACAACACGACGATAGCGCGGATGCCTTGGACAGGCACACCTAAGCGCTTGGCTTGAAAGTCATCCAAGCTCATCATACCAAGCGGCTTTAATAACGGCAGACAAGCGACCACCAATACGACTGTGGCCAATGCCAGTAGCATACTGGTGTGCCAGCTGTTTTGGGTCAAAAATCCTGCCGCCCATGACATCATGCCGTTGCTTTGCTGTGCAAAAAACAGCACCAGCACGTTAGCCAGTGCCGCAAGTAAAATATTGACCACCAAACCTGCCAGCACCAAAATCAGCGCATTAAAGCGACTGGCCGCCGCTAAAGCAAACACCAGTCCCATACTGGCAAGCGCACCGATAAAGGCAACCACCATACCGCCATGAATCGCAAGACTGGGCAAAAACAAGCTGACAACCAATATCGCCAGCTGCGCGCCTACGCCTACGCCCAGCGTGGTGTCTGAAGCCAGCGGATTTTTAACGAGCTGTTGTAATAAAATACTGACCGCGCCCAGCAGTCCGCCTGCGAGCAGCGCCACAACACTGGTGGCGACCAACGTCAGCTGCGTGACCATGCTGTCCATATTGAGCTGCATACTGGGCAATAATAGATCGGTGAGCGGCCTGTGCCAGTCACGTGCAAGGAGCGCCCAACTACTAGCAACGACCAACAGCAAAAGTCCGCCGAACATTACCCATAATTGCCAATGTATAGCGGCAGTATCGGCTGCTTTCGGTTTAGGGGGCTGCGGCGGTTTTTGGGACTGCATGGATGTGGGCGCGTGCTTGTGGTGGTTGTCTGTCGATGTGCTGCTGGTACTCATGATGCTGCCCCGCCTTGTAATTCTGCTGCTGATACGTTGTTGGCCAAGCTGACCAGCGATGACATGCCGCCATAAATCCATACAGGCGTCAGCTCACCCATACAGCGAGATTGCCCATAACCCAAGCGCTGCCAAATCAGACTGTCTTTAATCTCAGCACGCGTAATGGGACTTAACGGCTCGATAATCAGTAAGCACACATCGTCATCTAACTTTGCCAAATCACCGACACGTTTGGGCACAAAGCCATACGCATTGCCTTCGCCCAAGACAGCGAGTTCTTTATCCATCGCATCAAAGGCGGGTTTAAATAAGCTGTTATTCACATACATTCGCACGTTATTGGCATCAGAAAATTGCACCACAGCGAATTTTTTGACCTTAGGATAGCGTGCTTGTAACTGCGCGCCTGCTTGTGTAATGGCGTGTTTACTTTTTTTGATATAGTCTTCTGCAGATTTTGGCTCACCAATCAGCGCACCCAATGTACGAGTCGGCTCGGTATAGTCTGCCCATGTCGCGACCTCCCCCTTTGCTGCAAACATCACCGATTCAGCAGGGACATCGCCATACAGGTTACGTGCATGTTGATAAAAGGGGTTGTCAATCACCATATCTATTGGTAGCTGGGCAATCAGCTCGGCATTGGGCTGATAACGTATACCCAAATCAGTGATATCGTCAGGCAAGCTTGGCGTTTCGACCCATCTGTCCCACATCCGCACATCGCCCGTCGCTATAGGCGCATGACCCATTGCTGTCAAGGTCGCGGCATTACCCCAGTCGGGAGTGACCACTTGTCTCGGCGTCGCACTTGTTTTCTGAGGCTCTTCCGCCATATGCTGAACGAGAGGATCATGGCCACTCTGCGCTTGCCCACAACCGCTAAGGATACCACTGGTTATGAGGGTCAAAATAAGTGCCAGCGATGTAATGTTACCTTGTGACTGCGGCGCAGGATTTTGAGGTTTTCGGGCATGCAAAAGTGCGTGCGCGGTATCGATGGATAAGCGGGCACGTAAACAAGTAAATAGAGCATCAGCAAACATAGCGGATTGTCTTTTTAATAGAGAAGAGAAAATAAGAAATAGCAGCAGAAGGAGACTCAAAGAATCGGTCTCCTTTAGACAAGTAGAAATGGCATCCAAGCCACGCAAGCGCGATTAAGCAACTGCGACAGGCTGACCCGTCACAGGGTGTGTCAAAAGCTGCATAGTGACATTAAAGATATCGTGTAAGATGCTTGGCTGCATGGTACTGGCAATGTCCCCATTGTGACAAATGCGTCCGCCTTTGAGTGCGATAATACGATCTGCGTACTGTGCGGCCAGATTAATATCATGAATGATAATGACCACGCTCAAGCCTTGCTCATCAACGAGACGGCGTATCAGCTCAATCACCTCTATTTGATAGTGCATATCAAGCGCGGCAAGCGGTTCATCGAGTAGCAGATAATCGGTGTCTTGTGCCAAGCACATCGCCAGCCAAGCCCGCGCCCGTTCACCGCCTGATAGCGTGCTGGTCAAGCGATCAGCAAAGCGTTCAACTTGCGTCACACGCATCGCCTCAGTTACTTTTTCATGATCAAGCGCGCTGGGTTTTTGTAGCCACTTTTGATGCGGATAGCGCCCAAGCATGACGAGCTCACGTACCGTAAATCCCGCTGCTTCGGGCAGTTGCTGCGGCAGATATGCCATCTTGCGTGCCAGCGCCTTACTGCCATAATCACTGATGCTGCGCTCATCGAGAGTAACGTCACCTTCAGAGCTTTTCATCTCGCCTGCCAAGGCTTTGATTAACGTCGATTTTCCTGAGCCATTGTGCCCAACCAATGCTACCAGCTGACGCGCACCCACCTCAAAGCTGACGTTATCGAGTAAGGTATTGCCTTGACGGTTGATGGTCATTTGATTGACACGTAACATAGCGACCCTTTTTTGTTCATAAATATTTCAGCGCTTTTTAGACATCAACGCTTTTTAGATAAAAATGAGCTGCTCGCTCACTTTGGGCTTGACTGTGACTGATTTTACTCGCAAACGATAACAAAAACAATTATCATTAATCAAAAAATTTGCTATTGTTGCCTCACACTTTTAAGAAACGAATATTCCTATGCGCCAGTATCCCGCTCTATCCACACCAAGCAATACCTACACTCCTTTTGATATGAGTTCTGCACGTAGCTTACTCACTGACCCTGAGATTGCTCATATCATCGACCATTTAAACGAAGAGCATGTCGACGAGTTGTGCGGCTTTTTGACCGCCTTTAGTCCATTAACGCTCGACAACAGTGACGACATTGATGTCAAAATCCGTGAAGTATATCCTGAGGGTATCGTGATTGTGGCAGAACCACTCTCTTTGCATACTGCACACACCAATAGCGCCATTATAGACAAAGCCGAAGCTCATTTTGTTGCTTTTGACACCCCAGTATCACAGTTGAGCGATTTGCGTAGTCAATATATTACCCTCAAGCAAAAGGCAGACAAAAAACGTGGTAAAAAAACCATCAAAATTACTGAGCAACACTTTGAGGTAGAAGACAGCGCCCTTGTCAGTGCCAATATGCTGCGCGTGACACTCAGCAATACCCCCAACCCTACCTTACCTGTGCCATTTGAAGATGCAGGCTATGCGTATCTGTTCGACCTATCATACGCGCAAAAGACCCATCCTGAACGCTTTGCTGCTGTCGATGAACCACGGGAACACTGCTATTACACACTGCGAAAGGCATGGCAACAGGACGGTATCAACCGCGCATGGGTCGATGTATTTTTGCACGGTGATACATCAGGTGGGACATGGGCGTCAACGTTGCAAGCAGGCGAGCCTGTCCTTACCAAGCGTGAGTTGCCAGAAAAGATAGGTCACTTACAAACAGGGCAAACGCTGCTGATTGCTGATGAAACGTCCATTCCGACCGTCGCCCGCCTGCTTGAACTGTGGGACAATCCGCTAGCGCCTATCGTGCTGTATGTCACAGGTGACGCCCGTGACCAAGACTATTTAAACAGTATAGAGATGACGCCTGACCTACGCGCACGCTGCACGTTTTTGCCTTTAGTCACAGGCGGTATGAACGCAGGTAAGGACTTGGCCGTACAGATCGATAACGTGTTGGCAATGCACTTAGCAGACACCCCGACAGATATCGAAAAAGTATGGGGCGCGCTCGAAGCACAAACTGCCAAAGCCCTGCGCGGTAAGTTAAAAACCCGCCTTAACCTGTCTCGTAGTGATGTGGTGGTTAAGGTCTATTGGCGCTATGACGGCTAAAATTTTACCTATACATTAAATATTCGCTTTAGCCTTTTGCTGTTCTAGATACTGTCCGAGCCAATCTAAAAACGCTGGGCTGGTGGTGGCAACATTCAGGCGCAGATAGGTGGATGCGCGGGCATCAGGGTAAAACAGCTGCCCTGGCGCGACCAACCAGCCTGCTTCATACGCCGCCATCGCAAGTAGAGCAGTATCGGTCTTAGTATCCACCCAAACGAACAATCCTGCCTGCGTGTGTTCGGGGTATATGAGTCCTATGGCAGGCAAAGCAATACGCAGCTGCTGATGCGCGGCATAGAGCTTTTCTTGTACTTTTTTGATTTGGCGGCGATATTCACCATGCGTCCACAACCTATGTATCACTCGCTCACCAAACTCAGGCGTCTGCATGGTGTTGAGCATTTTTATGCGTAATATGCCATCGACCAAGCTCTCAGGACAGGCCAACATACCCACACGCCAGCCTGACGCCATAGATTTGGCAAACCCTGTGGCATACAGCACGCGCTCGAATTGGTCTAAACTGGCATAGCGCAAGACATTTTTTTGTGGCTCAAACGGCGCATAGAGATCATCTTCAAAGATATACACATCATGCTGATGCATCAGTTTTAGCACTTGGTGGGCGCGGGCGGGATGCAGATGATACGAGGTCGGATTGTGTAGCACGCTGTTAGTCAGATACATCTTAGGGCGATGCTGATGGCACAGCGCTGCCATTTGCTCGATATTTGGCCCTTCATGGTCACGCTCGACCCCGATGACGCGCAGACCCTGCTGCTGCAAACAGCTCGACAACCAAAACCACCCTGGGCTGTCTACCAGCACCACATCGCCCGCTTGTGTCAGTAGTTGCGCTGCCATCGTCACCGCTTGCGATACGCCCGCCGTGGTAACAATATGCGCCGCATTCGTATGCATACCCATACTGCCTAGTTGCTGCGCCAATTGTTCACGCAGTGGCAAATAACCCTGAATCTCACCGTATTTATAAATAAAATGATCGACTTGTTGGGTAACTTGGCGTATTGCCCATGCCATCTTATCATTATGTACCCACCCATCAGGTAGCGTACCGATACCTGAGGCACACTCGTGCGGTATCTCACCGAACATCTTAGGCACGAGCCAGCGACTATCAATCACCATTGGCGTATTACGCGAGGCTTTTGTACTGGATATAGCAGATGAGACTTGCGGACTCACGTAGTAGCCTGAGCTGGGCTTCGCGGTCAGTACATTGGTCGCGACCAGCTGTTCATATGCCTGCACCACTGTAAAGCTAGATACCCCAAGCAATTTTGCCAGTTTGCGTACCGAGGGGACACGCTGATTGGGTTGATATGTCTGCCAGTCGATACGCTGCTGTATCCACTCGGCGACCGCGTCGGTTTTGGTTAGTTTTAAATTCAGTTGATACGTCTCTATCATCACGCCCACACCTGTCTACGCCGCTATAAAAACAATCGCTCATCGTTAGCCCTACAAGCAACTGTCTTGCCATTAGCAACTATACACTTTGTTAAGTGTCAAGCAAACTGTATCGGGAGTGTTATGGTCACCTGCCTTATAGTGAATCATTCCTAACCTGAATCGATAACAACAAAGGAATCACACTTCATGGGCGCAAGCATATCACTGACAGGCAGCCTCACCGCATTGGCAGTATTTATCACCATCAATTCTATTACACCAGGCCCAAATAATCTTATGCTACTGCATGGCAGTATCAAGCGTGGATTTTGGCAGTGCCGCTGGCATATTCTGGGTATCACCGCAGGGGTACTTGTCATGCTAGCGCTCAGCTATTGGGGCATGGCTGCACTTATTGTGCGTGTGCCTATACTCATGATGACGGTCAAGGTCTTAGGCACGCTGTATCTACTGTGGCTCACCTATCAGATGGCAAAAAGTGATTTTGTGGCGATTGTCAATACAGCCCTTGCACAAGAACGTCAAGGACATACGTCCGTACAAAAAGGCTTTGGCGAGCTGCCACTGAACCTTTGGCAAGCAGCAACGTTCCAATGGCTGAACCCAAAAGCGTGGACAATGACCATGGTCGCGCCCAGTATCGCAATGGTACAAGTCAATCAAGCAGGCGGCTTACCTCTTGCCACTGTCCTGCTATTGCTGCTTTGCGCCATAATCAACATCACTTGCATCAGCTGCTGGGCGGCAGGCGGGCACTGGCTGCGGCGACTTATTCACTTGCCGCGTCTGATACACGGTATTCACGCACTCATCGTACTGATGACGCTGTATTGTGCGGTGTCACTGTGGCTCTAGGACGTGTCATCAATTAACCGATTGAGCCATTTAGGTTTAAACTAAAGACACGCCCTAAGACGCTAATAAAACGTGTTTGCTTTTTTGATACGCCGACAAGCCATCATGACCCAGCTCTCGTCCGATGCCGCTTTGTTTAAAGCCGCCCCAGCCTGCTTCAGGTAAGACAATTTGTTGCTCATTTATCCAAATATGCCCTGCTTGTAGCTGCGCGGCCATCTCAAGTGCTGCCGTTTCATCATGGCTGACAATCGTCGCCGCCAAAGCAAACGCGCTGTCATTTGCTAAAGCAATGGCGGTCTTGTCTTCTGCAAAAGCTGCACTGACCAATACAGGGCCAAATATCTCTTCTGTCCATAGCTGGCTAGTCGTTGGTACATGGGTATAAATGGTGGGCTGGACGAAATAGCCTGCGCCTGCCAGCACCTCACCCTCGCTTGCCTTTACGAGTGCCACCAAAGTATGATTCGTCTACTTCGATTTCGCCCTCGAATAGACCAGGGGCTTGACTATTCTCGTAAATAAGCACTCGTAGCCCATGAAAGTAATAACTGGCTGTCGTTTTATTAACACCAATTAGGCTTGCTGCTGTTCTCGCGGTAGAACCAGCAACAAATGACTCGATGAGTCTGTTTTGTTTATACCAACTTAGTTTACTCTTTCTCATAGTGCTACCCTAAATATTTTTGCTTATCTAGGACAGCCCCATTATTTTTTTTCATATTAATCATTCCTTAAATTTAACAATATGCCAAAGTACAGCAACGCTTATTTATGCGCCCAGCTATTTGACCACCTCAAAAAACTGCTTCGATGGGTTGTACATATAATGGGTAATATCTGTCGTGCGCGGTGCTATCTCTTTATCAGTATCATAGTTGATTAATGTATTCTCTATCGTCACAGTCAGCGGATAAAAGCCATCAGTCATCGGCTCACGTCGCTGATAGCGGACACTCCCCTCACCCTGATGATGGATAGATTCGCTCGCTATCTCATTGCGATAGTCAATCATTACCTCAGCGACGGGCTTTATCTTGCCCTCTATTGCTGCATGCATCACCCACAGACAGGCATCATTCCCGCCTTTGCCGTCACAATACCTACCTGTCCACGCGTATTTGTCTGCGCCGACTTCTGCAAGGTCAAAATTATGCAGCTGGCTTCTACCGCTACCACCTGTATAAATAAGCGGCTCGCTGGCAGACATGACCCACATATCATCCATTTTATACAGCTCGAACAGACCGCCAATACCCGTATCCGCATTGCTGGTATTGCCATCGTAGACGTAGCCTGACACCAGCAGATACAGCCGCATCTCACCGCCTACTTCTTCTACCTCGTATTTGATAGGCGCGACACAGTAGTTGGTCTTAGACACGTGCTTGTTACCATTGTAACTGTAGGTTTCTTGACCGTGATACAGGGTGCAGCCACGCAGCTTGTCATAGTCTGAGCCATAGTTGACCGACATGACATTATTGATGGCTTTGGCAATGTCTGGCGGAATGGGCATTTGCGGTAGCGTCGGTATCTGCGCGCTTGCCAGTGTGGTCAAGGATGTCAAAAACACCGCCACTACCGTTGTCCATAGTGGACGGGCGCGGCGTGCGCTATTGGTTGGATAATGTGTCATAGAGGATGATGTTCTCATTAGAATACAGGTGTAGGGCTATTTAAAACAGCGCCGAATAATTGCCTTAAAAATAAACTAATGTTAATATTATTTTCAAAACATTGCTACTCTGTAAATACAGATAAATACGCAAATTGACCGAAAATCGACCATCACGGCATGGTAGCTGATGATGCTAGATCACGTGTTGGCTCATACGGCGCTGCCGTATTCTACTATTGTTAGAAATTTAGGAGAATTTTTTGAAAAAGATTTTACCTTGGTTGGTAGGCGTATTGGTGATATTTGCGATTTATCTTTATGCCTCACCCTATATCGCGCTGCATGGCATCAAAACCGCTGTAAAGCAAAAAGACGCTGACAAGCTGTCAGGTTATATTGATTTTCCTAGTGTTAAACAAGGCATAAAGGATCAAGTCAAAGCGATTATGGTAAAAGAGATAGCATCCAGCGATGAAGAAAACGGCTTTGAAGCATTGGGTGCTATGCTAGCGACCGCGATGATAGACCCTATCATCGATAGCGCAATTACCCCTAATGGCGTAGCGCTGATGTTTCAAGGGCAAGCGCCAGATTTTGGTGTAGCGGATGACAGCATTCAACAGGAACCCCAAGACAAACACATCAACTATCAGACCAGCTATCTGTCTGTCAATCGTTTTAAGGTACAGTTAAACAATACCAATAATGATCAAAGCATCAGTGTGATTATGCATAGAGATTGGCTGAGCTGGAAAATTACCAGAATCGTCTTTCCTTTGGATACTGACTTACAATCTGATATGAGCTTTGATGACGCTATGACCACCAGCTCAATCAACACTGAGGCGAGCGACGATCTAGATATTGACCACATTGAGATTTATGACAGCGATGCGCTTGACACCGCGCAGCAAGAGTTGGACGCTGCTGTACAGTCATATGCTATGGACATCGCAGAGACACCCGAAGCCAGTGACGCTATACAGGTAACTGAGACGCTCACACCCGCCCAAGCAGCATATATTGACTACCTTGTTAATAACGATATAGACGTACCACAAGACATGATCGATTCGTTAAATGACTTTACCCTCGGTGATGGTACAGAGGCTGATTTGCGTCAGTTTATTATCGAACGCTCTGGTTATGAAGATGATTATCGTGCATTGGAAGACTGTCGCAATCCAGACCTGACAGAGGCACAGTTTATGAGTACCTGTACTTGAAAACTGGCTCACTAATGACACACCCTAGCCACATCAGCGCGCTATCCAACGCGCGGATGTGGCCAGTCGTGCTGGATGACTGCGGTTTTATGCGTCTGTTAGCTTAGCCACCTGTGCTGCCGCATCCGCAACACGAATCTCCCCTGACATTAATTTGGGTAAAAGAGTGGCGCGGAGATTGGTTAAACTTCTTATTTACTCTAAATTAAACTCAATTTTTTTATCCAATGTACCAACTATTGTTTCAAAATAAACAATAATTTCGTCTTCAAGCTTAATCTGATTTAGAGATTTGAAAGTCTTTTGATTAGTACTTCCAAAAACTGTCCCTTCGCCTTCATACATATCAAAAACTTCTCTTAAATGTAGCAATGCCCTCCTTGAGCCGTGATGTTTTATCATGGATTCATGGTAGCGCATGTATAGTAGCGTGTAGGTGTTAGCGACTCGATGTTAAACATCTGAGGTTACTGACTTCATGTTAGTAGGCTACTTTATCAGATATGCGCCGTTACGAGTAGCCCAATACCAGCGGGCTACGCATACCAAAAACAAAAAAACCAAGGCATCACACCTTGGTTTTTATTCATACAAACTGGTAAAGGCTTAGGGCGTGTCCCTATTTTAAAAATGGTGATAAAAATGAGATAAATCGCAGACAAACAAGGAAAATAGCGCAGGTAATATCGAGATATTGACCAGCTATTTGACGCCGCTTGGCAAAGATTTAGCCATTTTTAGCCCATTTAGTGATAAACGATTAAATTAGGGAGATGCCCTAGTCAATAAAGCTGAGCCAGTCCATATATTTTTCATTGCGACCGTGCACCACATCAAAGTATAGGGTTTGCAACTTCTCAGTCAGCTCACCACGTCCACCGTTACCGATGGTACGGTCATCATATTCGCGAATCGGCGTGACTTCTGCCGCTGTACCTGTCATAAAGATTTCATCAGCCAGATAAAACTCGTCACGGGTGATACGACGCTCAACGACTTTGATACCCAAGTCTTCAGCGAACTGAATGATGGTACGGCGTGTGATGCCATCCAGCGCGCCACCTGCTAAATCAGGGGTGTGTAATTCGCCGTTTTTCACGAGGAATAAGTTTTCGCCTGAGCCTTGGCACACATAGCCTTGTGGATCCATCAAGATGGCTTCGTCATAGCCATGACGGGTAACTTCTTGGTTTGCCATGATAGACACAGGATAGTTGCTTGAGGCTTTTGCCTTACACATGGTCACGTTTGGCAAATGGTGCGTGTACGATGAGGTTTTGACGCGGATGCCGTTTTTGATGCCTTCTTCACCAAGGTATGCGCCCCAATGCCATGCAGCGACCATCGCATTGATGCTGTTGTCACGCGATGACAGACCGAGCTTTTCAGCACCGACCCAGATCAGTGGGCGAATATAGGCTTCTGCCAGACCGTTTTGTTTCACCACGTCTTTTTGGGCTTGTTCTAGCTCTGCAGCGTTAAACGGTACGTCCATTTGGAAGATACGCGCTGAGCCAAGCAGACGCTCGGTGTGCTCTTTTAGGCGAAAGATGGCAGTACGGTTATCAGCAGTTTGGTACGCACGCACGCCCTCAAACACTGCCATGCCGTAATGCAAGCTGTGGGTCAATACGTGGATATTGGCATCTGGCTGCTCAATGATGGTGCCATTCATCCAAAGCTTGCCGTCTTGTGTTGCCATGTTCATTGAATAATCCTTATGCTAGCGCGGGTCTAACTCTCTTGTGAAAATAAATATAATGATAATGTCGGTTTTTGGCATGATAAATCAATCGCCATCTGTCTGCCATTCATCCATGTTGTTACCCATGTCCAAAACCGCGTTTTCGATTATATCACTGGCAGTAGCGCAAAATACAATCTTTTGGTTTTACTAAGACGACAGTTTTGGTTATTGTCCCGCCGTCTCCGTTGTTCCCATCAAGTATTGCCACTGCATCTGTACCTGCGCGCGCGTATGGTGCCACGGCATCTCATCGACCAGTAGTGGCTGTTTGGAGAGTGCCAGCTGGTGCGTGGCAGCGCGGATATGCAAGTACGCTTCGGTCAAGTCTTGACACACGCCCTTGTCCCAAATACCGAGCGCTGCCGCTTCGGCAAAGATACGGACATTATCGCTCCATTTGGTCAGGCTGGGATGCTCGTGCGCGTATGCCAAGACCACAAACTGCGCCAAAAACTCAATATCAATAACGCCGCCTGCGTCTTGTTTTAGATCAAACTTGCCTGCCTGCTGTTCGCGCTCGCTACTGCCCAAGTGCTTGCGCATCTTTTGGCGCATCTCTGCGACATCGGTACGCACTTGCGCCAAGGTACGCGGCTCAGTCAAGACCATACGGCGAATGCGCTCAAACTGCGCCATGACCTCACTGTCCCCACAGATGGGACGCGCCCGCACCAGGGCTTGATGCTCCCATGCCCACGCCTTTTCGCATTGATAGGTTTCAAAGGCATTGCATGAGACCACCATCATGCCTGCATTGCCAGACGGACGCAGACGCATGTCAATCTCATAAGCGCGGCCATCACGGGTCTGGGTATTGAGGTAGGTCATCAGCTTTTGTGCCAGACGCGCCGCAAACTTCATGCCGCTGACCGACTTTTCGCCCGTCGTCATGCCGCTCTCTTCAATCTGATGCAAAAACACCAAGTCCAAATCAGACGAATAAGACAGCTCAAGTCCACCCAATTTGCCATAACCGATGATAGCAAAGCCGCAATGTGCTTCGGTCACAGGGTCGCCATCTTTACCAATCGGATAGCCGTAGCGTCTGACCATTTCATTAAAGGCACGCTCCAACGCCGCTTCCAAGACGACCGCAGCAATATAGGTCAACGAGTCAGAAACCTTCATAATCGGACGCTCAGCGAGCACGTCACTGGCAGCCACCGCGAGCACTTGGGTCTTTTTAAACAGACGCAGCGCGCTTAGCATATTTTCTTCATCTTCAGGCTCGACGCGCAAGAGCTGCTGACGCAAAATATCGCGCAGCTCTTCTTGATCGGGCAGATGGCGATAGCGCTGCTGCAAAAAATTATCGAGCAGCACAGGATATTGCGCAAGCTCACTGGCAATCCACGGACTGGCGGCGAGCATCGGTATCAGCTGTGTGGTGGCATTAGGGTTTTCGTCAATCATGACCAAATAAATCGAACGGCGGCAAATCGCCTCAAGCAGGGCAATCAGACGCGGTAAGGCCGCATTGACCAGCGGGCGCTTATCTTCATACGTCAATAACGCATGCACAATCACAGGATACGCAGAGTCAAGACGTTCTCTCGCCTCTTCACTCAGATTACTGACCATTTTTGATTGCCAAAACTGCTCAAGCTTAGCGCGGTTGTCATCGCTCAATACAGCATCAAGCTGCGAGACCTGCGCGTCAAAATCTTCCTCAGGGGTATCTTCTTTACTTGGCATTTGACGTTCGGTCACCATGCGCTCAAAGGGCACGCTGACATTACTGCGATGCTTATTCAAGGTGTTAAGAAGCTCGTCCCAATTATCGAACTTGAGCGTTTTTGCTAAATTATTTTGCCAATGCGCGTCTTGCGGTAAGCGCTGGGTCTGCTGGTCATGAATGCCTTGAATACCGTGCTCAAGACGACGTAAAAAGCGATACGCCGCGCTTAGGTGCCGATAGGTTTTTGCTTCGATATAGCCCAAGTCGACCAACACTTTCATGGCATTTAGACAAGATTTGACCTGTAGCTCAGGATGTCTGCCACCATAAATCAGCTGAAAGGCTTGCACAATAAATTCAATGTCACGAATACCGCCCGCACCGAGCTTAATATTGTCCAAGTCTTCGCGCTGTGCCACTTGGTTTTGAATCAAGGACTTCATCTCGCGCAGTGCCGAAAACGCGCTGTAATCCACGTAATAGCGGAACACAAACGGTTTAATTAAGGCTTGTAGACGCTCAAAAAAATCATCGCCAATCTGTCCAACCACCCGCGCTTTTAACCAGGCAAAGCGTTCCCACGCCCGCCCATGTTTGGCAAAGTATTTTTCTAAGGCCGATAAATGAATGGCAAGGTCACTGCCATCGCCCCACGGACGCAGGCGCATATCCACGCGAAACACAAAGCCATCGGCGGTGCTGTGATCGAGCAGGCGGATGATGCCTTGCCCAAGGCGGGTCATAAAGCGTTTATTATCAATACTGCGCGTGCCTTTGCTCTTATCGCCGTCGGTTTCGCCTTGCCCTTGATGGACAAAGATAAGGTCAATATCACTTGATAAGTTCAGCTCATGCGCGCCCAATTTTCCCATCGCCATGACCGCCATTTCATCAACCTGGCGGTTGCCATTTATATCAATAAACGTCGGATAGCCGTACTGCTTTACCAGCTGCTGATAGCTGTAGTCTTTGGCAAATAAAATACAGCCGTCCGCAAACTCGGACAGCTCATCGGTCAGCTGCTCAAGGCGAATCAGCCCAAGTGCGTCTTGCCATATCCAGCGCATCATGAGCAGCATACGCAGATGGCGCAGCCCTTTCATAACCACAGGCTCATCGCCCAGCTGATAGTTGTCATCCAAGGTATAGTCTTGAATCAAGTCATCAATTTGCTGACGGGTCAAGGTGGTGTCGAGCGGATAGCTGCGCAAAAACGTCTGACACGAGGCGCTACGATTTTCCCAAATTTGCGCAGCAAACTCACTCGCCGTATACAGCGCTGCAATTTGGGCATCGGTTGGCTGATGATTGGGGACACTTGACGTCGCAGATGGCATAGTCGTACACACTCCTTACAAAACGGCAGGACACCGTCATGGATGCTCGCTATGAGTCTGGGTCGCATATATCGACCCGATAGCAGGCATGACTGTTATTAAAATTATCGGTCGAGAAAAATAATATAGCGGCTTAGATGATAAATCAGCTTGCATCACCAGTCAGTCGTTTAACAGGTTAATATGCCGTATATCATAGCTAAATCTTACAAATAAAAAACGCAGCACAAAGACTCTAGCACAAACCATACACATCAGGCAGCGACTATCCGCGATATTGTGCAGCATTTTGTAAGAACATTTTAGCGCACCACCCATCAAAGGTTGCGCCGCCGCAATTTTTTGCCATAATACCCAAGCGGCTGTCGGTCGCTCATGTGTTTAACGGGAGAGAACCACGATGGCGCATACCACTTTATTATTAACCAAAGACCCCAGCCACCCGATAACGATGCTGGCGCTACGTTATGCGGAGGCGTATTTGCAGTCCCATCCTGACAATACCTTATCCGTGTTTTTTTACGCGGATGCAGCAAGTATTGCCAGCCGCTTACGTTGGCAGTCCGCTGAACAATTTAACATCACCAAAGCATGGCAAAGCCTTGCAAGCGCGCATCATTTGTCGCTGCCTGTCTGCGTCAGCACCGCACTCAGTCGCGGCATCACTGACACGGATAACGGCACACGTCATCAATTAACAGGCGACAGCTTGGCCGAAGGTTATCAGTTGGTGGGGCTGGGTGAGCTTGCCAGCCTAATGCAAGCAGAGGGACGTATGCTTTGCTTTTAGTCACCTGCTACATTTATCGTTAATGTGTGAGCATGAATCAAACAACCGCTCTACTCTGGGGAACCAATGAGATTATTCATCCAATTACAAGGCGCAACCGAGCTGTTAAGCTATGAAGGCTGCGCTCTGGCATTGACACTTGCGACCTTTGGGCATGAGGTGCAGCTGTATTTGACGCCCAATGTCTTTGACCAACTGATGCAGCCGACATCGCGCTTGCATGGTATGATACAGGCACTTGATTTGTATGACTTGCCGCCCGCGTGGCTGCCTGATGACACGCTAAGTGGCTGGCTGGTTGGCGTATTGCCTGCCGATGTGGCAAGCCAGCTGGTATTAGCGCCTGAGCATATCGACGTTACGGCCTTTGACCAAGTGATTAGCGTTTAACGCAATAAATGATAAACCATACATAAAAAGGTAACGACGCATTATGGCGACACTCCACCAACTTCATGCGACAGGCGAGACGCTAGATGGCAGCGTAGCGCGCCTTGCCCAAATGTGGCAAGCGGGCGACAGTATTCTACTGCTGGGCGCAAGCGTCGCGTATATCGACTGGCTACAGATGGCGATGGATGCCGAAGCTTTGACCGATTGCCAAGCCATTTACGCGCTAGAGCAAGATATCAACGCGCTAGATGAACAGACAGTCAGTCGTCTTAAACTTCAAGACAAAGCCACGATTATTAGCGACAGCACATGGGTAGACTTAACCCTCGACGCTCAATTTCAGCAGGTAATCAGTATCGCCCTATGACTATGAATACAGACGCAGACACCCCCACCCTCGGAACGATTGCCCTTGACAGTGACGGTCATCTTTGCGATCACACGCTATGGACGCCTCAAGTCGCGCAGCAGCTCGCCAATACCCTTGAGGTACAGCTGACCGATGAGCATTTGGCCATTTTGACCCAAGTGCGGCAGTTTTTTGACACGTTTAATCACCCGCCCGCCACGCGTCCGCTGATCAAATGGCTACAAAAGACCTTGCCTGAGCACGGCATCAGCAACCAAAAATTGCAGCAACTCTTTAACACAGGCTTGGTCGCTCGCCATGTCAATCGTGTGGCAGGCTTGCCCAAACCGCCAAACTGTCTATAAGTTTTCCACTTTATTATTATAAATAAAGCCGTCTTGATACAGACGGCTTTTATTTGCTTCACTGTTGATTTATACGTTTAAATGCCTACTATTTTGGGTCATATACGGTCAAGGTTTCATAGCCCACACTGCGCCCCGTGTCACCGCTAAAGCCTTGCTGACGCCATACTTCATACAGACAAATCGCCACACTGTTGGAAAGATTCAGACTGCGCGAATCAGGCAGCATCGGTAGACGCAGCCAATTGCCCTCGCCAATAGCGGCACGCACCTCATCACTTAGTCCTGCGGTTTCTGAACCAAACACCAACGCGACCGAAGGCGCTGCTTCTGTACTTTCTACCACTGCCCCAAAGTCATACTCATAAAACGGCTGGCTCAGCTTGGTCGTCAATGCCACGATGCGCTCGCAGCTTGCCGCTCTTAATGCCGCTTCTGCTGCTTGCCAATTCTGATGCACTTGCAAGTGCGCATATTCATGATAATCAAGTCCTGCACGGCGTAATTTTTTATCATCAAGCGCAAATCCTAATGGCTCGACCAAATGCAGCTGCGCGCCTGTATTGGCACACAGACGAATGATGTTGCCTGTGTTGCTGGGCATTTTGGGTGATACCAACACAATATGAATGGTCATAACTCTTCCAAATAAAAAAATAATTCCTGCTCGGTATATGGTGCCAAGCAAACCTAAGCATAGATAATGTCTGGCTTTGCGCGTTATTATGCTGTGATACAAAGCGCGCAACATTACGTGATTGTACTTTAAAGTTACAGTTTATTATCAATACTTACACTTTACTACTGGGCACGATTTTTATCTTTTACTATGATGAACTCAACAAAGGAAGCATAAGCGGCGCAGAATACGGACGAAACGCCAAAGTCTGACGCTTATTGTGCAATTAAATCCTAAGGACGGTCAACGGTAGCAAAGTGCTTTGCTTTATCTTGTGACTTTTTGAGACGATAGCGCTTTTATCTTTATTATAAAAGCACAGAATTACCATCATTTGAGGATATTATTATGAAAAAACTTATCATCGCATCTATGGCAGCTATGTTTGTACTAACTGGTTGCAACACGTTCAAAGGCCTAGGCGAAGACGTATCAAGCGCAGGTAATGCTGTGACTGGTAGCGCACAAGAAGTACAAAACAAAATCTAAGCATTATTTGGGCTTACGATTTATAAAAGGCTTACTTTACCGTAAGCCTTTTTTTATGCTTAATAATCTTATTTAAATCATGACAAAAGATAAAGCAATGATTCACCAAAAGACCGTCATTATCCAAAAGAACGTTTATAAAAAGGCATGCAGCACTTGATTGAGATAGCGCAGTCCCAGTGGACTGGGGATAATGCCCGCATCGCCCTGCTCTAATAACCCTTGGGTTACAAGCGTGGCTACTGTTTCTGCAATCGTACTGCGCGGCAAGCCAGTACGCGCCTCGAACAACGCCCAAGACGCCCCATGATGCAAGCGCAAGGCATTAAGCATAAACTCGCTGACCAGCTCGTCTTTATCTATCGCCTGCCAGTTGACCATTTTTGGTACGGTATTTATGGCTTCGGTCGTGCTTATAGCTGGGCTGTAGTCTTTAGGCAACCTTGACTTGCTAAAGCGGTAAATTTGCCCTGCGCTTACTGATTCAGCATCCAGTAACTGTGCTGCCTCTTGATGGTTTATATCAATACTGACTTTGCCATGCGCGCCCGCACCAATCGCCAAATAATCCCCAAATTGCCAATAATTGATATTGTGGCGGCACGGCTGGTCATCCTTGCCCGCCCACGCGGAAACTTCATAATTGCGATAGCCCAAGCGCGTAAGGAGCGCCTGTCCCGCGTCCTCAATCTCTTCTAAATCTGTCTCGTCAGGCAATACGGGCTGATTGCGATAAAAGACGGTATTTGGCTCAATGGTCAGCTGATACCATGAAATGTGCGTCGCGCCTGCTTCATGGGCGGTGGTAATATCATACAATGCCTCATCCGCGCTTTGCTCAGGCAAGCCATGCATCAAGTCCACATTGACTCGCGTAAAGCCCGCCGCGCGCGCTTGCCCAATCGCGCTCACTGCTTGCTCAGGGTTGTGGATACGTCCAAGTTTAGTCAGCTTATCGGCATCAAAGCTTTGCACGCCGATAGACAGTCGGTTGATGCCCACTGCTAGATACTCAGTAAACGGCGCATGCTCCAGCGTACCTGGGTTTGCCTCCATCGTGATTTCGATATCTGCCGCCCATTCAAAGCATGCACGTAAGCCTTCAAATAAACGCTGATATTCATTAATGGGCAATAATGAGGGCGTTCCACCACCAATGAATATTGAACTGATGACCCGCCCTTGCGCCAAGTTTTTCTGCATTTTGGCATCGGCCAATAGCGTATCCACGTACTCACGATACATGGCAGCATCGGCATCAGGCTTTAGTTCATGCGAATTAAAGTCACAATACGGGCACTTTTTGACGCACCACGGAATATGAATGTACAGCGCCAAAGGAATGTCTGCCACATTTAGAGACAGCTTTTGAGGTAACGCATCGTATACAGGCATAACAATCACTTAGGCTAAAATGGTGAGGATTTAACGTATAAATGTAGTTGGTGCTAAATAAAAAAAGCACATTATTACAAACACGCTCCATTGAACGGTATTTTTCTTGCTTGTTGTGGCTGCGCCTCCAAAGGCTACGAAAAATACCATTAAATCTCGCTATATATTATTTATAAAAATATCTACTTTAATAGCTTATCTAAGCGCACTGGCAAATAATTTAGTGGCGGTAGGATAACGGCTTCTTTTATAAAAGAAAAGCATATCGAGTAAAAGCAGCGCATCAAACACACCTATCGTCACCCAACATAAAATAATAAGGAGCACACGATGGCCTATTGGCTGATGAAATCCAACCCCGCCTTTTTTGGTATTCATGACTTGGCACGTTTGGGCAGTGATGCATGGGACGGCGTGCGCAACTATCGGGCGCGCAATTTTATGCGCGATGATATGGCAGTCGGTGATGAGGTGTTGTTTTATCACTCAAGCGCGAGACCCTCAGGCGTGGCAGGCATTATGCGCGTGAGCAAGGCAGGACACCCTGATCCGTCGCAATTTCACCCTGAGCACCGCCACTATGACCCGATTGCTACCGAAGATGACCCGCGCTGGTATATGGTCGAGGTCAGCTTTGAGTCTGCCTTTTCTGACGTCTTGCCTTTAACCGCACTCAAAACTTTGCCTACCCTTGAGGATTCTTTATTATTAAAAAAAGGCTGTGAGCAGCTGACAGTCTTGCCGCTTGAGCCAAAACATTGGTACGCCATCACAGGACTTGCTGAAGATAAAAGGCTGATTGATGATAAGGACGATGAATGAGCACAGTCAAAATCAATCAAATGACTGCGAGGTAGCCATTCTCAGCCTGCGAGCGGTTGACATCAATTGTCGGCTTGTTTACCATCTTACCCAAAGCCCGTACATTTTTGGATGTGCGGGTTATTTTTATGTAGGTATGCATTTTTTGATACGGCGCTCATGCGTCTTATCAGCTTATAACGTAGGCCGATTGTTCTTGGGCGTGTCTTCATTTTAAAAACGGTGATAAAAATGAGATAAATCGCAGGCAAACAAGGAAAATAGCGCAGATAATATCAAGATATTGACCAGCTATTTAACACCGTTTGCCAAAGATTTAGCCATTTTTAGCCCATTTAGCCGTCAGCGTTTGAATTGAAAACACGCCTTTATCCGCCAGCGCTTTTCTTTTTTAGCAGCTGCCCATGCGCAGGTGTTCATGCCATCTTGATTGATGCTACTGATATCGTGGTCATTATGATTTATCCATTGTCGTTTTCCGAGTTTAAGCGCTATAGTGCGCGGCTCGGTGTGTTGGTATTACCTATTCTTATCACCCAATTTTGCCAAGCGGCGCTGGGTGTCGTTGATGCCATTATGGCAGGTCGCGTATCGGCGCTGGATTTGGCGGCGGTGTCTATTGGCTCAGGGATTTGGTTGCCGCTGTTTTTATTGGCAACAGGGATTTTAATCGCCACCACACCATTGATTGGCGAAGCTGTTGGACAAAACCGTCATCACCATGTACCACATATCACACAGCAGTCGATATGGGCGGCAGGGTTGATTGGTCTGATTGGCTTTGTGGTGGTGAACATGATGCCGCAGGTTTTACCGCTGATGGGCGTGCCTGAAAACATTCAGCCAAAAGCCGCGCAATATCTACATGGCGTCTCTTTTGGTTTTCCTGCCGTTGCAGTATATGCCGTACTGCGCAGTTATTGCGAAGCGCTTGGTCGTCCCGAGCCTGTGACCATTATTAGCATTGCAGGACTGCTTGCGGACATTCCTTTAAACTATATCTTCATCCATGGACACTTTGGCATGCCTGCATTGGGCGGTGCAGGTTGTGGTGTGGCAACTGCCTTGGTATTGTGGATTAACGTGCTTTTGCTTGCAGCGTATACTGCGTTTTCTAAGCGGCATCAATTTGCCAGTACGCGCTTTTTTTATGGCTTTTCTAAGCCCAGCCGAACACAAATCAATAAGCTATTAAAGCTTGGTATCCCGATTGGTATCGCGATATTTTTTGAGGCGAGCTTGTTTAGTTTGGCGTCACTCGTGATTAGTCCTTTGGGTGAGCAGGCCGTCGCCTCGCATCAGGTGGCGCTGTCCATCACTTCCCAGCTGTTTATGATACCCATTTCGGTAGCCATGGCGCTGACCATTATGGTGTCAAATCGCTTTGGTGAGCAGAATCTAGCCGCATTGCAAAGCGTGCAGCGTACGGGACTGATTTGGACCTTGATTATCGCCTGCCTATGTATGCTAGGAATTTGGCTGTTCCGTCCGCAACTCGCCGCTGCTTTTACCGATAACCCAGCGGTACAACAGCAAGCCATTCACTTGTTAATATTCGCACTTGGTTATCAGCTCTTTGATGGCTGGCAGGTCAATATCGCAGGCATTCTACGCGGGATGCAGGACACGACCGTGCCGATGTGGCTCACACTGTTTTGTTATTGGTTGGTCGCTTTACCACTTGGTACGTATTTGGTGCGTTATACAGATGTGGGCGCACAAGGGTTTTGGATGGCGCTGGTTACAGGATTGTTTTTAGCAGCCGTACTGCTCACATGGCGCCTGCGCTATCAGCAGCGGCGGTTGGCGCGTATCTGGTCAGAGTCACCCAAACAATACGATGACGCAGTGCTTGCAAATGGCTAAATATCTATAAAACTGTATTGCATACACGTATTATACAAGTGCCTACTAGGCAGTCCTGCAAGCTAGACGCTATCGTATATTTACGCAATTACACAGCCTTAGTCAGTAATATGTAAAAATATTGAGTTCACAAGTGTACATTGATTGCTCATTTTGTGGAATGTAGGTATCATTAGCACCAACGTAACCACATTTTGTTACATTAAGGGCAAAATAAGCATTTAGCACAGCTAAACAAATTAATTGTAATGTTAAATTACCTAAAAAATCATCATAGGTAATGGTTTGGTAGTATGCCCAACTGCTCTACATTGCATCTATTACTTTTTATCTTAATATAAGGCCGCGTGAACGCTATGGATATTGAAAAAATTCGCACCCTCATCGAGTTGATGGAAGAAAAAGAACTGGTCAACCTAGAAGTCAGTACAGGCGATGATCATGTCAGTCTAACCCGTCACTATGAGCAGCCAGCGCCAGCAATGATGGCTGCCCCTACAGCTGCCCCAGCACCTATTAACGCGCCTGCTGCTACTGACAGCACGCCTGCTGCCAAAGCTGGTAGCGTTGAAACCTCACCTATGGTTGGCGTGTTTTACGCAGCGCCTACGCCCAATGACCCTCCGTATGTGAAAGTGGGTCAAAAAGTACAAGCAGGTGATACCTTAGGTATTATCGAAGCGATGAAAATCATGAACCCGCTAGAAGCCACCCAAAGCGGTATCATTGAAGCAATCCTGGTAGACAACTCTGAAGTGGTACAGTTCGGCCAGCCTGTTATTCGCTATAAAGCGTAACGGTCACTGCCCAACGAATCAATATCAAGCGCTTGCATGACTATAGCAGATGACATGCAAGCCACTGATTACCCTGCCGCTTTGATGAGGACAACCCCATGATAAAAAAACTGCTTATCGCCAACCGAGGTGAAATTGCGCTACGTATCGTCCGTGCCTGTAAACAACTGGGCATCGAGACTGTCGGCGTATACTCTACCGCTGATGAGAACCTGATGCATCTGCGCTTTGTGGACGAAGCCATTTGTATCGGCAAGCCCAACGCCAACCAAAGCTACCTAGATATTAATACCATCTTGACGGCAGCAGAGATTACGGGTGCAGACGCCATCCACCCAGGCTATGGCTTTTTGTCAGAAAATGCCGAATTTGCAGAACAAGTCGAAGAAGCAGGGTTAACTTTTGTTGGTCCAAATGCGGATCACATCCGCCTAATGGGTAATAAGGTCTCTGCCATTAATGCGATGAAAAAAGCAGGCGTACCGACTGTCCCAGGTTCTGTGGGCGCAGTGACTTTGCACAATGCTGAAGAGCAAGCGCGCAATATCGGCTTCCCACTCCTTATTAAAGCCGCTGCTGGTGGTGGTGGTCGTGGTATGCGTGTGGTTGAGCGTTTTGATGAGCTGATTGGTCAAGTCCAAGCGGCCAAGCAAGAAGCAGAGCTGTGGTTTGGCGATGACACCATCTATATGGAACGCTACCTACAAAACCCACGCCACGTCGAAGTACAGGTTTTGGGTGACGGTAATGGTAACGCCATCCACCTTTATGACCGCGATTGCTCATTGCAGCGCCGTCACCAAAAGGTACTAGAAGAAGCCCCTGCTCCAGATATCCCAGATGATGTGCGTGAGCCTATCCTGCAAGCGTGTGTGCGTGCTTGTGAACTGGTCAAATATCGCGGTGCAGGTACGTTTGAATTCTTATTTGAAAACAATGAATTCTTCTTTATTGAAATGAATACTCGCGTACAGGTTGAGCACCCTGTCACCGAAATGATCACAGGTGTTGACGTCGTGGTCGAGCAGCTAAAAATCGCCGCAGGTTTTGGTTTATCATACCGTCAAAGCGAGATTCAAATCCAAGGTCACGCGATTGAATGTCGTATCAATGCCGAAGACCCAGCGACCTTTATGCCATCACCAGGGACGGTCACGCAGCTATTTACTCCAGGTGGCGCAGGCGTACGTTTTGACTCGCATCTGTATCCTAACTATGACATCCCAACCTATTATGACTCATTGATTGGTAAGCTGATCTGTCATGGTCAGACGCGCCGTCAAGCGATTGCTAAGACATTGCAAGCGCTGGATGAATTGGTTATTGAAGGTATTAAAACCAATATTCCATTACACCGTGATGTGATTTTGTCAGATGACAATTTCTATAATGAAGCACAAAACATTCATTATTTAGAAAAAGTATTGCTGGCACCAAAAGAAGATAAAAAAGCTTAATTGCTTGTTTAGTAAAAAGACGTATCTGATAAAAAGCCGCTATTCACATCTATATAGCGGCTTTTTTATGATTTGTCGATGGGTCTATGACGTCATTTATTTAAACCATATTGCTGATTGATAGCTACGGCAGTACGCGCTCAAAATGCATAAAACAATCGACGCCATCAGCATCAGCACACCACTGCATCTGATTGTTATCATGCTTTAGATAAGCAATAACCGCCTCACCGCTTTGGTCAATTTGGTTGCCCGAACAGTCCATTTCATTGTTATCATGAATGGTTTGGATGGCAATAATTGGTAATCCCTCATCAGGATGAGTGACCAAATAACGCCCATACGTCCATTCTTTACCGCTCACCGACCACATTTCATTATCCGCCGCAAAGTTATACAGCTCTTTACATTGGTTTTGCGCATTCATGGGCAGTGCTGTTAGTTCACTGGTGCTATAGCGCCGACGCTCAGACACGCTAGTACCTGAGTCACCAGTCATCTCTTCGGTAGCGTTGTCTTGTATCACGTCCATCATTTTTTGAGTGCGGGGCAAATCCAGCACCCACTGACCTGCAATCGCAGGACTGATATGCGTGGTAATGTTCGAATGACTGATCTGCTCGTTATTGGCAGGTAGAGACGCCAGTATCGACGCCAGAGTCACAGAAGCAACAGATAGCGGTTCCATAAGTAGCCTTAATATTATTATTGTTTAAAGTATACATGGCGTAAAATATCGCCCAATCCTCAAAAAATTTTATATAGCACAAATATCAGTCATGCTAAAAGTAGTGCCTAATTTTTCTTAGGTATGCTATTTAGCGTAAATCCTTACCTGATAAAACACAAGTAACATTATGCTATTGCCCTTTTAAACAGTATAACGCCATTATCCAGCAAACAACAAAAAACCATGCCTTAGCACCGCCAAAGCATGGTTCATCATGATAAGTACAATAAATTAAGCGGCCACAGGCTTATCTTCAGTCGCTTGCGCTAATGCAGATAGTGCGCCTTTTAGCATCGCCGATACCGTACTGCTGCACGTACCGATACCTGAATAAACTTGACCATCGACGTTTAGCTGAATATAGGCTGCCGCATTGGCGTTGGTCTTGTTG
The DNA here is from genome assembly GCF_016464015.1 of Psychrobacter sp. bablab_jr014. Classification (GTDB taxonomy): domain Bacteria; phylum Pseudomonadota; class Gammaproteobacteria; order Pseudomonadales; family Moraxellaceae; genus Psychrobacter. The sequence continues at coordinate 51,461 of NZ_JACDXT010000021.1, forward strand.
TCTTTACTGCTGTCGTCATCAATACCATCGATGGTGCCATGCTGCGGGTTGATTGCATGTTCAGCATAGTTAATGATATGTAGCGATTTGCCCGTATATGTGCTCAAGCTGTCAATGAATGAGGACAATGGACCATTACCTGTCCCTTGGATAGTAATCACTTCGTCATCGGCTTTTACTTGACCATCAAAGTAGACTTCGCCGCCTTTATTATTCACGCTATAGTCAAGGAGTTCAAAGCGCTCTTGCTGTAGGTACGTGTTTTCAAAAGCCTTTAAAATCTCGTCATTTTGCAATTCACGTGCCGCTGCTTCAGCATGGTCTTGAACCACACGGCTAAAGTCAATCTGCATCCAGCGCGGCAAATTAAAGCCGTAATTGCGCTGCAAGATATATGCGACGCCGCCTTTACCTGATTGGCTGTTGATACGTACCACGTCTTGATAGCTGCGGCCGATGTGCGCTGGATCAATCGGCAAGTATGCCACGTCCCAGATATTGTCAGTCTCGTCACGATGCTTTTCATTGTAGTCCAATGATTTTTTAATCGCGTCTTGGTGCGAGCCACTGAAGGCGGTGAACACAAGCTCGCCCACGTACGGATGGCGTGGGTGCAAGGGCAAGTTATTACACTCGCTGACCACCTGCACAATCTCGCTCATGTTGCTAAAATCAAGCTCGGGGTCAATGCCTTGGCTAAACAAGTTCATCGCCATGACCATAATGTCCATGTTGCCTGTACGCTCACCGTTGCCAAGCAGTGTGCCCTCGATACGATCTGCACCCGCTAGCATACCAAGCTCAGCGGCAGCAATCGCGCAGCCACGATCGTTATGGGTGTGCAAACTGATAATCACATGTTCACGGTGGGCAAGATTGCGGCAAAAGTACTCAACTTGGTCAGCAAAGACATTAGGCATCGAAGCTTCAACGGTCGCTGGCAAGTTTAAAATGACTTCTTGGCCTTGCTGCGGCTGCCAGATGTCACAAACGGCATCGCACACTTCAATGGCATAGTCGGTTTCAGTTTGGCTAAAGCTCTCTGGCGAGTACTGAAATACCCATTCTGTTTCTGGATATTTGGCGGCATAGGTTTTTAATAGTTTTGCACCTGTCACCGCAATGTCTTTGATCTCATCTAAATTTTTACCATACACTTTGTCGCGTTGGACACGGCTGGTTGAATTATAGACGTGAACGACCGCGCGCTTTGCGCCTTTTAGAGATTCAAAGGTACGGGCGATCAAGTGCTCACGCGCCTGCACCAAGACTTGCAAGGTCACATCTTCAGGCACATGGTTTTCTTCGATCAATTTGCGGGTAAAGTCAAATTCAACCTGCGCCGCTGATGGAAAGCCGATTTCAATCTCCTTAAAGCCCACTTCGACCAGCGTTTTAAAAAAACGCATTTTTTGTTCGATGGTCATCGGATCAATCAATGCTTGGTTGCCATCACGCAGATCCACACTCGCCCAAATCGGAGCTTTGGTGATGGTCTTGCTAGGCCATGTGCGATCGGTAAGCTTTGGCGCAAATGCGAACGGGCGATATTTGCGATAATCAAAGGCGGCGTGCTTTGGCGTGATTTTGGCGGCATTCTGAGACATGACAGATCCTTAATCAGTCGTAATGATGAGTGATGGCTGCGCTAGATACAGCGTTATTATGTAATTGTCTTAATCTGAGTCATTATAATAACAAAAGCAAAGCGGTGAAAAGCCGCTTTATATAGAATAAATTTGCTAAAAATAAGTGCTTTTCACTCGCGATTTATTTATTATGAGTGGAAATCACTATAAATAGGCAAACTTATGCCAGCATCAAACCAAAACAATCTGCCCTTACCCGATATTGACGCGACTGACAAAGCGCTGCTGCGTCTGTTACAAAATGATGCGCGCATGAGTATCACCGAGCTTGCCGAGCGCGTGCATCTGTCCGCGACGCCTTGCGCCCGCCGTGTCAAGCGCTTAGAAGAGCTGGGCATCATCACGGGCTATCACACGCAGACTGATGCTGAAAAACTGGGCTACCCCTTAGCGATTTTTATTGCCATTAGTATGGATAAGCACACTGCCGAGCGCTTTGCGCAGTTTGAGGCGCGCATCCAGAGCTTTGATGAGGTCATCAGCTGTAGCATCGTCACGGGACGCAGCGAGGACTATTTGATCAAAGTGCGCGTACGCGATATGGCGCATTATGAGGAGTTTTTATTGCACCGCTTAAACCGTATCGAGGGTGTGACGCAAGTGCATACCAGCTTTGAGCTGCGCGAGGTATTTAATCGCAGCGTGGTGTAGGTAATGCGCTTAGACGTGGCGGCTCGATACCCGCCAAAACCAGATTACTAAAAGTAGGCTTATAATAAGGGCAAACCCTGCGGTGAGTAGCCCTGCGTCAAAGTTGTCACCCGCGCCCGCCAGTGCTACCGTGACTAAGGGCCCGACAAACTGCCCAAACGCATAGGATACGGTCGCCAAGCCCATCAGCAGGTTGGAATACTCAGGGTTGATATTTTTGATAATAATCAAGGTCATCGACACGATACCTGCAAAGGTCAACCCCAAAATCATCGCATTGGCATACAGACCTACCGCATCAGGCAACCATAAGGGCAAAAACATGCCCAATGCCTGAATAGCGGTCAGCCCCATCAAGGTTTTGGTCTCGCCAATGCGCTTTGCCAATGCGCCCCACACAGGGTTAGACAGCATGGCAAAAATACCGACCACCAGCCAAATCATCAGCCCTGCGCTCTGTGCATTCTCTAGCCGTTGTGCTGCCATGACAGGCAAAAAAGTCGCCGAAGTGATGTAGCCAAAGCCTGCCAAAACGTAGCTGAACGCAAGTAGCGCAATCGCACGCCCATGCCCAACGCTCGCCTGATACAGCGCACGCTTAAAATTATGATAGGTTTGGGTAATAGAAAACCGTGGGCGCGGTGATGCCATATTATCCTCAAGTGGACGGATGGCATAAATAAGCAGGAGCAAAGGCAAGCTTAGCACACCAGCGCTCAACCAAATCACATCGAAATGCTGCCCGATATGCAGCAGCTGCCATGTCAATAACGCAGAGGCGCTGATGCCCACACCGATACCCGCGTAATGTAGCGTCGAGAGTACCGAGCGCCGCGCCGCACTAAAGCTTTGAATCACCAGCGTCGAGCTAAAAATCATCGTAAGACCGCTCGCCATACCTGCCAGCAAACGAATGACGTACCACGCCTCAAGCGGCATGTTGGGCACAGACAGGAGCATGGTAGTCACCACGCTGACCACCGCCCATGCCATTAGCATTGACCACGTCAGGCGCTGCGGCACGAACATTGCCACAAACGCGCCAATAAAATAGCCAATATAATTCATGGACGCCAAAAATCCCGCCGTCGCGGTAGACATCGACAGCTGCTGCATCATATCGGGCAAAGTTGCAGTGAATAAAAAGCGCCCAAAACCAATCACCACCGTCAAAGCGTACAGCCCAATCCATGCCAGCAAAAGCTCATTGGTAATGCGAAAATGGCGAAAAGAAGATGGCATAAAGTGACCTAAAGGCGCGCTAGAATAAGGCTAAAAAGGTACGACAAAGTAAAAACTGCCCTGCCCGCATCAGCGCAGCATTTTGGTAAAAAAAAGTGCAAATGATGGCGGGGCAAGGCTGGCATAGTTAAGTTATAAAGCCAATACAGTGAGATTAAACGCTATTTTTCGCAGCATCAAAAGACGCAATCACAGCAAGCAAGAAAAATAGCGTCTAATTAGATGGGTTTCCTATACTGTATCAATTTTATTTAGGTTCTACTATATATAGGTGAAAGACAGTCGAGATACGCGTTATGCACTATAACTTAGCGATAGTAAGCGTATTTAGACATTTGCCAGTTTTGCATCCTGACCCAGCATCTGGACGCGCCCATCACTAAACATATCCATATCTGGCGCTAGGGTGCGCATAAAGCGGTCAAAGTACAAAAGCTGCTTGGTCAAGAGCGCAAAGTCACGCGGAAAATGAATGCCATGCGCTTTACCGATAGAGACAATCTCCAGCATCATTTTATTCAGCTCGTCCGCTTGCTCTTTACTGTTAAAGGGTACACCGCTGGTAAAGGCGCGGTCTTCTGCCATAATCGACTGCATCATGCGTTCTAAATCGGCAGTCAGTGCTTTGATATTGACCTCATGACGGGCATGGGTCATTTCCATATCGACCATCGCCTGCGCCATCACAGGATAGTTGTTGTCCTGTAGCGCCTGCACCATGGTCAAGCACGCGCGCCAGCTTTCGGCTTTCAGTTGTCCGACAATACCAAAGTCCAAAAAGCCAATGCGTCCATCGGTGAGCAACATCAGATTACCCGCGTGCAAATCCGCATGGAAGCTGTTGCATAGCATCAGGCTGGCAAACCACGTGTTAAGCGTGTCGGTCATCACCTGCGCAGGGTCGTCACAATACTGGCGCATGGCATGGGTATCGACCATCGACACGCCATACAGACGGCTCATGGTCAGTACGCGCTTGGTGGTCAAGGCATCGTATACCTTTGGCGCGACTACCTTGTTATTGCTCGACATCGCCAAAAATTGCTGAAAGTCGCCAATGTTTTTGGCTTCGCTAATAAAGTCAGTCTCCGCGAGCATGCGCAAGCGAATCTCATCAATGATGGGCGCGATACTGGCAAACTTCATGGATGGCATCATGACTTCAAGCAGCTTGGTTACCGCGTGTAGTACACCAAGGTCGGTTTGCATGATGGTTTCGACATTGGGTTTTTGCACCTTGAGCACCACATCATCACCGTTCGGCAGACGCGCAGCATGCACCTGCGCGATGGACGCCGACGCGAGTGGCGTGGGGTCAATATCTGCAAACAAGTCATCCAAACGCTGACCATCGACTTCCAGCTCTTCTTTTAATACCCGCTCGATATAGCTGTACGGTAGCGGCGTAGTTTGGTCAAGGCAATCTTGAAACGCCTCAACATAGGCACGCGGAAACAAAGACGGCGTACTGGCAATAAACTGCCCGATTTTGATATACGTCGTGCCGAGCTGCTCAAAGGTCTCTTTTAACAAATACGCGTCGGGCTTTTCGCCTTTAGCGACGCGTAGCGCCGACAGACCCGCCACACTGGCAGTTTGGCGCACGCGATTGACCACATTAAAGGTATGACGCAACAAATGAGGACGCTGCATAACGATTCACCATAATAAAAAGTATATAAAAGGAAACGGACACCATAGCACAAAGCCACCTTCGCGATTACTGGTGACGTATTGTTGATATGTAGCTTATTGCTGCAAAGCGGGACGATGACAAACGGGGCATGTGGGGTCAGGCTTATAGTTCATCATGCGCTGCTGCATACTGCGCCCATCCCAAAGCAGCAACTTGCCGCTTAAAGGATTGTGTCCTAGCCCCAAATATTGCAGTGCGGTATTGGCTTGCAAATTGCCCATCACCGTGGTGGTGCTCGCCAGCACGCCTGAGTTAGCACACGTGCGCGTGTCTTCATCATCGCTCGGCGCGCCGAATAAGCAATGATAGCAGCCTGTTTGCTTGATAGGCTCAAACAGACTCAGCTGCCCTGTCATGCCAATGGCGGAGGCAGAAAGCAGCGGAACATTTAGCGCCACGCTAATGCGGTTGATACTGTCACGCGTGGCAAAATTATCAGTGCAATCAAGCAGCAAATCAGGCATGCCCGTACCGCTATCTAGCAAGTCTGCGGCATTGTCATCGCTGAGACGGCTCTTTATACCAACTGCCGCAATATAAGGGTTAATCTCCGTCAGGCGCTCGGCAGCGCGTACTGCCTTTGACTGACCGATATCTGCCGCCACAAACAATGTCTGCCGCTGCAAGTTACTTGCTTCAATCACATCATCGTCAATCAAGGTGATACACCCGACCCCTGCCCGAGCCAGCGTCTCAGACGCAGGGCAGCCAAGCCCGCCCGCACCAATGATGACGATGCGCGCTGCTTTTAGACGCAGCTGCGCGTCCATATCCCAGCCGTTTAATAAAATTTGCCGCGCATAGCGTAGCAGCTCATCGTCCGCCAGTTCTATCATAGTCATGCCTTGCATTGATGTCTTGTTATGTATTCTGCTTAATGGTTGGCATAACGCTTTATACCGTTACATACTGACCCATGGTAACGCGGTCGCGCCCGCCATAATCTTGCACGGTATGCACGTCGCTAAAGCCCCGCGCACGCATCAAGTCAGCGACCGCTGCCCCTTGGTCATAGCCGTGCTCAATCGCCAGCAGGCCGCCTGCTCTCAGATGCTGTGGCGCATGAGCAACAATATGCTCGATATCTGCCAAACCATGATTGGGCGCACTCAGCGCGCTGATAGGCTCAGCAATCAACTGCGCCAAATGCTCGTCCGCCTCGTCGATATAAGGCGGATTGGAGACAATCGCCTCAAAGCGCGCCTCAAAATCACCCAGCGCGCTATACCAGCTGCCTTGTGCAAAAGTCACATTAGTGACTTGATTTAATGCGGCGTTTTGCTTAGCGACCGCGAGCGCGCCTTCTGACATATCAACCGCTGTGACTTGCCAGCGGTTGCCTTGCGCTTGCTGTAATTCATAGGCAAGGCTGATGGCGATACAGCCTGAACCTGTACCCAAATCTAACAGACGCGGCGCAGCATTTGCCGTGGGGTGCGCCGCCATCCACGCCAGTACTTGCTCAACCAGCACTTCGGTATCAGGGCGCGGAATCAATGTGTGCTCATTGACCTGAAAATCGAGCGACCAAAACGCCTGCGTGCCCGTCAAATACGCAAGCGGCGTGCCTGCCTGCATCTGTGCCACGCCCTTATCAAAGCACGCTTGCTCATCATTATTTAGCACATAGTCATCATTGGTAATCAAAAACAGCGGTGCTTGTCCTAAGATGTGGAGCAGCCAATCGGTCATCCAAAAGCTTGGGACATGATACGTCTCTGCCCATGCTTTACTTTGGTGTTTAATGTCTTTGACGCTGCTGCTCATGTTTGGTTTCAATCCTTATCAAAAAATTTAGCGCGCTGATCTTTATTGTCCATCGTCACTTACTCACCAGCGCGCGGCGGCTCATCGGTACTGCGCATATTGGGATTATTTGCAATCTCCGCTCCGTCATCATTTTCACCAATGACGATATGTTTATCGACCAAGTAAATTAACAAAAGAATAGGAATGCCGATTGCGAAAGTAAAGATAAAGAAGAACGGATAGCCCATATTGTCCACGATTGAGCCTGAATACCCGCCCAAGACTTTAGGGAATAAAGTCATTAGTGAGGAAAAAATGGCATATTGCACCGCAGTAAAGCGAATCGACGTCAATGCCGATAAAAACGCGATAAAGACCGCACTCGCAAGCCCTGCGGCAAGGTTGTCAAACACCACAGCGATATACATATAGAGCAGACTGCCTGGATGGTAGGTCAGTAGTACGAACAGCAAATTGGTAATACAAGCAAGCACGGCACCAACCATCATTGCCTGCATGATACGTAACCGCTGCGCCAGCAACCCGCCCAAAAAGCCGCCGCCAATCACCATAACAACCCCGAACAGCTTAACAGCATTGGCGATGTCAGTTTTGCTAAAGCCCATATCTTGATAGAAAACATTCGAAATTACGCCTGCCACAATGTCTGAAATACGATACAAACCAATCAGCGCAAGCAGCAATAAGGCTTTTTTGCCATAACGGCGAAAAAAATCTGCAATCGGTGCAACCCACGTCGTAACAGCGACGTCTTTTTTTACCACGCCGACCATGACGGCAGCGTAACCCACCGCAATACCGATCGCCAAACTTACAAACAAGTGAACGACTTCAAGACCAAAAGCAAGCAGAACACCGTCCGTTTCAGGCAGTATGGCACCAAATGCTCTGAAGGTAAGAACAAACGCCGTTACGGCGAGTGCAAACACCGCGACCAAGCGCGCATAATCGCTGGAACTGCGCTCAATACGTACTTGTGTGCTGATTGGCTCACGAATGCACAGGGTCGTCACCACGCCTGCGCCCATAATTGCTGCCATAATATAATAGGTATTGCGCCATGCTTCGTAGCTATAGCTGGCTTCAGTCGAGCCAAAGCCCGCCGCCAAATAAAGCGCCCCTGCCCCCGCGACAATCATACCAATACGATAGCCTGCGCTATAGACGGCGGACAGTACGGTTTGTAATTCAGTTGGGGCAAGCTCGATACGGTAGGCATCAATGACGATATCTTGGGTGGCGGACGAAAAGCCGAGCAATACCGCACCTGCTGCCATATAGGTCAGCGCATCGGCATTGATGGGATTGATACTCGCCATAATGACGATGGCTGCCATAATCAGCAGCTGTGCGACCAGCAGCCACGCACGGCGACGTCCCAGCAGACGCGTCAAAATAGGCACAGGCACGGCGTCAATTAAAGGCGCCCAAATAAATTTAAAAGAATAACCGAGCGCTGCCCAGCTAAATAGGGTGACGACGCTGCGCTCAATTCCCGCCTCGCGCAGCCACAGTGATAAGCTAGAAAAAATCAGCAAGATTGGAATGCCTGCAAAGAATCCCAGCAAGAGCATGATAATAGAACGGCGATCGGCATACGCCGCGAACGCTTCACCCCATGATTTTTTTGGGGTGTCTTTAGATAAAGTGGGCGGGGTGGCAGACATAGCAACTCACTCAATTTTAAACAACAAACAGCCGCGCACCTTGATTACGATAATGAGTCAATACTGCCAATCAGAGCTAGCAATACCTTAATATCGGTAGGCGGCAAAATGCAATTATGGTACTTGAGAACCTTTGCTGTGACCAGTAATTATCGGATTATTTTTTCTTGCTTAGGCTAAATATTGCATCAAACTCATTTAACTACTTTCTAACGTAACATTAAGTATCTAGAGCTTACAGATTGGTTTAATTGTCTGTTATCACTGATAATTACCGGTAATTAGCAAGAGACGTTATTCTTATAATGATTAGTAATTTAAAACCTACTGTCCTTATAAATTGATTATTTAAATGCAAGGAACTGCGCTATTCTCAATCTATAGCATACATTAAGGCGTTCGCTGGTTTTGACCGTCCAGCACCCTCTCTTTCATCAATAAACTATGACCAGCCAAAAGCAAGGAGTAACTCATGTCACACGATGAAAATAAACAAGCACCGACCAAATGCCCACATGCCGCACAAGGTGAGCCACCAGAAACCAACACTGCCTATGACAAAGGCGATGGACACGGCCCAACGATTCATAGTGAAAATGAAGACCACTCACACATACCTGAGCGTCCAAGCATAGGTCGCTGTCCTGTCATCCATCAAGCCCACACCACGCACGCCTCAAGCAGTACCGACTGGTGGGAAAATGCTTTAAACCTCGATATCTTGCACCAGCAGGATAAAAAGACCAATCCGATGGGCGCAGACTTTGATTATGCCGAAGCCTTTAAGTCTTTAGATTTGGAGGCCGTAAAAACAGATTTAAAAGCGCTTATGAAAGACTCACAATCGTGGTGGCCTGCCGATTGGGGACATTACGGTGGCTTGATGATTCGTATGGCGTGGCACTCGGCGGGCACGTATCGCCGTGCTGATGGACGCGGCGGCGCAAATACGGGCAACCAGCGCTTTGCACCGCTTAACAGTTGGCCTGATAACGTCAACCTTGATAAAGCGCGTCGTCTGCTGTGGCCGAAATAGAAGACGAGCCAGAAGGCGCGGACGTCGCGCAGCAAGGCTTCGGCTGGCACAATCCAAAAGGTGCAGGCCGCGCGGGCGATACGGTATCCAGTGGTATCGAAGGCGCATGGACGACCAATCCTGCGCAGTGGGATCACGATTACTTCAAACTGCTGTTCACCTATGATTGGGAATTGACCAAAAGTCCAGCGGGTGCATGGCAATGGGAACCTGTCAATATCCGCGAGGAAGACCGTCCTGTAGATGCACATGATCCGAATGTACGCCGCAACCCTATCATGACTGACGCGGATATGGCGCTCAAAAAAGACCCCACCTATCGCGAAATCGCTGAGAAGTTCCATGCCAATCCTGAATACTTTGAAGAAGTCTTATCGTGGCTCGGACTATCGCGGCGGCGCAAACGGTGCTCGTATTCGCCTTGCCCCGCAAAAAGACTGGATCGGCAACGAGCCTGAGCAGTTGCAGCGTGTATTGAACGCTTTAACACAAATTCAAAGTGACTTTAAGGGCAGCAACGATAAAGACGTGAGCCTAGCGGACTTGATTGTGCTGGCAGGTAATACCGCGATTGAGGCGGCAGCAGAAGCAGCTGGCGTGCCAATAAGCGCACCCTTTACCAGCGGACGCGGGGATGCGACAGCAGACATGACCGATGCTGAGGCCTTATGCGCAAGATGACAATCAAGAGAAATTCGTGCAAGACTTCATTGCGGCATGGACAAAGATGATGAATGCGGATCGATTCGATATTGCTCATAAGGCTTAATATCTTCGTATGAGAACCGCTAGCACGCGCTAACGTTTATTCTATAGACATGACACGCCATTGTCGCCGCTGCGATGGTGGCGTTTTTTGTTTCTTATAATATTGCAAAAACGCTATTAATTACTGATGGTTAGTTGATATTGCAATATGTTCAGTCAAAAAAAGTATAAATAAATCGTTATTTAGTATATACAAGAATAAAAGCGCTATTTTACACTGTGCGCTTACAACGCTCGTTAGCAAATCTATCATAATCGAGCCGTTTCTTTTGAATGAATGCTTTATTCATTTATTAAGCGACTTATCTTTGATAATTTTACGTAACGTGGTCATACAGCGCAGACGCTTTTCGCATCGCGGTTTTTTTAGATTAGGAAGCATTATGGCAATTGATGTGGTCGTCAATCAAAGACACCTACAAATCCAGCTCAAGCAATTAGAGACCGTCTGGCATACGGTGGTCAATGGCTATAACCTTAGCCAAGCTGCAACCGTACTGCACACCAGCCAGTCAAGCTTATCTAAACACATTGCTGCATTGGAAAATCAGCTCAAAACTGAAGTTTTTGTGCGTCAAGGCAAACGCCTGACTGGCCTAACCCCGATGGGCACTGCGCTAATGCCGCATATCGAGTCTATCTTTGCTGAGATTCGCACGATTGAAAATCTTAGCCTTGATTTTAATAACCCCAATACAGGCACGCTGACCATCGCCACCACGCACACTCAAGCGCGTTATGTGCTGCCACAGGTGGTTAAGGCGTTTAAGGCGCGCTTTCCTAAAGTCAATTTGATTTTGCAGCAGGCCGATCCTGAAACCATCGCGCAGATGGTCATTCGCGGACAGGCAGATATCGGTATCGCTACCGAGTCACTGCTCCATAACAGTTATTTGCGCTGCTACCGCTATTACGATTGGGCGCACCGTATTATTGTACCCAACGATCATGAGCTTGCGGGTATGGATAGTATTGATTTGCCGACGCTTGCCAGCTACCCTATCGTGACCTATCACGGCGGCTATACAGGGCGCGGTGCGATTGACAAAACCTTTACGGCGGCAGGTCTAGAGCCTGATATTGTCTTAGCTGCGCTCGATGCAGATGTGATTAGCACCTATGTTGGTTTGGGTCTTGGGATTGGCATTATCGCTGAAATGGCCTTTGAGCCAAGCCATTACCAAAACCTGACTGCCATTCCTGTTGACCACTTTGGTCGCTTTACCAGCTGGATGGCAGTACGTGATGATGCCGAGATTCGTCAATACGGACGTGCATTTATGGAATTATGCCAGCAACAATTTACAAATTAATTGTTACTAACGACTCTTAGTCCTTATCGACATATAAGTCGTTGTTAATGCACAAAAAAATATGACGTGAATACGTTCAAAGCAAGATACCTTAGGCGATTATGAGGCTTAGGATTGTATAGTTCGCGTAGAGTTTCCTGTGCTCGCCCTTGCACGAGTGATAGAATACCTACAGGAACCTTATACAATCCTAACTCTATATATACTTTGTGTGAGTACGAAGACGGTGTTAGACGTCTGATATAGGCTTGTGGTCTGTTCAGTTTTTGCCTACCACCCCGTGCTCTTAGCCATAAGTGGTATCTTCATATGGAAAAATTCGTCGCCATTATTATGGCAATATTCGCAGCCCCCTTATTGTTAGGTGGGGCTTATCTGCTATCGCTCGGTGGCAGTCCTTATTATGTCGTGGCAGGCATCATGATGCTTGGCACGGCTTTTTTGTTATTCAAACGCCATTGGAGCGCGTATGGGCTGTACGCGCTGTTCTTGGTGATTACCGTAGCATGGGCGCTATGGGAATCAGGCTTTTATTGGTGGGCGCTCGCGACTCGCGTTGGCTTCCCCATGATCTTTGGTCTACTGATGCTGTTGCCTTGGGTATTTCGCAAGATGCACGGTGGCGCCGTATCAACCAATGCGCAAACACCAGCGACCCATGCAGGCAAAACCCCGCTATATTATTGGGGCTTATTGGTGACTATTGTGGTCGGTGGTTTATTGTCTTTTGGCAGTATTGCAAACAATGCAACAGACAAGCTTGGGCAGCTTGACTTGAATGCTGACAATGCCGCTAACGACGATGCACTCAATCTCGGCGATCCACTATCTACAGGTGAGCAAACGCCAGATGGTGAATGGAGCGCTTACGGCCGCACCGATTATGGTCAGCGCTACTCGCCACTTGACCAAATCAATACCGAAAACGTCAAAGACCTTGAAGTTGCTTGGCAAATTCAGACAGGCGATGTCAAAGGCCCTAACGATGTGGGTGAAACCACGTATCAGGCAACGCCACTTAAAATTGGTAACGCCTTATTTATGTGTACGCCGCACAACTGGGCATTGGCGCTTGACGCGGATAGCGGTGAACAGCTGTGGAAGTTTAACCCTAAAGTGGGCGAAAACTTGCAGCGCCAGCATCAAACATGCCGTGGCGTCTCTTACTACGCAGGTCAAGGCAATGCGCCTGCGACCGACATCACGCGTGTCAGTGCGACAGCAAATGATACCCAAGCAGCTGCTAACGCTAATACCAGCCCTGCCAGTAACAACACCGCAGGCACCAATCTGGTTGTAGAAAAAATCGAAGGCAACACCTTTGAAGGTGAAAGCACACAATGTGATGCTAAGATTTTTATTCCGTCATCAGATGCCAAGCTCTATGCCCTTGATCCTAAGACGGGCAAACGCTGCCAAGGCTTTGGTGATGATGGCGAGCTGGACCTCATGCACAACATGCCGTTCAAGCAGGCGGGTTACTATTACTCTACGTCACCACCTATCGTGGCAGGCGGCGTGATCATTGTCGCAGGCGCGGTCAATGATAACTACGATATCAACTCGCCCTCAGGTGTCATCCGTGCTTATGATGTCAATACTGGTGAGCTTAAGTGGAACTGGGATTCAGGTGCGCCTGAAGACACCACCCCACTTGATGTCAATGACCCAACCCAAACCTATCGCACCAGCTCGCCCAATTCATGGTCGACGGCCAGTGCCGATGAAGAATTGGGACTTGCATATTTCCCAATGGGCAACCGCGTACCTGATCAATTGGGCAGCTACCGTACCCCAGAAGAAGAAAAATACGCCACCTCTGTCGTCGCACTGGACTTAAAAACAGGTCAAGCGCGCTGGGTACAGCAGTTCGTGCATCATGACCTTTGGGACATGGACACGCCAGCACAGCCAACACTACTGGATCTTGACACCAAAGATGGCAAACAGCCTGCACTGGTTGTACCGACCAAACAAGGCGATGTATATGTGCTTAACCGCGCGACTGGTGAGCCTATCTTGCCGATTAAAGAGCGCCCTGCACCCCAAGGTTACTTGGTCGCAGGTGAACACGCAGCACCAACGCAGCCTTATTCAGCGCTCAGCTTTTCTCCAGATGACTTGACGGAAAAAGACATGTGGGGCGCAAGCTTGATTGACCAAATGATGTGCCGCATTGAGTTTAATAAACTCAACTACGATGGTCGCTACACGCCACCATCAACCAATGGCACGCTGGTTTATCCAGGTAACTTTGGTACCTTTAACTGGGGTAGCCTCGCGGTCGATCCTGAAAATGGCGTCATGTTCGGTATGCCAACATACCTAGCGTTCACTTCGAAGCTGATTCCCAAAGAAAATCTTGGTGATGCTGAGACCAATAAAGGCGAGCATGGCGTAAACGCCAATGAAGGCGCTGATTATGCTGTAGAAATGGGCCCCTTCTTATCGCCACTTGGCGTGCCTTGTCAGCAGCCACCTTGGGGTACAATTGCAGCGGCTGACCTTGCTACTGGCGAGATTGCTTATCAGCGTAAGAATGGTACGGTACAAGACTTATCGCCCATTCCACTCAAGTTCGAATTGGGTGTGCCAGGCATCGGCGGTCCAATCATCACTAAAGGCGGCGTGGCATTCTTGTCGGCAGCGACCGAAAACAACTTCCGCGCTTATGATCTAAAAAATGGTGATGTGCTGTGGAATGTACGTATTCCTGCAGGCGGACAGGCCACGCCAATGACCTACCTCAACTCAAAAGGTGAGCAGATGGTCGTCTTGGTCGCGGGTGGTCACGGTTCAGTCGGTACGAAGATCGGCGATTATGTCATCGCGTACAAGCTAAAAAACCAGCAGTAAAAAATACCAAACGTGTTTCTTCTATAGCGCGCGTTTGGACAGATTGTTAATAAATGATAAGAGCAGATGCCCCGCGCTTCTGCTCTTTTTTATACTTGTTATTTTTTCATTTTACTTAGCCGTGTACGTGACACATGAGATTACTGACCAGTCATTTATCTTGAAAGTACCACGATAAACAATCATATCTATAGCCAAGAAACATACAAACCATTGGATCATTTATGACAACGACTATTCCTTTATCCTTTTTAGACCTTGCTCCTGTTCCTGAAGGCAGCAGCACAGCTGACGGTATTGCACAAACAGTCGATATGGCAAAACAAGCAGAAGCTATCGGCCTCAACCGCTATTGGCTCGCTGAGCATCACAATATGCCAGGTATTGCCAGTGCTGCGACCGCCGTTTTGCTGTCACATATTGGCGCACAGACCGAACGTATCCGTATTGGTTCAGGCGGCGTGATGCTGCCCAATCATGCGCCTTTAGTAGTGGCAGAGCAATTTGGTACATTGCAGGCGCTTTACGGCGACCGTATCGACTTAGGTTTGGGACGCGCTCCTGGTACTGATGGCGCCACCTTTCAGGCATTGCGCCGCCAGCACAAGGACGCCGAGCGTTTTCCGCAAGATGTGCAAGAGCTGCTTCATTATTTGAACGATGATGGCACACACGGACACGTACATGCTTATCCAGGTACTGATTCTAAGATTCCATTATGGATACTGGGTTCATCATTATTCGGTGCGACACTAGCGGCGCATCTGGGCTTACCGTATGCCTTTGCCTCACACTTTGCGCCTGATATGTTGACGCATGCGGTACAGACGTATCGTGAGCAGTTCCAGCCGTCTGCTTATTTGGATAAGCCCTACGTGATGATTGCAGCCAATCTACTGTTGGCTGACGATGAGGAAACAGCGCGCTATCATTTTACCTCCGCACAGCAGAGCTTTGTACATTTACGCCGTGGCGAGACAGGGCAAATCCCGCGTCCAACCAAAGATATGGGCGGTATTTGGAGTGATGCGGAGCGCATGATGGTTGAGCGCGCGTTGTCGGTTTCATTTATTGGTACACCTGAAACAGTACGTCCAAAACTAGAAGCCTTTATCAATACCCACCAACCTGATGAACTGATTGTGACTGCCAACGTACATGACCAAGCCGCTCGTCTGCACTCATTGTCACTCGTACCTCAGTTAAATTTGTTTACTTTACAATAGTCTGGGCGGCTTGCATAATAATAAAAAAACAACGATAGGATAATAATTATGGAAGCCTCCCCTTTTATTGGTTCGACCATCTTTTTTTATATTTTGGCAATCCTCGTCGTGATGATTATCGGCGGTTACTTTACTTATAGAAGTGGCAAACGCAAAAAAATAGAGCAAGACAAAAGAGATGGCTTGTAATTAAAAAGCCCATTTATTCGATAAATATGATCTGAAAAAAAAGCCCGCGCTTTATTAAAGGCACGGGCTTTTTTCTACGCCTTTATTTTATTGAACGCGAGTACCGATATTATTTTTTAATGCCATTTGCGCCACATCGAGCGCTACTGCCGCATCAAAGCGCGCCGCGCCAACAGACTTAAACAGCGTCATGTTTGTTTGCGCTGGCGCAATAGCGCCCGTCACTAATCCTTGCAAGTCGCCTACGATATCCGACCATATCCACGGACAATCCTCTGCCGCATCTGCCTGAATTAAATCACCTGCTTCGTGACGACTGCCTTCGCGGTCATCGACAATCACGTTGCTTTGGGCAATCACCTCATTACTGATTTCTTTCATTGAAGGTTGATACGCGCCGACTGCATTGATATGGACATCAGATTTAATAGACTCGGCATCGAACAGACCTTCGGTTGCGCGGGTGGCGACATTAATAATGTCTGCCTCTTGAATCGCGTCTTCAATCTGCTCGCAAATCTGCATAGAGACGTTCCACTGCGGATAGTCTTTGGCAAATTGCGCCTGAAAGCGCGTCGCACCCTCGGCACTACGATTCCACACATAGACCGTGTCGATATCAGGACGCACGGTCAAGACAGCGTTGAGCTGCTCGTATGCCATACCGCCGCAGCCAACGACCGCCACACTTTTGGCATCTGTTTTTGCTAAGTACTTGGTAGCGACACCTGACAGCGCGGCTGTACGCACTTGTGTGATACAAACGCCATCCATCACCGCCAGCACTTCACCGGTATCATTATTAGAAACCGTAATTATGGCTGTAGTGGTTGGCAGATTGCGGCTGGGATTGTCAGGGCAAATGGTCACAAGCTTGACCACAGCATATTCATTGTCGCCATCGTACAGCGTGGCAGGCATGGACAAATGAGAGCCTGAGCTGTGCGTATCATCGGCGCTAAAGGTAGGAATCACTAAGCGCTCAGGCGATTTGACCCAATCTGGATGTTCCACTTGCTGCTTGAGCAAGCGCTCTATTGCTTCAATTGCTGCTGGCATTGTCAGATGCTCTGTAACTACCGCTTGATTCAGCCACTGCATGTTTGCTTCCTTTGTTATTCGATGTATTGTCCGTTTTTCACCACACTGACTGCCAATGTCTTAGCAAAGCAACAAGGCACGCATCAGCTATCATGCCGTGCTCATGGTGAGATGGCAATGCCAAAGAATGAATTTTGTCGATTTTTATAATTTTTTTGATTTATATCCAGCCCAGTGAGCGTAAAACTGCTGCCCCAATCGCCATACCAAACAGCGAAAACACAGTGGTAAATGCTAAGATATTCGCCGCCAAGATGTCATTACCGCCCATCGCTTTTGCCATAACATAGCTGGCCGCCGCCGCAGGTGACGCGACCATTAAGAACAGCACTGCCAAATGCACGCCACTTAACCCAAACAATAAGCCAACCACCACCGCCACAATAGGCGCGACCACAATGCGACCAATGCTCGATTGCATGGACACGCCAGATAAGTGCAGCATGGACTTGATATTGATACTCGCACCCGCGCAAATCAGCGCTAAAGGTAGCGCCACCCCTGCCAGCAAGTCACCTGTGGTATGAATCACGCCACTGATTGGCGGTAGTGGCAATGCTTTATAAACAAAGGCTGATACCAATGCGATAATCAGCGGATTGGTAAAGATTTTTTTGATGACCATCATGCTGCGACTGACCCACGTATCCTCCGAGCTTTTGGAGATGCGGCTTAAGGTGATTACCGCCAAAATATTAAACAGTATCGTTACCACGCCCATATAGACCGCACCGATACTGAGCCCCGTCGCGCCGTAGGCATTGTCTACCGTTGCCAGACCAATAATCGCCATATTGCTACGGAACACCCCCTGAACGAACACCCCTTGGTCAGCAGGCTCACGCACAAAATATTTGGCGTACAGCTCGGCACCAAAGAACAGCAGCAACGTCACAAGTACGCCAGCGGCAATCAAGGTCACTTGTTTGCCGTAATCGACATCGCTATCGACGACACTAAAAAAGAGCAAACACGGCAAGCAATACGTAAATACAAAGTTGGAGGCTTGATCAATAAAAGTCGGACCGACCGTGCCTTTTTTTTGCATAAATACCCCAAGCGCCATCAAAAATAAATTGGGGAAAACAATGGTTATGGCAAAAATAATGGCTTCGATCATAAGATACTCACACTTGGCAGACAGTTGTAAAAACGATAGATGGCAACATTGCAAGGCACTGCTTACCGACCGAGTAAAAATAACATCAAAGACAAGTACAACCAAGAACTGTAAATACGATGGTAAATAAAAGGAAAAATAAAGAGCAAAATATGGTTGCTTATATTTATAAATAACTACGCGCTTTTATTAAAAGAAAAAGGTATTTATAGCAAAAGTAGCAAAGAACCTATCCTTGGTATATTGATGCTTGAAAGGTAAAAAATGGCAATGGTTGCCCAAAAATAATGACCTGATATCACTTAATATCAGGTCATCAGCAGCGGATAAGATTTAGTATACGACATATTGCCGATTAAAGGGCACGCATAAGTTTAGGAAGTTTGTAGCGCTGCTTTGGCTTTTCTATGCTTTTTAAGGGTCATGGCGAGCAGCTGTACCGCCGCTGGTGTCACACCGCTCACGCGCCCTGCTTGCGCCAAAGTAGCTGGGCGCACATGGCTAAGCTTTTGTACGATTTCATTGGACAGACCAGATACAGCGCTGTAGTCAAAATCAACAGGCAGCGCGGTGTTTTCTAGGCGCTTCATTTGCTCGATATCTTCTTGCTGACGGTCGATATAGCCTGCGTATTTGACAGAGATTTCAATCTGCTCGCCCACGTCGTTTGTCACGTCCGAATCGGTAATGGTGGCAATGTCACTAAAGTTAATCTGCGGACGTTTTAGCAAGTCATAGGCCGTCGATTCTTTTGACAGCACTTCACCTGTGGTGTCGGTCAGCTTTGCGCCCAAGTCATTGCTTGGCGTTGCCCAGAGTGCTTTTAGACGCGCGGACTCATTGTCAATCGCGGTCATTTTGTCTTGATAGGCTTGCCAGCGCGCATCGTCCACCAAGCCAAGCTTGCGCCCAATCTCGGTTAGACGCTGATCGGCATTGTCTTCACGCAATAGCAGACGGTATTCAGCGCGGCTCGTGAACATACGGTACGGCTCGTTGGTGCCGTGGGTGATAAGGTCATCAACGAGTACGCCTAAGTACGCTTGGTCACGGCGCGGCGTCCATGTGTCATAATCAGGGTTATTGGTGGTCACCAGTGCGGCATTTGTCCCCGCCAGCAAGCCTTGAACGCCCGCTTCTTCATAACCTGTCGTACCGTTGATTTGTCCTGCAAAATACAAGCGCTCAATCGACTTGGTCTCAAGCGTGGGCTTGAGGCTTTGCGGGTCAAAATAATCGTACTCAATCGCGTAACCTGGGCGGGTGATGTGTGCGTTTTCAAGCCCTTTCATGCTATGGATAAAGTCAAGCTGCACATCAAACGGCAAGCTGGTCGAGATGCCATTAGGGTACAGCTCGTGTGTGGTCAAGCCTTCAGGCTCAATGAAGATTTGGTGACTGTCTTTATCGGCAAAGCGATGAATTTTGTCTTCAATCGATGGGCAATAACGCGGTCCCACGCCTTCAATTTTGCCTGAGAACATTGGCGAGCGGTCGAGATTGTCACGGATGATGTCGTGCGTACGCGCATTGGTATGCGTGATGTAGCAATTGACCTGCTGCGGGTGCATCTCAGTATTGCCCATATAGCTCATGACAGGCAGCGGCTTATCACCAGGCTGGACAGTCATAACGCTAAAGTCCACGCTACGCGCATCGATACGCGCGGGCGTGCCTGTCTTTAGACGACCGACGGGCAGTTTTAGCTCGCGCAAACGATCCGCCAGTTTAATCGCGGGCTGGTCACCTGCACGACCACCGTGCGAGTTTTCTAGACCGATATGAATCACACCGCCCAAGAACGTGCCTGAGGTCAAGACGACGGTTTCGGTTCTAAAGACGATACCTGTCGAGGTCACCACCGCTACGGCGCGACCGTTTTCGACCAAAATATCATCGGCGGCTTGTTGGAACAAATCAAGGTTCGGCTGATTCTCTAATGTATGGCGAATTGCGGCTTTATAAAGAATACGATCTGCCTGCGCGCGCGTGGCCCGTACCGCCGCGCCCTTGCGGCTGTTCAATACCCGAAACTGAATGCCCGCCTTGTCCGTTGCCAGTGCCATAGCACCACCAAGCGCGTCAATCTCACGCACCAGATGCGATTTACCAATACCGCCAATCGCAGGGTTGCAGCTCATCTGCCCGAGCGTCTCGATATTGTGTGTCAACAGCAGGGTCTGTGCGCCCATACGTGCTGCCGCCAATGCCGCTTCTGTGCCTGCATGACCGCCGCCGATGACCACCACGTCGTAATGTTTTGGGTATTGCATATCTGCCTCACTTGTCTAAGTGATCGACGTGCGCTCCTGCACCATCACTTAACCTGATAAAAAACCAATTGCCGCGCGTCACTACGCAAGCTTGTTTGAAGTAACCGATTATTATAGCAATTTTTGTGCCTGATAAACATAGCCAGCGCAAGGATATCGCTGTTTGTCATGAATAACTGATAGTAGAGCTTAGATAAAATTGACATAGCACAAAACATACGCGCAATTAAATACTATTTTTCTTGCTTGCTGTGACTTCGTCTCCAGAGGCGGCGAAAAACAGTATTTAATCTCGCTGTACCATTTTTAAATTAACTGAGCTATAGGCTAAACAGCATTCACCTAACTATGACTTAATAAACCGTCAAAACAGCTGACTTACTGCACATTTGGATTGCTAAGCGGCACAATCTGCTCTTCTTTGCCATTCATATACGCGCTGCCCAACCCTTCAGGATTGTCTTTGAGATAGTCCTCTAAAATACGCGCGGCTTCCTTATCTCCTGTATAGGTAATTGCTTGCTGAATCTCAGCCACAGGCGGTACAGGCAGATTTTTTAAAAGCGATAAGCGCTGATGATTGTCACCCTCAGCAATCACAATATCCACGAGCTGACGAATATCAATCGGCAGATCGAGCGCACTTTGCGCAATCAAGGTCAGGTGATACGCGCCTGCCGCATCTTGGTCAGTGACGATGCGCGTATGAATGGCGCTATAGGTCTTTTCGGTCGCCCCGCCTGCCACGCTTAGCTTATGAATACATTTAAGCGCCGAATAAGGCTCGTTTTCAGCCAGCTCAATAATCGCTTCGGACGCGCTTTGCATACGCGCACGGCGAGCCGCCAATAGCGCATCTTCTTGATCGTCTTGGGCGGTCGCATCTGGCTGGGTATTGACAGTATCTTGGCTCATAAGTCTCTCTTTTTATTAATGGAATAGGCTAACAAGAAACGCAAACGAAAAATTGCTGTAAAAACAATCATTAAGGCGTTGCGCCTGTCTTATTTGCTTTATATAGGGGCGCAGCTCACGAAAGGCAAGGCAATAAAAAGCCCAAGACACACTCAGGCGGCTTGGGCTTTTTTAGGCGTATCACCGATAAGCGACTATTACGCTGCTGGGCTGTTCGCCTCAATCAGTGGTTTTAGCTCGCCTGATTGGTACATTTGCAAAATGATGTCTGAGCCACCCATCAATTCGCCGTCAATCCATAGCTGCGGGAATGTTGGCCAGTTGCCGATTTGTGGCAAGGTTGCGCGGATTTCTGGGTTTTCTAAGATGTTTACAAACGCAAAAGGACGACCGACTTGGGTCAATACTTCAATCGCTTTGGCAGAAAAACCACACTGTGGGAACTGCGGTGTGCCTTTCATGTATAGCAATACTTTGTTTTCTTTGATTTGGTTGCGAATCATTTGTTCGACGTCGGTGTTTGGCGTGTTGTCGCTCATAAAAGCTCCTTAATGATGGCTTTTGGGTAAAACGTATCAAAATAATGATATAAAAAATGGGTCAAATCGTAAAAGTGGACAGTAATCAACAATAGCTATCACCAAATAACTGTCACCAGTCACGATGACGCGGGCTACGCGTTACATGGGGCGGGTGCGCAGTAATTACAAGCATACGAGGGCAGAAAAGCGCCCTGCGCGTAAAAAAGTGTCCGATTATACCGCTTTTGGTGTTAATAGTACCACGGCGCTTGCCATAATGCCTTCTTGACGACCTGTAAAGCCCAGTTTTTCGCTGGTCGTGGCTTTGACACTGATATTACTGACATCAACTTGTAGGTCGGCGGCAATATTTTCCCGCATCGCTTGATTGTACGGCGCGATTTTTGGGCGCTCACACATGATGGTGATGTCGGCATTGCCGAGCATATAACCTGCTTCTAGTATCTTGCCATACACGTAGCGCAAGAGCACGCGTGAATCAAGCCCTGCATTATTGGCATCGGTATCGGGAAAATGCTGCCCGATATCGCCCATCGCCAGCGCACCGAGCAGCGCATCGGCTAAGGCGTGTAGCACCACATCGCCATCTGAATGCGCAAGTAAGCTGTGGCTGTGCTCGATATGCACGCCCGCCAGCACCACATATTGCTGCTGCTCGCCATTATTATGAAAGGCATGTACATCGATACCTTGACCGATTTTTATCATAAAAGTTCCTCAAATGGTTGGGGCGCAAATCTGACAGCGGCAGTCACTGTACGCGCACCGCCACAGGTTCAACCCGCCTGCATTAGCTGTTATAATAGGTCGCCTATTTTATCATAAGTTGTTGAGCCAGTTTATGTCAGCTATCATCACCGCGCAATCTGTAAGCCCCATCTCTGCCCGCCCTGCCCTTAATCTGTCTGATATCGAGAACCCAAAGCAAACACGCGTCATCGTCGGTATGTCAGGCGGCGTCGACTCTTCGGTCTCTGCTGTGCTATTAAAAGAAGCAGGCTTTGTGGTCGAAGGGCTGTTTATGAAAAACTGGGAAGAAGACGACGGTACCGAATACTGTACCGCGATGGAAGATTTGGCAGACGCGCAAGCGGTGTGCGACAAAATCGGTATTCCACTACATACCGCCAATTTTGCAATGGAATACTGGGATCGCGTCTTTGAGCACTTCTTAGCCGAATACCAAGCAGGACGCACGCCGAACCCTGATATTTTGTGTAATAAAGAAATCAAATTCAAGGCATTTTTGGATTACGCATTGACACTAGGCGCGGATTATATCGCCACAGGTCACTATACCCGCCGTAGTACCAATGAGGCGGATGATGGCATGACCACCGCGCAGCTGCTACGCGGACTTGATACCAATAAAGATCAAAGTTACTTTTTGCATGCGGTCGGCGGGGATAAAATCGCTAAAACCTTATTCCCTGTTGGCGAGCTAGAAAAACCTGAAGTACGCAAGATTGCTGAAGCGCATGACCTAATCACTGCTAAGAAAAAAGACTCTACGGGTATTTGCTTTATCGGTGAGCGCCGCTTTAAAGAATTTTTGCAGCAGTATCTGCCCGCACAAAATGGTGATATCGTTACCGATGACGGTCATGTGATTGGGCAACATGATGGGCTGATGTATTATACGCTCGGTCAGCGCGGTGGTATTGGTATTGGCGGGGTCAAAAATCGCCCTGAAGAGCCGTGGTTTGTGCTTGCCAAAGACCTAGAAAACAATCGCTTAATTGTCGGTCAAGGTCATGACCACCCGATGCTCCAAAGCACCGAGCTGACCGCGTACAAGATGGATTGGGTCGCGTGCCAGCCACCAGCAGCTGTCTTTAGCGAAGAGGGGCTGTATTGTACGGCAAAGACCCGCTATCGCCAGCCTGACCAAGCATGCCGCGTCTTTGCCCTTGATGACACAGGCAGCAATGTGCGAGTGGTCTTTGATGAGCCGCAGCGTGCGGTCACTCCTGGACAGTCGGCAGTATTTTATAGCGGCGCGGTGTGCTTAGGCGGCGGCGTGATTTCTGATATTAATGCACCGCGTGAGATTTAAAACAAATCAGTGTAGTCAAAAATAAATAAAGTCTAACTGCGGGCAGCGACGATTGCCGCAGTTAGCACTTACAATGCTACTTTTAACATCACGATATGCTTCAAAATTTTGTGTTTGTTCTTTTTGTCTTTATTTTGAGTCTATTTTACTCCTACCTACTTATCCTAATAATCCACAGACAAACCTGCAATTGCTGCCTTTTTCGCGTCTTTTTTTGCTATAATTGCGCCGAAAAATCGTACCGTATTCGGCTTTCATTCATTTTTTTGATAATTCAAAGGCAATACCATGACCCCACTTACCGCACTCTCTCCCATTGATGGGCGCTATGCGTCTAAAGCTGACAGCTTGCGTCCTTACTTGTCTGAGTTTGGTCTGATTAAAGCGCGTGTGACTGTTGAAATTCGTTGGTTACAAGCCCTAGCGGACAATGCCGCTATCGGCGAGTTGGCTGCATTTGATGACGAAACTAATGCGTTTTTAAACCGTATTGTTGATGAGTTTAGCGAAGCGGACGCGCAGCAAATCAAAGACATCGAAGCGACCACCAACCATGATGTCAAAGCGGTTGAGTACTTTATTAAAGACCAGTTCCGTGGTCAGCCAGCGTTGGTAGACTCGCTAGAATTTATCCATTTTGCCTGCACCAGTGAAGACATCAACAACCTATCATACGCATTGATGCTCAAAGACAGCCGCACTGTGGTACTACAAAAAATGCAGCAAATCACCGATGCCATCGCTGACCTTGCGACCACGCACGCAGCACAGCCAATGCTGTCACGCACCCACGGTCAAACCGCCAGCCCAACCACATTGGGTAAAGAGATGGCAAACGTCGCTTACCGTCTTGCCCGTCAAGTCAAGCAAAGCGCGGAAGTCGAATTGCTGGGTAAAATCAATGGCGCGGTCGGTAACTACAACGCGCACCTATCTGCCTACCCTGATGTGGATTGGCAAGCGCACGCCGAAGCCTTTGTTACTGAAAGTCTAGGGCTTAGCTTTAACCCATACACCACGCAGATTGAGCCACACGACTACATCGCAGAGCTGTTTGACGCGGTCAAGCGCTTTAACACCATCTTGATTGACTTTAACCGTGACGTTTGGCAATACATCAGCTTGGGCTATTTCAAGCAGCGCCTAAAAGAAGGCGAAGTCGGCTCATCAACCATGCCGCACAAAGTCAACCCAATCGACTTTGAAAACTCAGAAGGCAACCTTGGCGTCGCCAACGCGATGCTGGCACACCTTGGCGAAAAATTGCCCATCTCACGTATGCAGCGCGACCTGTCGGACTCAACCGTACTGCGTAACATCGGTGTGGGCTTGGCGCAAAGCATGATTGCTTATGACGCGTGCCTAAAAGGTATCGGCAAACTCGAAGTCAATCCAGCGCGCCTAAACGCGGACCTCGACGACGCGCAAGAAGTCTTGGCAGAACCAATCCAAACCGTCATGCGCCGCTACCGCGTTGAAAATCCGTATGAGAAACTAAAAGCACTGACCCGTGGTAACGCGATGACGCGTGAAGCGATGCTCGCATTCGTAGAAAGCGATGAGCTGTCAGCGGTCAGCGATGCGGACAAAGCCCGTCTACGCGATATGACGCCAGCAACCTATACAGGTAACGCTGAAGCCCAAGCCAACGCCATCCATGAGTGGCTGGCTAAGCTCAACGGCTAATCGCCAAAGTGTTAGTTATTTATGGTCGGGCGTGAATGTAGTGCGCGTCAATGAGACTAAAAAAGTATAAGTAAACGCAAGACAAAACGGGCATACCTGATTGGGTATGCCCGTTGTGATAAGATGGCTTGAAAATATAGCGTATAAATACAGATAAGGCGTTAGGGCGTGTCTTCAATTCAAACGTCTCTGACTAAATGGGCTAAAAATGGCTAAATCTTTGGCAAACGGTGTCAAATAGCGGGTTAATATCTCGATATTGCCTGCGCTATTTTCCTTGTTTGCCTTTAATTTATCTCATTTTTATCACCATTTTTAAAACGAAGACACGCCCTAGTCTTTGTCGTCGTCCTTATCATCACCGCCTGGGGTGACGGCTTTGGCGACCGCGACGGTGCCTTTGACCAGCCCTTTTCCTGTTTTGTAGGCGATTTTTACAGGGACGGTGACCACTTTATGGACGCAGGCTTGTAAGAACAATGTGCTGACCAGCAGCATGACGACGGATACTTTTTTCATAACGACCCTATAAATAATGAAGTGGCGCAGTAAAGGCGCAGCGCTAGTTATCAATCATAAACCATTGATACGCTTTTCTAAAGTAGCAAATTGCCCCGACCGCCCCTCTTTTTATGCCCTATCTTTATTATTCTTTTGCCATCTGATTTTTTTCTATTCACTTTCTTGGATACGACTATGACGACTTTTCCGCTATGTTTGCCTGAAGGCATCACGCCTGAGATTTTTTTACGTGACTATTGGCAAAAAAAACCACTACTCATTAAGCAAGGCTTGCCCCAGCTGGCAGATATGTTTGAGCCTGAAGACATTTTAGGTCTGGCACTGGATGCAGAAGCCAGCGCGCGGTTGCTTACCGAGCGTCAAGGCGCGGCGAACGGCGTTTGGCAAATGAAAAAAAGTCCGCTTGAGGAGAGCGATTTTGACAACTTGCCAGCCACGTGGACGGTCTTGGTACAAAATATGGAACAGTGGTCGCCTGAACTTGGCGCGTTGTGGCAAGCCTTTGACTACATTCCGCAGTGGCAGCGCGATGATATCATGGTGTCCTACGCCCCAAAAGGCGGCTCGGTCGGCAAGCATTATGACGATTATGATGTGTTTTTGGCGCAAGGCTATGGGCAGCGCCGCTGGCAGCTGGGCAAATATTGCGATGAAACGACCGAGTTTGTCGCAGGTGAGCCCATCCGTGTATTCGATGACATGGGCGAGATTATCTTTGATGGGGTTTTAGAAGCGGGGGATGTGCTGTATGTGCCGCCCAGACTGTCGCATTACGGTGTGGCGCAGGATGACTGCCTGACCTTTTCATTTGGCTGCCGTCGCCCCAATTTGATGCAAATTATCGACAGCTTTGCCGATATAGCGACCAATGACCCCAGCCTATTTGTGCCTATGTTATTACCGCAAAGTACGCAGACATCAGGGGCATTAAGTCAAAGCAGCATTGACGCGATGCAGGCTCAGCTACTAACCATGATGCAATCTGACGCTGGGCAAACACTACTGCGCCAAGCCATCTGCGAAGTTGTGAGTAAGCGTGGCTATGATGTGCTGATACCAGAGGAGATGCTAAGCAGCGACGAGGTAAAAGACGCCCTTGCCGACGGTGCTGTATTGCGTCCTGATTACAGCAGCCGTTTACTGTACACGAAAACTGACACGGATGTGCAGCTGTATGCCAATGGTCAGCGCATTGATGGCTTGGATGATACCGCAGCTATGCTACTTGAGCGCCTTGCCGATGGTGACAGCATTACTGCTAATGATATTACCGCGCTCGACAATGACGCACTCGATGAATGGCTAGAAAATGGCTGGGTTTGGCTAGACACGGGCGAATAACTCGATTTGCTCTATTTTAATTGAGCGCATAAAAAAAACCGATAGCTATTGCGACTATCGGTTTTTTTATTGGATGACCGATTTTTTCAACTTACCTTAGAGCAAGAAGAAATACGCCCACATACCGACGACGACTGTCGAGATGATATTTAACACCAGACCGACTCGCATCATCTCGGCTTGCTTGATGAGACCTGTACCAAACACAATCGCGTTCGGTGGGGTCGCCACAGGCAACATAAAGGCACATGATGCCCCGATACCAATAATCAACACCAAGACTTCACGCGGCAAGCCCATATACTCAGAAATAGCTAAGAATACGGGTACAAGCAGCGCAGCTGACGCTGTGTTTGACGCAAATTCTGTCAAGAAAATAATAAATGCCGAAATAGCAAGCATGACCACCAATAGCGGCGCAGTTGATAACCCATTAGCGACCGTCTCACCGAGCACTAGCGACGCACCAGAGGTTTTTAGGATATTTGACAGAGCAATACCACCACCGAACAGCATGAGCACGCCCCAGTCAGTATTGTCTGACACCTGCTTCCATGACACCAAACCAAAGCTCACAACCGCCACGGCAGCCAAGAGCGCGATGATAGAATCGGTATCTGAAATACCAAATGCTTCGCCAATCTGCTTTGACAGTATCCAGCTGGCCGCTGTTGCAACAAAGACAACAATGGTGACAATACGCGGCTTATTCCATGGAATATGGTCGTCCTCGACCATCTCCATCTTACGATTTAGATTGGGCTTTAATACCACATACATTGCACCAAGCAATACAGGCAACAGCACGAGCATCATGGGGATACCGAACTTCATCCAATCGACAAATGCCACGTCCAACGCCTTAGCGGCAATCGCATTCGGTGGTGAGCCGACAATCGTACCCAAACCACCCAGACTTGCCGAATAGGCAATACCGAGCAGGACAAATACGAACGTGCCACGGTCTTTTTCACGGTCAACTTGAGTCAAGATACCGAGTGCCAAAGGCAGCATCATCGCTGTCGTCGCCGTATTGGATATCCACATGGACAAAAACGCGGTCACGCCAAATATCAGCAGTACTGCGGTACGCAAGTTGCCGCCCGCCATGGATAATATTTTTAAGGCAATTTTTCTATCGAGCTGCTGTACGTGTAGCGCAGCAGCCAGCGCAAAGCCACCAAAAAACAGGTAAATGATCGGGCTAGCAAAACTTTGTAGTCCTGTCTTGGCATCAAAATCAGGGATACCAATCAACGCACCAACCACGACCACAAGTAGTGCAGTAATCGTGACGTGCAAAGCCTCAGTCAACCACAACGTACCGATGAATACCAGCATGGCTAGCCCTTTGTTGGCACTGTCTTCAAAGGGCAGCACCTGATATAGTACGATACTCACAATCGCTGCAATTATCGCTATAATTAATCCTTTTCCCGTACCTTTTGGAAAGGTATCGGTGAATAGATATTCATTACCATCATCTGGCAAATGACTGTCTAATTTTTTTTCTGACATAACATATCCTTATATATTCAGAATGTCTGCACATCCTGTAGATAAACCAACCCCTCCCTTATTATCATTATTCATTGCCACGTTTTACACGACTACGTAGCGTACCCTATAGCGAATCAGGAGCCAAAATTGGTCGCATCATCATATCAGAATTGTATCTAATGAAACACTATTGATGCTTTATACAGATGACTGTTAAAAATAATCTGCGATGGTTGTGGTTCTATGACTGGTTTATTATTATTGAAAGATAAGTTACATAAAACTATAAAAGCCTGCTTTTTTGTCTATATACAACATAACTGGGGTAGCACATACTTAAATGGCTGATATTTAAAGTCAATTTTTAAACCTTTATATCATGAATAATCATTATCATAGAACAGATAAAACATACGACCAAAAACAAACTAGGAGCATCTCATGAGTACGGACAACCAGACAGACCAAACCACCAAAATGGCGCGCAAAGACATCAATCAAGACAACTTAGCAAAAGAAGACCAGCAGCATACGCAAGACTCAGCGCTAGACATGATGCAAGGGATGCATGAGCACGAAGACCATGACGAAGACGACGTCAAAAAGCCTGACGACAGCGAGTAACGATTGGCATCAGATTGTCAATAGCACCTATCGTATGCCATGACAATCAGCACAATAAAGTAGCGGAAAAACAGGGCTTTTTGGGTCTTAGCCGCTGCTTTTTGGTGTCTGATATTTTTTATTTTTAAAACTTTTGTTTAATTATTTTAAGTGGATTCTTTATTGTCCCGCGTCTCTGGTAATCGCTCAGAAGCCAAGCTATAGAGTATGGCTGCCAGCAGCACAATCGAGCTAGGCACCAGCAGCGCTGCATAGCCAATACGCGCATACAAAAATGCGCCCAGTACCGCCCCCGCGCAGAAGCAATACCAAATGATGGTCTGAAATGCCAAGGTTGGTTTACTGATGCGCCGACCTGCCAGCCAATTGCCAATTGCTGCGCCCATATCCGAGGTCAAGCCCGTCAAGTGCGTGGTACGAATGACCGCGCCGCTATAAGTGGCAATCATCGCATTTTGTAGCCCGCACGCCATCGCCGCCGTCAGTTGTCCCAAATAATCGTGCTCTTGATACAGCCAATAGCTGATAAAGAGCAGCGATGCCTCAATGTACAGCGCCCGCCCATAACGCCGCCCAAGCTTTAGTGACGTCTGCCCAATCACAAAACCGCTGATAATCGCGCCTGTCAAAAATGCCAATAGCGATGCGCCGATATACAACAGGCTGCGTGCGTCAACATGTGCGATGGCTGCCGCAAACAGGCTGACATTGCCCGTGACATGCGATACCGACAGCTTGGTAAAGCCCATCAATGCGGCGGTATTCACACAGCCTGCACTAAAGGCAAGTATCGCCCCGCCCCACAATATCCATCTTGGTAACTTTGTAATCATCGTGACCACCTACAGCGATTGGTATGCGCCAAATTGCGTCAAGATTATACCTTATTCTGACTGGGGATTTTTATCCTGATGCGTCGCTTGGTCATCGTCATCCTGTCATATAAAAAAAGGCAACCCTCATGGCTGCCTTTTTTGTTTATCCATACGCGCTTGGCGCAATTACTCTGCGTCTTGCTGCGGCTCTTCCATCATCATCAGCTGTTCACTGATAGCCACGGTGTTAAAGCCTGCATCGACAAACAAAATCTCACCTGTGATGCCTGATGCCCATGGTGATAGCAAGAATAAAGCAGCATTGCCCACTTCCATTTGGCTCACGTTGCGTTGTAGCGGCGCAATTTTTTCGCTGATATCAAGCATCTTACGGAATGACTTAATACCACTTGCCGCAAGTGTACGGATAGGACCTGCTGAGATGGCGTTGACGCGGATGCCTTCGCCGCCCATTGAGGCTGCTAGGTAGCGCACGCTGGCTTCTAGGCTGGCTTTTGCCATACCCATGACGTTGTAGTTTGGCAATACTGAGATGCTGCCTTCATAGGTCAGGGTCAGCATGGAGCCATTACGCTTAGCAAGCAGTTCGCGACCTGCTTTTGCCAGCGCGACAAAGCTGTAGCTTGAGATGTCGTGCGCGATTTGGCTGCCTTCACGCGTGGTGGCATTGGTAAAGTCGCCATCCAACTGATCCATCGGCGCAAAACCAATCGCGTGTACCACGCCATCAATACCATCGCCCCAATGACCAGCGACTTGCTCAAAGCACGCCGCGATAGAGTCGTCTGACGCCACATCACATTCGATAACCATATCTGCTTCGAACTGCTCGGCTGCCATATCCACGCGTTTTTTGATTTTTTCATTGGGGTAAGTCAAGATTAATGACGCGCCTTCGCGGTGCAGGGCTTCTGCAATCGCCCATGCGATAGAGAGTTTACTGGCGATACCAGTAACGACAAAACGTTGTCCTTGAAGTAGCATAACAGCTCCTGATTGACCGATGGCACAGCCTCGGTAAGCGGGTGAAAAATAAAAAAAGAGGTAAATTTAAAATTATCTGTCGTGTAATGTTTGGATGTGCTGCCCCATTATACACAAATTGCGTTAAGTAAACACTCGTAAACTGTCGCGTCTATTATTTGTCGTATCCTGCCCAATCGCTTGATATATCAAGGCATACTGACCCTTTGTAGCCAATGAAGGCGCGTACAGTGGTATGAAGTTGAGCAAATTTCAAGTATAATCGCCCTGTTCCGAAGCTTGCACAATTTTTACAAAAATCCTTTACAACCTAGGATTTATCGCTAAGCTATACCCACATTTTGGATGGCTGCCAAACTTATGAGTAATACCCCAACAATCGCTTCAGATTACCAACAAAGCGTTGAGTCGTATCGTCAGTTGATTGAGTCGACTGGTGAAGACTTAGAGCGTCCAGGCCTACTCGACACGCCAGAGCGCGCTGCCAAGGCCTTTGGCTATCTGACCCAAGGTTATCATCAAAACTTAAGCGACGTGGTCAATGATGCGGTGTTCCCATCAACCAACCGCGAGCTGGTATTGGTACAAAATATTGAATTTTACTCACTTTGTGAGCATCATATGTTGCCCTTTCATGGGGTGGCACACATTGGCTATTTGCCAAACGGTCAGGTTCTGGGCTTGTCAAAATTTGCGCGTATCGTCGATATGTACGCTCGCCGCTTACAGATTCAAGAAAATTTGAGTGAGCAAATAGCTCAAACCATCATGGATATCACAGGCTGCCGCGGCGTAGCTGTGGTGATGGATGCCGCGCACATGTGTATGATGATGCGCGGGGTGAACAAACAGCACTCGACCACCCGTAGCACCGCGATGCTGGGCGAGTTCGTCCATGACGTGCAAGCGCGTAATGAATTTTTGGGTGCCGTACCCAAGCGCCAACCGTCGTTTTAAGCATTTGCTACAACGGTTCAATAAAAGCATAAAGAAAAAGGACACCATAATGCGTGTCCTTTTTTTGTGGCAAGTTGTCTGTTTTATTCATTTTTAGGCGTGCTAGTCGCTTGTAGCAAGGCTTTGGTATAGGCGGCTTGCGGGTCGTTAAACAGCACCTCGGTGCGTCCTGACTCAATCAGCTTGCCGTCTTTTAACACCATAATATGCTGGCACAAAGCGCGCACAACGTGCAAATCATGACTGATGAACACATAGCTGATGTTTTGCTCGGCTTGAATCTTGCGCAGTAGCGCAACCACGGTCACTTGGGTGCTGCTATCGAGCGCCGAGGTCGGCTCATCGAGTATCAGTAATTTGGGCTTCATCACCAGTGCGCGCGCGAGTGCCACCCGCTGGCGCTGTCCGCCTGATAGCTCGTGTGGATAGCGATGACAAAACGCTTCGGGCAGTTGCACGGTTTGTAGTGCCTCAAGCACTGCCCTATGCCGCGTGGGCTTATCCACCCCTTGTACCAACAGGCCTTCTTCAATAATTTGCTCAACCGTCATGCGCGGATTGATACTGGCAAACGGGTCTTGAAACACCATTTGCACAGTAGCTCGAAAGCGGCGCAGCGCCGATTTATTCAGCTGCATGACCGCTTGCTTATCAATATTGACCTCACCTGTGACACTTGCTTGATTGCTCAGCAGACGACACAGCGCCAAGGCAGTGGTGGTCTTGCCCGAACCCGACTCGCCCACGATGCCGAGCGCCTGCCCTGCCTGCAACTGCATATCCAGCGCGTGTACGGCAGTGAACCAATTAGAAACCGTCCCGAACAGGTTTTTTTTGGCAGGGAATTGTACTTGTAAATCATTGGTAGACAATAGCGGCGCGAGACTGCTTGTCTTATCCTCAACACTCAGTGCGCGACCAAAATCTTGCTGAATCAGCGCGCGCGTATAGTCCGCTTGTGGATTGGCAAAAACAGCGTTGGTCGCACCCCACTCAACCACTTGACCTTGACGCAGTACAATCAGCGTGTCGCTATAATCGCGCACCAAATTGAGGTCGTGGCTGATCAGCAGCATCGACATGTTATAGCGCGCTTTTAACGTGTCTAACAGACGCAAAACCTCATGCTGCAAGGTCACATCGAGCGCCGTGGTCGGCTCATCAGCAATCAAAATATCAGGACGCCCCGCCAGCGCCATGGCAATCATGACGCGCTGACGCTGTCCGCCTGACAGCTCGTGTGGATAGCGGCGCAGCTTATCTGCGGCGTCCGTAATGTTCACATCGTTTAATAAAGATAAAGTCTCAGTGCGCCAGTCTTTTTTGGGCACGCCGCGCAGACGCAGGGCTTCAGTGATTTGTTTTTCGACCGTATGTAGCGGATTGAGCGCCGTCATCGGCTCTTGAAACACCATGCCGATATGCCGACCGCGCACCTGTTTTGGTAGCGTGCCAATACCTTTACGCGCAATATCGAGTGCGCCGACCGTAGATAGCGTCGCTGAACCTCGGATACTCAGGTCACTAGGCAATAGCCCCAATAATGCCAAGCTCGACAGTGATTTTCCCGAGCCTGATTCACCGACCAGCGCCAGTGTCTGCCCTTGATATAACTTATAAGACAACCCTGCAACCAATGGCTCAGCACTGCTTGGCGCTTGGATACGCAGTTTTTCTACGGTTAAGACGGCTTCATTTTGCCCAGTATTTTTGTTGATTTGGGTCATCATATCCGCCTTGGGTCAAATGCGTCACGCAGCGCTTCACCAATAAAAATCAGCAAAGACAACACCACGGTTAAGCTCATAAAACCTGATAGTGCCAGCCACGGGGCTTCTAGATTGTCTTTGCCCTGTACCATCAGCTCGCCAAGCGATGGTGAACCTGGCGGCAAGCCATAGCCCAAAAAATCGAGCGCGGTCAGAGCCGTGATGTTTGCGGTTAAGATAAATGGCAACTGCGATAAGCTTGAGGCTAAGGCATTGGGCAAAATATGACGGCGCATAATCTGAAAATCGGACACGCCCAAATTGCGCGCGGCGCGGACATAATCAAAGTTACGCGCGCGCAAAAACTCTGCCCGCACCAAGCCAACCAGCCCCATCCAGCCAAACAACAGCATCATTAAAAACAGCAGCGTCACACTTGGGCTGAACAAACTGACCAAAATAATAATCATAAACAGCTGCGGCAGTCCGCCCCAAACCTCCATAAAGCGCTGACCGATTAAATCCACCCAGCCGCCATAATAGCCTTGTAAAGCACCAACGATAATGCCAATCAGCGACCCTGCCAGCGTCAGCGCGATGCCAAACAACAGCGATATACGCATACCATACAAGATACGCGCCAGCACATCGCGCCCCATATCGTCTGTGCCCAGCCAGTTTTCGCGACTCGGCGGCGCAGGAAAGCTTTCGCCGCGTGCCATATTTGGCGTTTGATCCGCAAAAGGAATCGGTGGCATGACATAACTGCCCTGATCGTTAATCAGTGCCTGCACTACGGGATCTTTATAATTGGCTTCGGTCTCAAACACTCCGCCAAACGTCGTCTCAGGATACGCCTTGACCACAGGAAAATAATACTCGCCCTGATACTGCACCCATAAGGGCTTGTCATTAGCAATCACCTCAGCGACCATACACAGCACAAAAATCAGCGCAAAAATCAGTAAAGACGCCACGCCCAAGCGGTTACGATAAAAGCGCTGTAAACGCGCCTGCCAGATAGGATTGACCATCAGCGCTCCTCAAAATCAATGCGCGGGTCAATCAGATGATAGCTGATGTCACTAATCAGCTGTAGCACCAGTCCCACCAGCGTAAAAATAAACAACGTGCCAAAGATAATCGGATAATCGCGCTGCTGAATCGCCTCAAAGCCTAATAGCCCAAGCCCATCGAGCTTAAAGATAATCTCAATCAAAAAGTTGCTGGCAAAAAATATCCCGACAATCGCCGCTGGAATCCCCGCAATCACAATCAACATGGCGTTACGAAACACGTGCCCATATAAGACTTGCCGTTCGCTCAGCCCTTTAGCGCGGGCGGTCAGTACATACTGCTTGCCAAGCTCCTCCAAAAAGCTAAACTTGGTCAAATACGTGAGCGCCGCAAAGCCGCCTATGGTGCTGGCTAATAACGGCAATGCCAAATGCCAAAAGTAATCTTTAATCTTGCCAAGCAAAGAAAGCTGGTCAAAGTTTTCAGAGGTCAAGCCTTGGAGCGGAAACCAATTAAAGTAGCTGCCCCCTGCAAAAAATACCAGCAAAATCACGCCAAAAACAAACACAGGTATCGCGTGCCCCACTGCCATCAAGAGCGCCGTCAGCTTGTCCACACCTGAGCCATGATGACACGCCTTATAAATCCCCAGCGGAATGGCAATCAAATAAATCAGCAGCGTACTCCATAGCCCAAGCGATATGGACACGGGCATTTTTTCTACGATAAGCTCAGTGACAGACTGCCCCTTAAAAAACGACTCACCAAAATCAAGGGTCGCATAGTTTTTGAGCATCAACCAAAAGCGCTCAGGCGCAGATTTGTCAAAGCCATATTGCGCCTTGATACTCTCGACCATATCTTCAGACAGTCCGCGCGTGCCTTGGTAAGTTTGCTGATTGCTGGTCGCACTTTTTTCCATCGCCTGACCCGCTTGGCCTTGTTCAATCAGTGCAATTTGTTGCTCAACAGGGCCGCCAGGAGCCGCTTGGACAATCACAAAATTCGCCAGCAATATCAAAAACAGCGTTGGTAATATCAACAGCAGCCTTTTTATGACATAACGCCCCATGGCTTTTCACCTTATCTCAGCTCTTTTATCTGTCATGCTCAATCAGCGCGTGGCAAATGAATCTTCTATAAACCGTGTTTTAAAAATTGTCTTTTAACGCACGCAGCGCCGCAAATACGCTGACAGGGCGTGTGTCGTCAAGTTCAGTTTTGGCCTCAACGCCTTCGATGACGCTATCTTCGTCAGTACGCAAAAATACATTAATCACACGCTCATGTGCCACAGTGACAGGCAGTGTCGGTATATGCTGCTCGTTTTTTTGCTGAGCATCTGCCAATGCGTGCTGCATGGCCTCATTATTCGGCTCAATCGTCAGACCAAAGCGCAAATTCGCTGCTGTATATTCGTGCGCAGGATACAACAGCGCATCATCAGGCAGCTCGGCAAGGCGGCTTAAGCTGTTATAAAGTGACTCGGCATTGCCGCCCAAAATACGCCCGCAGCCGCCACTAAATAATGTGTCACCACAAAAGCAATGCTCACGCCCATCAATATCTAAGATATAGCTGACATGATTTTCCGTATGCCCTTCTGTACCCCACACTTGCGCGGTATACCCCCATGCATTGACTGTGCTGCCGTCTTTAATGACTTGGTCGGCATCGACAGGATGCTCGCTGTGCGCGACCACATGAATCATCGGATAGGTTTCTTGTAGCTCCGCCACACCGCCCACGTGGTCATGGTGATGGTGGGTTATCCAAATACCGATAGGCTCTAAATTATTCGCACTCAAATAATCAATGACAGGCGCAGCTTCACCTGGATCAATGACAATGGCTTGTCCGTTGCTATTATTAATCACCAGCCAAATATAATTGTCTTGAAAGGCGCGAACTGGCTGTATCACAATACTCATAATAAAAAATCCTTGCCCGTAGAGATATAGCGCTTACCCTAGCAAACTTCCGCTGGTAGCACACGTTATCAATTTGTATATCAGCGCTTTAAATAATTGTCTACGCGCTGCTCGGCGTCTTTGTCCACCCACCAATAATCAATGCCTAGCGCATTGCTCGGCAAGCGCTCAGGGTGGCGATACTCGTCCCAATACGCCACTCGCGTGACAGGTGTGCCATATAGCGGCACCAAATAATAACCTGCGCGCAGTAATCGGTCGAGTATATGGGTGTATAAAACAATCTCTTCGCGCGTCTTTGCACGGGTCAGCTTGTCAATGACGGCATCAATGGCGGGGTTTTTAATCCCCATTGTGTTTTGACTGCCCGTTTCATCGGCGCTGCTACTGCCCCATGTGCCAATCTGCTCTGCGCCAGGGGATAGGCTTTGTAAAAAATTATCAAATGCCATGTCGTAATCGAAGCGGCGCATACGCTCAATATATTGCGGCGTATCAACCGCCTGTACTTGCGCATCAAAGCCCAAACGCTGTAAGTTACGCACATAAAACAGCGCCACGCGGGTCAACGTGTCTCCCGCAATCAATAGCTGAATACGCGCGCGTTTGCCATCAGGCTGATACAGCTTCATGTCTTGATAATAAAAGCCCGCCTCCAGCAGCAACTTTCGCGCCTCTAACAGCTGCGCACGGTTAAAGCCTGTGCCATCGCTTTTGGGCAGCTGCCATTCTTCTAGCGTCGCTTTGCGCTGAATCGGGTCAAGCTTAGGCAATAGGGGTTTTAAAACAGCCATTTCAGCCGCAGTGGGTTTGCCTTTGGCTTCCAATTCTGAGCCATAAAAATAGCTTTGCAAACGCTCGTATTGATTATGAAATAAGGTCTTGTTCATCCACTCAAAATCATACGCCTTAGTCAATGCCTGTCTGACGCGGATGTCCTGAAACAAAGGCTTGCGCTGATTCATGATGATACCCTGCATGGGTACAGGATTGTGATCGCTGACTTCTTCTTTTTTAATCATACCCGCCTGCATGGCAGGAAACGTATAGCCTGTTGCCCAATTAGCGGCTTTGTTTTCTACCCGAAAGCGGTATTGTCCTGATTTAAAGCCTTCAAAGGCAATCTCATCGCTTTGGTAATACACAAATTGAATTTTGGCAAAGTTATAGCGCCCACGATTGACCATCAAATCTCTACCCCAGTAATTGGGGTCGCGCACATAACTGATGCTACGCCCGACATTGACTTTGTCGAGACGATACGGCCCACTACCCAATAGCGGCGTTAGCATCACCTTGTCAAAGTCAGCCTCGATTGAGCGCTTGGCAAAAACAGGAAACGCGCCCACGGTCAGTAAGATTTCTTTATTATCATCGCCATTGAATACAAACTTTACCCGCTGCGTATCCAGTACTTGTACTTCTTTTATTGCGCCCAGATAGCTCTGTAAAAAAATAGGCCCTTTGGTCAATAGCGCATCAAACGTGGCTTTGACATCCTCAGCAGTAACGGTGCTGCCATCCCAAAACCGCGCCTTGGGATGAATGTGGTAAATAATCCAGCTGGTGTCCTCAGGGTCGTACGTTACCTTGTCGGCGAGCTGCGGATAAATGGTAAACGCTTCATCAAGCGAGCTGGTCATCAGCGTATCGTACATATAATCCGTGCCCGCCATGGGAATGCCCGTGGTCATCCATTTATTGGCACTATTAAACGTGCCGCGCGCTTGTAACGACAGTGTGCCGCCCTTTGGCGCATTTGGGTTGGCATATGGCAGGTGCGGTGCATTGACATAATCGGTGGTGCTGTTTAACGCCAAAGCATTGGTGGTAATAGGCGCCGCCTGCGCCGCTGTAGCAGAGAAAGCCACGCCCAAACCAATGACGCATAAAAAACGCCGCTTATCAGTCATAGGCGACGTTTGTTGATTTTTATCTGTTAAGGCACTTAGATGACGGTCAACCTTTTTGGTAAAAGCTTGACTACTATGTGCAGCATGGCGCTGGCAGCGCGCAATAAAAAGCGTGGGTGTCATCATTGGCGTGCTTACCGTCCCTCAGTCAATACAATCACGGAATAGAGGGTTATCATAACAAACTTCGCTTTTATCGCCTACAGGCTTTGTTTACTTTGTAAACACATTAAAAAAGCTACCAACTCAAGGATACGCTGGCAGCTTTTTTATCTAAAAATCAGTAGTCAAACAAGATATAAACCAAACCGACCTTTGTTATTGTGGCAGCGTTAATTTTTGACCAACGCGCAAGGTCGCGTTTGTTGAGATATTGCTGGCTTCAGCGATGTCTTTATAACTTGTACCATTACGCTTAGCGATACTATGCAATGTATCTCCAGAACGCACGGTGTAGGTTTTTGAATTTTGTGTATCGTGATTTGTTCGCTGATTAACTTTAGCATTTACGTTGGCATGGCTGCTATTCTTTTTGCCTTGTGTACTGGCATTTTTTGCTGCTACCGTCGTTGTGGCATGCTGCGTGCCTTGTGGAATCTTAAGGCTGTTACCAACGTGAATGGTCGCACGGGTATTGATATTATTGGCTTGCGCCAACTCCTGTACGCTTACGTTATGACGCTTAGCAATGCTGCTTAAGCTGTCACCAGAGACTACTTGATATGCACTGGCTTGTGGTGCAGCGTGTGCTGCGCCAAAGCACATTGCCGTTACTACGCCCAATGCACTCAGTGTTTTGGTTAATTTTTTCATAATCGCATCCTCTACAATATCATCATTTCATTATTTGTATATAACGGTTATTTAATAGCGCTGTGTACCGCGCTGTTAAACACTATATATGGCTGACTAGGTATTTCAGTACGTAGGCTGTAGTTGTTATCATAAAGAATGTAGCGTTATACGTCGCCCTTTGCAGTGTCTTACGCAAGCACCCATGAACTTTAAGTTATGTTACGAATGATACGTGTGTTAATTACAAATAAGGCGATTAGCACTTAGGAAGTATGCTGAATCGCCCTATCTGTTTTATATCAACTGTTAGATGTTATTGGATAATGCATTTGTTCTATATATCCAATGCATGCTGTTATGGTCTGTGCTAGGGCGTGTCTTCATTTTAAAAATGGTAATAAAAATGCGATAAATTAAAGGCATACAAGGAAAATAGCGCAGATAATATCGA
Organism: Psychrobacter sp. bablab_jr014; assembly: GCF_016464015.1. Classification (GTDB taxonomy): domain Bacteria; phylum Pseudomonadota; class Gammaproteobacteria; order Pseudomonadales; family Moraxellaceae; genus Psychrobacter. Next base: position 91,797 of record NZ_JACDXT010000021.1, read on the forward strand.
GATATTGACCCGCTATTTGACACCGTTTGCCAAAGATTTAGCCATTTCTAGCCCATTTAGTCGTAGATGCTTGAATTGAAGACACGCCCTAAGACCTATTAATAAATATCATCATCTATCGTTGCCATCGCTGTTTCTTTGGGTGTAGATACTACCGTTGGCGCTTTTTTGAGACGTAACGTTTGACCGATTTGTAAGGTTGCCGTAGGCTCAATACCGCTGGCACTGGCGATGTCTTGATAAGACAAGCCATAACGATTGGCAATGCTGATTAAGGTATCACCTGCCTGCACCGTATAAGTATCTGGCATTTCACTTGAAGTTACGACCGCCGTTGCCACTGGAGCGCTGGGGGTTGATGCTGGCTCAGACGCTTTTACAGTGCTGCTGGTGACTTTAGGCGTGGGAGTGACTACAGGCGCCGCTGGCATTGGTTTTACCGCTTTGGTGGCATTTTTCGGTAGCGATAACGTATCACCTGCACGAATCATGGTCGTGGCGGTCATGTCATTCGCCTCAGTTAATGCCTCAACAGTGACGCCATAACGCTTAGCAATCGCCATCAAGGTATCGCCTGATTGAATTTGATAGCTGTTGGTTGTTGTTTTTGACGTCTTTTTATTGGCAGTGTTTGCACTGGGAATATTCAGCGTGTCACCGATGACGATGGTGGTTTTTGGCGTGATGTTATTGGCTTTAGCAATCGCGTCTACGCTGACGTTATAGCGCTTAGACAAGGCAATTAGCGTATCTCCTGCGGCAACTTGATGCGCTTGCGGCGCTGCATAAGCAAGACTGATGCTAAGCAACGCGGCACCGCCGATAACCCCACGTAATACGGCTGATGGGCGAATGGTTTTCATAAATAACTCCTATAGTTCTTATATTATTATTCTCGTCATTAGGGCGTGTCCCTAATTCAAGCGTGTATGACTAAATGGGCTAAAAATGGCTAAATCTTTGGCAAACGGTGTCAAATAGCTGGGCAATATCTTAATATTACCTGCGATTTATCTCATTTTTATCACCATTTTTAAAATAGGGACACGCCCTAGACAAAGGATGGACAACAACTCACATCATCATACAGAAGCGGCATTGGGTATCAATAGCGTTGTTGTAGCTAAAAAATAAACAGGCTGCTTCTGTAAATCTTTCTGAGCTTTTATAATAGGCTATTTCTGTGGTTATATGATAAAGGCGTGTTTTTGCTTTACAGGAAGATTTTATTTAGCAAAAACACGCCATGATGCGCACAAGTAGAAACGTCAAAGTGACCTAGCGTCAAGTGCGATGGTACAGACACACCGTAGCGTCTGTCTATATCATTCAACAGCGGCTTTAAGCATGTTTTTTCTCAAAATCTTGCATAAAGTCAACCAGCTGCTGAACCCAATCTAACGGCACAGCATTGTAGATACTTGCTCGCATACCACCAACATCACGGTGGCCTTTTAGATTTAAAAGACCTGCTTTTTCAGACTCCGCCAAAAACACTTTGTCCAAGCTGCTATCAGCCAAAGTAAAGGGCACATTCATGATTGAACGGTGCGCTTTGGCGACAGGGTTGGCGTAAAACGCGCTGTTATCAATGGTGCTGTACAGCAATTCTGCTTTTTGACGATTGATTTTGCCAATTGCATCTACGCCGCCTTGCGCTTCTAGCCAATCAAATACCAACCCTGACAGATACCACGCATAGGTGGCTGGCGTGTTTGACATGGATTCTTTTTCTGCCTGATGCGCATAGTTCATCAGCATTGGACACCATTCGCTGGCATTGTCTAATAGATCATCACGAATAATCACGATGACCAAACCAGCAGGGCCAATATTCTTCTGCGCTCCAGCATAGATCATGCCAAAATCAGACACATTGATACGCTCTGATAGGATACAAGATGACATATCAGCGATAAGCGGCGCATTTACTTTAGGTGTGTCAAAGATTTGTAGACCGTGAATGGTCTCATTGGCACAATAATGAAAATAAGCGGCATCATCGCTGAGATGCCATTCACTTTGCGCAGGCACGTCGGTAAAGTTATTGCCCTTACCTGTCGCCACCTCATTTATACAACCTAAGCCCAGTTTTTCATAACGTTTGGCTTCTTTGACCGCTTTACCTGACCATGCGCCTGTGGTCAGATAGTCGCCCGCTTGGTTGTTCAGCAAATTGAGCGGAATGGCTGAAAACTGCAAGCTTGCGCCGCCTTGTAGGAATAACACCTTGTAATTGCTAGGAATATCCATAAGCGCACGCAACTTGGTTTCGGCTTTTTCCGTAATCGCCATATAGTCTGCGCTACGGTGACTCATCTCCATCACCGACATCCCGCGACCTTGCCAATCTAACAGCTCTGACTGCGCACGAGCCAGCACTTCTGTCGGCATGGTAGCAGGGCCTGCGCAAAAATTGGGGAGACGATGAAAATCATTTTGATGAGTCATGGTAAAAATCCTAATTAGGGATAAAAGCATAAAACCTCTCAATACGCGACCAACGTATTGGTCATAAAAGAGGCATCGTATAAAAAAGAAAGTAGTCAACGCAGTGATAATGATGGCAGTAAAGTACAATCGCCTGTATCACTGAGCATAAAAAATAGCCCTGATATAAGGGCATGGTGCTCAGACAGTATACGGAAATGAAACGTCTACGAGAAGATGTTGATGGCGATTATGACAAATTTTGTCTAGGGTGTGTCATCATTTAGGTAGCGAGGCTTAAAATGAGATAAATCGTAGTCAAACAAGGAAAAATTTGCAGAGAATATCGGTATATTCAGAAGATTTTTGACGCTGTTTGGCAAGATTTATCCCGTTTAAAACCGTTAAATGATTTCATGTGCTCATTGATGACACGCCCTAATTACTCATGCACTATGTTTTAGCGTTGATTATTATGAGAGCGCTTCATTCAAACGCTGCCAAAAGAGTCGTTTTTGTTCAGGATCGTCTAGCATGTCTTTTAACGACGGCAGGGTTTTTAGATTTGGATGCGTGACGCCCTCAGGCAGCGTCGTCAACGCCGCAACCTGTATGTGCTCTTGTCTGCCAAGACGAAAGACATAGCCTGCCACGCTGGCATTCGCCAGCTCAAGCGTATCCATATCAGAGCATAGCGGGAAAGCATTGTTTTGGCACGTGATACGTAGCGCTTGGGTGATATTTTGCCACAGCGCTTTTGTCTCCGCGCTCAGCGCGCGCACGTCGACCATCAGCACCCAGCCTTTATAACAGCCGCCTTCTAAATCAAAAGCCGCTACTTTTTGTTGACTGACGTCAGTCGAGACAGCGGGCATTCGCTGATACGCCGTAGATAGCTCGGCAGGCTGCTCATCAAAATCCGTATGACTACTGTCCGTATCTAAACTGTCAAAATGATAAATGGTGCTAGCGACTGTACTGTCATCAAAGCTGGCAAAGTCATTGCCGCCGTCAAAGTCATCACTCACGCTATCATCGTAATAGCCATCGCTATCATCAAAGGACGCATCGGTTGATGCAAAATCATCCAGTGGGTCATTTGCTGACAGTTCATGAGGTATTTGATTGTTTGCTTGCGGATTATTAGCGTCTTCTGTACTTGCAGTACTTGGCGCTGTTGTAGAGTTAATGCTTAGGCTATTTTTTGCAAAATCAACATCATCAATATCTGCTAATGCAACCACAGGCGCGTGTGGGCGCACCCACTGCGTGATGCCCATCATCTGTAAAATCTGTCGTTGCTGCTTGCGTTGCTGCATCGGCTGTACTGCCGCTGTATCGCCTTGACTCATAGAGTGACTGTGTCCCAAATACCGTTCATATCACGTTTGGCCTTTTTTAAATATCGATCACCAACCGTGTTAAGCCATTAACTGACGCTCGCCTAACCACATCTCTGCCAGACCAACCAGACAATCATACTCGTCTTGGTGAATCATGGTGTCATGCAGCATGATGGTATGCAGCGTGCTGAGCCAGCGCCGATAGTCATTATAGTCTATTTGCTGGTCTTTTGCTGAGCTGGCTGTCTTTGAACATCTCGGCATGGCTTGAATCAAAGCCAAGAGCTGCACGCTATTGAGCTTGGCTGCGGTCAATAATAACCACTGAATATCGTTATCATGCACCGCTGACAAGTCAATATCCATCAGACGTGCATAGCGCCGATAGGCTGTCAATGTACTCGGTAAATAACGTAACGTGCAGGGCAGCGGCGTGTCGTTGGCGAGCCGATACGCGCATAGCACAAGCATCACTTGCGTTGGTTGCGAATACGGCATGAGCAGCGTCTTTGACGGGTCCATTTGTATAAGCAGCGCACGCGGGGCTTGTTGTAGTACTTTAGGATAGGCGCTTGGCTGCTGTAAGATACGCGCCAAAGATTGCCACACGCTATGCAGATGCAGCGCTTGCCATAACGCAATGACATTATTGCTGACAGGCGATAAGCTTGGCACTGCTTCTAATTTTTTTTGGTTTAAGTGCTTATCAATATGCGCACTGACATCAGCGCTGATATGTTGTTCTAATAGTGCGCCAAGTCCGTGATAGTAACGCAGTAGCATGGTTCGCTGGCGCTGCGCTCGCTGATAGCGCTCACTGTCTTGGCTGAGATGGCTTGTCTTTTGCGCACGCTTTAGACCATCAAGGCGCGCTTTAGACAAGTCGACACTGTGCCAATGATGCATTGCCTGATAAATCAGCGCGCTATCCATCGCTCTGTTGAGTGCGGCAATCTCTGCAAACAGTCTTGAATCCATACTATGCGGCAATATTTTGGCGCTTCCGCTGTTAATCGCATCTGGCTGTGATGCACACCATATCTCTGACAATCCGTAAGTCCCCACGCTATCACATGCAATATGCTGGTGACACAGCAAAACCACCTCGACCACGGCTTGCGCACCGAGTGGATGATACAGATAATCGCGCACATACTGCGGTATCTTGACAGATGGCGAATCGGTGGCATGGACTAAAACATGCGCCTTTTGACCCTGCGGCGTATGCTTCCATGGCGTCAACCATGTGCTGTCAAGCGTTGCTGTCGATGCACGTACCAAGCGCCCATTAACCACCTGCTCTGTTGGTGGCGTAAAAATCAGCGGCACTGTATCGCTCTGCTTGGTAGGTTTATCCGTGAGCTTCGTATCCGCCCAGTCTCCTAAACGACGTCTGTCTGCAATCGCTCGGCGATTTGCCTTTTTTTCTGCCTGTGTCTGTGACAACATCTGCCAATAGGCACCGCTGTCTACCGCCTGCATACGAGTATCCAAGCTTGGATGGGTTGCAAGCCATGTATCACCACCAATCCTCATACCGCTACTGGCAAAGAAAAAATGGCTTAAGCCGTGTTGGTGACCGATGTGCGTCAGCTGTGAACCGTAGCCGTCTTGATAAATGGTCGCTAGCGTTTCATATACCGCAGGCGAGCGCGTCAACTGTACACTGGTCGCATCAGCGAGCAATTCACGCTCACGGTTAAAACAATGCTTGAGCCACTGCGCGCACAGCATACCAAAAGCGCCTATGCCTCTTAGCAGCAGTGATGATGTCGCGCTGGATTTGGTATTCTGGATGGATTGCGGACTGTATTGTCGCCAATAATTAACCCACGCGTCATGATTGTTTGTCGTTGGCATGGACGCTGTATGATTACGTGCAGGACTGCTTTGATTGTTTGCCTTTTTAATATCGCTCTGATGCGCCATGGCACTGCGATGATAAAAACGGTGCGCTGCTGTGCGTGTCTCTCCCCAATCGTAAACCAGCTGCAACCCCGCCAGTAGTATCAGTAAACGCACATTAAAGCGCGCATCACCATGCAAAATATGTCCGTATTCGTGTCCAATCAAGCCATAAAGCCCTTGATCGCTCAGCCTATCTAGCGCGCCTTGCGTCACCACCAGTACAGTATCGCGCGTATCATACCCCGCAACAAAGGCATTAATGCCCTGCTCTTGCGGCAACACATACAGTATCGGCATCGGAATACCTGCCGCGATAGCCAGCTGCTGAGCATAGTCGTGATAACGGCGATAGACGGGCGGAAAATCAGCAGCGTCACGTACCTTAATTTGCTGCGGGCTGTAATGCACGTTTTTCGTTTGTGGGGTATGGTCACGATGCGTCCAATCATTTTGGCTGTTATCAATGAACAAACGCACCGCGCCAACCCGCTGCGCTACGGCTCGCCCCCCTGCTCTTAGTTTACGATATTCGATATAACTGCCTAGGCCAAAGCTTGCTACCACCACCAGCGCTGCCAATAGTAGCGACCACAAGGATAACGACTGCGTATAACAATAAATGACGAGTGTCACCACGCCCCACGCGACCAAGACATGCAGTAGCGCTACCCACAAAAAAAGCGCGTAAAAAAGGACACTGCGTCGCCACCGATGGCGCTGCTCAGCAAAAAAGTCCATCAACAGCACACTTAGACGGCTTGGGTATCAAAATCAACCACAGGTACTCGCTGCAATGCTGACTTGTCCTCAAACATTAATGGATTAAGCGCTCTAAAACCAAACATCGTACTGATAATCACGTTTGGGAACACTTCGCGGGCATTGTTATAAAACATCACACTGTCATTATAATGCTGGCGCGCAAAGCCAATGCAGTTTTCGGTATGGGTCAGCTCCGCCATCAGCTTTTGCATCATCGTATCGGCTTTAAGCTCAGGATAGGCTTCAACGACGGCAGAGAATTGACCAAGGGCTTTAGACAGCATGGCTTCCGCCTCTGCAAACAGCTGCATATGGGCTGTAGACTCAGGCTCATGGTTATGCTCATTTTGTAGCGCTTTGGCTTGGTTGCGGGCATTGATAACTGCTGTCAGCGTACGCTCCTCGTGCGTCAAATAACGGCTGGCTGTTTTTACCAGATTGGGAATCAAGTCATGGCGACGCTGCAGTTGCACATCAATTTGAGCAAAGCCATTTTTGGCCTGATTGCGCTGACGTATTAACGTATTAAAAATCACGACGCCATAGCCAAAGCAGCCAACAATGATCGCCAATAGCACCAAAACAAACGCTCGCATCCAACCTCCAAGTCATTCAATGATTGTTTTGAATCTTTAGATAGTTTAGCGCAAGGTGATTCAGAAAGCCTCAGTTTTTCGCACAAAAGTATTGGTGTGTATACATTCAAGTGTCTAAAGAACCGTGCCCACGACATAAGATGTAATTTCTTACCTATGCAACTATGTGTTTTGATAATAAAAACAACCGCATTCAAATAAATATAGCGGCAAGTTTAAATACAAAGACATATCATGCTAAAAAATAGGCACAAAAAAGCCCAGCATGGCAGCTGAGCGGGCAAGTTATATCAGTTAAGGCAAATTTTAGACAAAAAAAAGCGACTCCACCAGCACATCCTCGGCACACACTGCATCTACTACCGTTGCTACCTTCCGGTCCTGGCGGGGTTCGTAGAGAAATGTTGCGAGGCTACCAGCGGAGCCACCAGACACAAAGTATACGGATAAGCCCGACCGATTGCAACCGTTTATGTAAAAAAAGTGTCATAAATGGCCATTCATGCCCATATAGCGTCCCTACACAAATTCGTAATATCCTTTTAACCCTTTTATTTTACGTATTTCTTACAGTCATAGTGCAAGTGCTACTTTTTAGAAATGTATCCAAATATTTCCGAACTCACCGTTCAGTGTAGGATTTTCTACATAAACCAGCAACTTATTGACAAAAGTGACATGGAGTATTTTTTGGAATTTGCTATTTTGTATAGATAACTAATGGTTTGCTGCTTATTAGCACAAACACAATAATTTAATAGTAACTACGATTTATTGAGGAACTGTAATGAACAAAATGAGCCAATTACTAAAAACCGCTTCGCGTCAACCTTTGCTTACCGTATCAGGTACGGCGCTACTTGCAGCGATGACAATGGGCAGCGCACAGGCAGAAACCACAGGCTATAACCAGATTAGCTTTCAAAGCGAAGTCAAATCTGAAGTCGCCAATGATGAAGTACGTGCCAGCCTATATAAGCAAGCACAAGCGACCAATGCCAAAACGCTTGCTACCACATTAAATAACAGCATGAATAAAGCGATGATGATTGCCAAGCGCTACCCCAGCGTCACCGTAACGACAGGTCAGCAGCAAACCTATCCGCGTTATGATAAGAACAACAAAATCACGGGCTGGACAGGTCAAGCCAATGTTGAGCTAAAAAGTACCGATTTTGAAGCCACCAGTCAGCTGATTGCTGAATTGCAATCTGACCTTATGATGAATGGTCTAAACTTTGGCGTCTCTGACAGCAAAAAAGCAGAAGTAGAAAAGAAATTGATGGTCGAAGCATCAAAAGACTTTCAAGCGCAAGCACGTGAGATGACCACAGCTTGGGGCGCTCGTGGTTACCGTATCGTGTCGGTCAATCTAAACAAGGGCACCAACTATCCTGTGCCGATGTACCGCTCTATGGCAAAAGTAGAAATGATGGATGCCTCTGTACCGAGCCAAAACTTTGAATCGGGCAACAGCACCGTATCGGTCACTGCCAATGGTACGATTGAGCTGAGCAAATAAGCCATTCATACCATGTATACTCCATAAAAAAGCAGCCTTAATATAGGCTGCTTTTTTTGTGTTTATTTTTAATTATTGATTTACTGTATCATTGCCTTGCATCTTAATAAGCAGTTTTTGATGCCATGGCAGGCGTTCATACGCCAGAAGTTGCTCGGCAAGTTTAGCGGCTTGCTTTTTTTGCTGCAAAATTAACGTGTTTTGAATCACGTGCACTTTACGCGTAACAGTGGCGCGGACGTCTCCTGTTTCAGTAACGACTTCGGCAGTAATCGTATGCATACCAGGATTTAAGTCTACTGTCGGAATACTTACGCTCAAGCCTTGGGCATGTGCTGTGCCATCTACAGAAATAGTGACTTGGTCACCATTTTTTAGCTGCGGAATTACCTGTAATACAATGTCTATATTTTGCGCAGGGCGTTGATACGCGCGTTCTGTGCTTGGTTCCATAATGGATAACTGATAATTGGTCGTGACTTTTGCATCTGCCTTTCCTGTGGCAGGCAAATTAGGCTCGCCTTTGGTATTTGCGCTCACCGCGGGTCGCTGACGGTCGCTCGTGGTATTGATATTGGTAACACTTACTGACTGCCCTGCCTGTCCGTAACTGTCGGGTTTGTCTGTATAAGTGACTCGACCTGCGTCATCGACCACCTTGTAAATCGGCGCGGCAACCACACTAGTGCTTCCAAGCATACATAACGTACCTAACGCCAAAATTATAGGCTTGCGATACGTGCCATTCATGCGCTTACCGAACAATGTGTGTAATGAGTATATCAAGTTTGTCACCTATCCAATAAAGTTAAAAACTGTTTATAGTTTTGATTATTTTTGGATAAAAATCAATAGACTATCTGCATCAACGGTCATAAATTTCCGATAATAATAGTGCTGACAAATACAATTAAATCAAAGGTTTATGCTATATATAAGGATAGCTTTTTTATAAGGCACAAAAAAACCCCCAGCCAAGTGAACCTAGCTGAGGGTTTTAAAAGCCATACATCAAGTCCAACAAGGCACTTGAATGTGTTTCAGATTAGCAGCTGTAGTATAGGTCAAACTCTACAGGATGCACAGTGACGTTGACGCGCTGTACTTCCTCTTCTTTTAGTGCGATGTAGGCATCTAGCATGTCTTTGGTAAACACATCGCCTTTTAGCAAGAAGTCATGGTCATCTTTTAGGGCTTGTAGCGCCACATCTAGGCTCTCAGCCACGGTTGGGATTTGTGCTTCTTCTTCTGGTGGTAGGTCGTATAGGTTCTTATCCGCTGCATCGCCAGGGTGCATTTTGTTTTGGATACCGTCAAGACCTGCCATCAATAGCGCAGCAAATGACAAGTATGGGTTTGCCGTTGGGTCAGGGAAACGCGCTTCAACACGGATCGCTTTCGGGCTTGATACGTGTGGAATACGAATAGACGCTGAACGGTTACGCGCAGAGTATGCCAATTTAATCGGTGCTTCGTAGTGTGGTACTAGGCGCTTGTAGCTGTTGGTCGATGGGTTGGTAATCGCGTTTAGGGCGCGTGCGTGATGGATGATACCACCGATAAAGTATAGCGCGGTTTCTGACAGACCCGCGTACTCATCGCCTGCAAACGTATTTTGACCATCTTTTGAGATTGAGATGTGTACGTGCATGCCTGAGCCGTTGTCACCAACGATTGGCTTTGGCATAAAGGTTGCGGTTTTACCAAACTGATGCGCAACATTGTGAATCACGTATTTTAGCTGCTGTACTTCGTCTGCTTTACGTACCATAGTGTTGAACGATACGCCGATTTCTGACTGGCAAGACGCCACTTCGTGGTGGTGTACTTCAACGCGGTCTTCACCCATGATTTCTTCTAGGCGCTCACACATGACAGAACGCATGTCTTGTGAGCTGTCGATGGGTGGTACTGGGAAGTAGCCGCCTTTCACGCGTGGACGGTGCGCTTTGTTGCCCCAGTCATAGTTTTCGTTGGTTGACCAAGCCGCTTCTTCAGCGGTAATCTTGTGGCTGACGCCTGACATGTCGATTGACCATTTAACATCATCAAAGATGAAAAATTCTGGCTCAGGACCGAAGAGTGCAGTGTCGCCAATGCCTGTTGATTTTAAGTATTCTTCTGCGCGGCGGGCGATAGAGCGTGGGTCGCGGTCATAGCCTTGTAGCGTTGATGGCTCGATGATGTCACAAGTCACAACAACAGTGGTTGCTTCAAAGAATGGGTCGATAAATGCAGTCTCTGGGTCTGGACGCAAAATCATATCTGAGGCTTCGATACCTTTCCAGCCCGCAATTGACGAGCCGTCAAACATTTTGCCTTCTTCTAGCACTTCTTCATCAATACTTGATGCAGGATAGCTGATATGCTGCTCTTTACCACGAGTATCGGTAAAGCGAAAGTCTACCCATTTGGCATCAGAAGATTCGATAAGCTCTAGTAGTTTGTTTGACATGAATGTCTCCCTCATGGTTGTTATGTTCATTAAATCAGTGGTTCTTCCAATAAGTCACTGCGTCATCATCATAGCAGCTATCTTATGCTGCGGGTAGCCCATTTATAGTTCAATTACAGCGGCAGTTTCATGGCCGTAATAACAAATATAAGTCTACGATATATCTATAGCGACGCCTTATATCAAATGACCTATTGCTACTGCATAATATAATGCAGACGCCATGCCAACTTTTAAAAACCCGCTTTTTTGTGCCAATTTATCGCTAAAAACCATAAATTTATGCATTTTTAATACATTGTTGCTGCTTTTCTTAACCTAAATTATTTTTAATGATGTATCAATTTGGTGCTTTTGATTTATTTTGGTGCATTTTTGACTACTTTGCTTAGTTTTAGGGCGTTAAAAACGCTGTATTGAGAAAGTTGTTAAAACAGTATTAAGAAATTAAATTTTTATAAAAAAGAGGCACTGCACTGCCCGCTTGCTCATGGGACAAATAATGGTAAGATAACTCACCACCCATAGCGCATGGCGGCACATGGCTTATCGCGCTTTATACGGGGGCTTTTTATTGACCCAATCGGCTGAGCAGACCATGATTTTGATGATTGATAATTACGACAGCTTTACGTACAACATCGTACAGTACTTCGGTGAGCTAGAGCAGGATGTGACCGTCTGGCGTAATGATCAAGTCAGCATTAGTGATATTGAGACGCTCGCGCCCGATGTCATTGTTATTGGCCCAGGCCCTTGCGACCCTGACCGTGCAGGGATTTCACTTAAAGTGATTGAAACCTTTCAAGGCGTGATTCCGATTTTGGGCATTTGCTTGGGTCATCAGGCGATTGGGCAAGCGTTCGGCGGTAAGGTGGTGAAGGCAGGTCAAGTGATGCACGGACGCTTATCAAGGGTGTATCACAACGATCAGGGCGTGTTTGCCAATTTGCCCAACCCATCGACCTTTACCCGTTATCACTCGCTGGTGGTGGACAAAGACACGCTGCCAGAGTGCCTTGAGATGACGGCATGGACACAGTATGAAGACGGCAGCATTGAGGAGATTATGGGCTTTCGTCATCGTACGCTCGCGATTGAAGGCGTGCAATTTCATCCTGAGTCGATTTTGAGCGAAGCAGGCTATCATTTGCTCAATAACTTTTTGGCGGCGCATGGACTGGCGCGCTTGAATGACAATGAGTTGCCGCAAGTCGGCTAACACCAAATTTATGATAACAAACACAACTATTTTATAAGAAGAGATGATAATGGCCACAACCAATAAACGCCCTGAAGACATCACCGCCATGAGCGATGAGGAGATTCATAAGCATTTAACCACCGCGCTCGCACGCATGTTTGACCATATTGATTTGACCTTTGATGAGATGCGCACAGTCATGCTGATTATTATGCAAGGGCGCTGTGACAGTGCCTTGATGGGCGCAATATTGACCGCGCTACGCATGAAGGGCGAGTCTATTGAAGAAATTAGCGCAGCGGCAAGTGCCATGCGTGAGTTGGCGGACAAGATTGAACCGCAAAACTGCGCGCACTTGGTCGATATCGTGGGTACAGGCGGTGATGGCGCGAATATCTTTAATGTGTCTACTGCTTCGGCACTGGTTGCGGCAGCCGCTGGCGCGCAGGTTGCTAAACATGGTAACCGCGGCGTCTCGACCAAGTCGGGCAGCTCAGATTTGTTAGAGCAAGCGGGTATCAGCTTGCAGCTCACCCCTGAACAAGCCAAGCTGTGTATCGAAAATGAAGGCATTGGCTTTTTGTTTGCGCCCAATCACCACAGCGCCATGCATCATGCCAATCCAATTCGCCGTGCACTCAAATCACGCACCATCTTCAATATTTTAGGCCCCTTGACCAATCCTGCCAGCGTGCCTAACTTGGTGATTGGTGTGTTTACTGATGAGCTGTGCGAGCCACTGGCAAAAGTCATGCGCAATCTGGGCGCACAGCATGTGATGGTGGTCGGCTCAAAAGATGGCTTGGATGAGATTAGCCTTGCCACCTCGACCACGGTTGCCGAGCTAAAAGACGGTGAAGTGTCCGTCTATCAAATCACCCCTGAAGAGGTGGGCATTGAGTCGCAAACCTTGATTGGCTTAGATGTCGCCTCGCCCAGTGAGAGCTTGGCACTGATACGCGCCGCACTTAGTGGTGACGACACAGATACCCGCTCGGTACTCAAAGCGCGTGATATGATTGCGTTAAATGCAGGCGCGGCAATCTACACCTCAGGCGTGGCGAGCAGCTATCGTGAGGGCGTGGAGAAAGCCAAAGCGGCCATTCATAACGGCAGCGCGCTTGCCAAAATGGAGTCGCTGGCTGCTTATTCACAGTCACTTGCCAGCGCGCAGTAAGTTTGCTCGTTAGCCATTACTTTTTTAGCCGTCATTATTGAGCGGTTGTTTTTACACATTATTATCTGGATACCTGATGACCACTTCTTCTCAAACTGCTGATATCCCTTCTGTATTGCAGCGCATCGTACGCACCAAGCAAGACGAAGTTGCTCAGGCGCGTAGCGAGCTGCCGCTAGAGGCGCTCGCCGAGCAAGCAAAAAACGACAATACGCCAAGACGCGGTTTTGCTAAGGCATTACGCAGCGCTGATATCGGTATCATCGCTGAAGTCAAAAAAGCCTCGCCGTCAAAAGGCATTATCAATCATAACTTTGAGCCTGCGCTGTTTGCTGAGCAATATCAAGCGGCGGGCGCAAGCTGTTTGTCGGTATTGACTGACCGCGATTATTTCCAAGGCGATGATGCCTATTTACAGGCGGCGCGCGCAGCAACCACCCTGCCCGTTTTGCGTAAAGACTTTATGATTGATGCGTATCAGATTTATCAATCTTACGTGCTGGGCGCGGATTGTATTTTACTGATTATGGCGTGTCTTGATGGTGCCACCGTACATGAATTGCACGCGCTTAGCATTCAGCTGGGCATGGATGTATTGATTGAAATCCATACCGAAGAAGAGCTGCAACGCGCCCTAACCCTGCCGCGCTCAACGCACAATATCTACGGCATCAATAACCGTAACTTAAATACCTTTGAGGTCGATTTGCAAAACACCTTGGCATTAAAGGCGCAGCTGATTGCCGCTTTATCTGCAAATACGTCTGCTGATGACAGCGCTGAAAAACCGCTTATCGTGACCGAAAGTGGCATTCATAGTGCCGCCGACATTGAGCTGATGCTGGGGCAGGATATTCGCCACTTTTTGATTGGCGAGCAGTTTATGAAAACTGAGCATCCTGGGCAGGCGTTACAATCCCTACTTGCGAGCGTGAACACAAGGGCGTAAAGTGTAGCTCATTATCCTCAGCATGAAGCCCCGAGCTGTTTTGGGGCTTTTCTTTTTTCATTTATCGATACAGTAATACACATATTGTTATGGCAAACTCTCTATTTTCAAAAGAAATGCAAGACCAGCTCAAAGAGCTAAAAGGACAACTGACCAAAGGTCGTGACACCACAGACGCGAACGGCGATGGGCAAAAGCCAACCGAGCCTGTCTCTTTACCTACCCAAAAACAAGTCAAAAAAACCGTTAAGCAGCTCGATAGCGAGCACATTGATGACGATAAAGTTTTGTTTATGCAAGCCATGCACGGCGTCAAGCAGCTCAAAGACAAAAACACACGCACGCCAACGGCAGCGGACAAGAGCATAGCCGTAGACGCGACAACGCTATCGAAGCGTGCCGCGGCGCAAGGTGCGGACACAGGCGGTCTGGACGCGGGGCTGTCAGACATGAAAGCGCTACTGAACCCTGTCGCTAGCGAAGCCTATCTGTCATTTAAACAGCCGACACTACAAAACAAAGTCTTTACGCAATTAAAGCAAGGCAAGCTACGCTGGTATGATGCGGTCGATATCCACGGCTGCACCATTGAAGAGGCGCGCGAAGCCATGACCACTTTGCTGGTCCAAGCCAAAAACAACAATGAAACGGTCGTTAAAATCGTACACGGTAAAGGCAGCGAAGCCATTTTGAAAACCTGCGTCAACGGCTGGTTACGTCAGTTGCCTGAAGTCTTGGCATTTTGTTCAGCGCCACCAAAAGATGGCGGTAATGGTGCGGTCTTGGTACTGCTTAAAAAAACCAAAGACGACGATAAGCGTTAATCGAAGACTTTAACTTTGTCGCTATTTGAGTAACAACAGCGACAGACCAGACAGACACAAAAAAGGCTGCACAATGCAGCCTTTTTTATTGCGTATGATTTAAACCACTCAATAACCGAGCTTCTTTTTCATACGCCGAAAGTGGTATTTTGCCACGCGGGCGATTTTGGGCGTCTCTGCAGCATCTTTCACTCTAGCATCTTCTGTGGTCGTTTCAGTATTAGCACCAGTATCGCTGTCTTCTTTATTCAATGCAATCGCGTCATTGTCAGCAGTGTCTTCTGCTGTATTTTCTAGTTTTGGCAGATTGGCAGGCGCTTGTGGGGGTTCAGAGTCGTCATCTTCGCCTGTCAGCTCATTTTGATTGACAATCAACTGCTGTGTGGGCAAGGCGTGCTCAACGTCATACTTGTCGACTTCGTTTAAAATATCGACAAACAGTAGATTTTGCTTGTCATAAAACTCAATAATGCCTGTGGCATTGACATAGGCTTGCAGCTGAATGACGTAACAGTCTTGACGCAGCTCATTGATATTGACCTGATTCCACTCTTGGTTGGTCAGCTCATGCTTGTCTATAAAGGTATTTAAATCTTTCACCAGACGAAAGACTTCGTCGATTTTCGCCGTACGCTTTAGATAAATATTATTTAAAAAGCGGAACATATCACGCGCAGCATAGTTTTCGATATGCATTGAGGAAAAGTCACCATTTGGAATGGTAACAATAGTGCGGCTCAGTGTGCGCACCCGTGACGAGCGAATGCCGATGTCCACAACTGTGCCTTCATACGCACCAAATTTACAATAGTCACCCACGCGCACAGGCGAGTCTGCGACCACCACCACACTACCGACCAAGTTCTCAATGGTCTTTTGCGCACCCAGTGCTAATGCCAAACCACCGACACCCAGCGCTGCAATACCTGTGGTTAAATCAAAGCCCAAATTGCCAAAAATGACAATAGTGGCGAAAATCAGCAGCAGCGCTTTGACGATTTTCCGCAATAAACCCAATATTGATACGCGCTCAATATGATTGCGCTTATAACTCATAGCCTCAGCGCGACTAAAGATAGCATCGATGACCCGTAAAAGTAACCATGTCATCGCAAGCCACGACGCAATCTCAGTAAAGCGATTGACAGGTTCACGCAAGGTCACTGATACGCCTGCGTATACCATCACTTCAGAGAGCATCAGCGCCATAATGACGACAGATAATGGCAAAATCACCTTTCTGGTCAATGGCAAATTTAACCCGCGCACGCGTGGATACGCCAGCTTAAGCAAATGATACAGCAGCCAAACCAGCACATAGGTCAGCACAAAGCTACTGATGGTCAACACCACCGCTGCCACAAGATCCGTCAGCTGATAGCCAAACAGTTTTTTGTCTTGCAGTGTCTCTGAGGTATAGCGCGCAACCAAGGTGGGCTCGGTGTTTTCTACCACTTCTGCTAATGGCTTGAGCGTCTCGTTAGAGAATTGCCAATACTGCGCACCCGTCTTAGACGTCACACGCTCTAAGAGTAGCGGGATGTTTTGATCACCGATACGAATATCACCCACGCGCTCTTGGCTTGGTGGCAGCTGATCGGTCAAATTGCCTTCAGCAACATTACTAAGCTGCAAATCGGTTTGAAACCGTCCGCCAGCATCCAGTGCCTGTTTAAACTGACGAATAACGGTTGCAGGATTATCAGATTTAGATAAGTTTAAATAATTGCTTGCCAGCAAATAGTCGTTGTCACTCAGCGCGCTGATAAAGCCTTGTACCGTCTGACGCGGCGTATCACGACCGAATGGGTCAGGCACTGCAGCTTCAGTACTGCTCTCTGCGGCACTGCTGTCATTAATACCGAGCACACTGCCTTCTGCCGACCAAGCCATGACTGGCAGTACCGTACACAGTAGCATGACCAGCCAGCGTGTCTTTTTTCCTATAGCGGCCCATGCATGACCACGGCTTTTGTTATTTTTGCCCTTATTATCCAAACCCCACCTCTTTATGATGTTCTTATCTTATGCAGCATCTTAAGGCAATCTATTAAAAAGCAAAACCCTATATAATGACGCTAAACTTTAGTTCTGGTACAGCATATCTATCATACAAGCGGTCTTATTGAAGCATACTCAATGTAACCTGAATAAACATTAGTAAAAAATTGGTTTATAAACGTGTAATATTTTTAGATAATGTGTCCAGCCAGACACCTTTATATATTAGTTTGTCTGTCAATTCATTTTGCTTTGTTTATCTGAGAATCTTTTATGATGCTATCGCCTTCATCTTCGTCCGCTTACCTCCGTTTATGTGTGCTTAGCGCGCTTAGCGTTATGGCTGTGCAAGCCAACGCCGCTACTACCGATATTGACGAAAGCAATCAACCGACTGCTAAGCTTGATACCATCGTCGTGACCGCCAGCCGTACGCCCACTAAGGTCGAAAACACCATCGCGCAAACCCGCGTCATTGATGAAGAAGAACTTAAGCGTTATCAGGGTCAGACTGTGGTCGATGTATTAAAGAATCAGCCTGGTATTAATATCACACAAAGTGGCGGCATGGGCACAGCCAGTAATTTTTATATGCGCGGCTTTGATAGCAAGCAGGTCTTGGTGATTATCGATGGGATACGTTATGGCTCTATCTCTTTAGGTAGTCCATCTCTGAACTTGTTGGCCGCAGACCAAATCGACCGCATCGAAGTTTTGTATGGTTCGTCAGGCTCTAGCATCTACGGCTCTGACGCTATGGGCGGAGTTATCCAGATTTTTACCAAAGGCAATAACGTAGAGCAATCCAATGTTTCTACAACTGTGGGTTATGGTAGTAACAATCACTACCAAGTCGGCATCACAGGTCAGCTGAAAAATGATACGTCATCCTTGAGCTTGGGTGTCAGTCGTAACGAAACAGATGGCTTTAACGCCATTGCCAATAGCAGCTCGGCTGACTATAACACTGACGATGATGGCTTTAAATCTACCAATGCCAGTCTAGCATTGCAGCATAAGCTATCAGACTCGCTAAGCGCGGGAATAAGTGCCTTATATACCGACTCTACCACTGATATTGACTCAGCAGGCAACGTCTTTCCAAATGCCTATTCAGACCAAAAAAACGGCAGTGCCAATGCTTATCTTCAATACAAAACGCCTTTAACAATCAGCAAACTTAGCTATGGTCAAAGTATTGACAAATCGACTACTCATGACGCCAATTCTATTGATTATCAAAAAGGCAGTCAGTACGACACCACGCAAGAGCAAGCACGTTTAGAGACCAGTATCAACGCGCAACCTGGTACTGTGATTATTGGCGCAGAATGGTTGTCACAACAGCTAGACGCCTCAGATGTTTTAGATTTTTCAGGTTATCCTGATCCAGCTGTGCAAACCCCTTATAACCCTGAGGACAGAACGGTCAAAAGTGCCTTTGTTGGTTATCAACTGGCAGACACTTATTATGATGTGCAAGCCAACTACCGCGTGGATGACAACTCGCAGTATGGTCGTGAAAGCACCTACAATCTAGGAGCGGCGATACGCCCGTTGGCTGGCATGCGAATCGGTGCCAACTATGCGACCGGATTTCGCGCACCAACCTTTAATGATTTATACTGGCCTGGTTTTAGCAACCCCAACCTAAAACCCGAAAGAACAGAGAACACTGAAGTATTTGTTGAATACGTAAATGATGCCCAAACGTCACGATTGACAGGCTATTACACCGATGCAGAAGACCTGATTTCTAGTGCAGCAAATATCAGTGAAGCGAAAATCAAGGGGTTGAGCCTGACCTCCGACTGGAATATGAATGCCTTTATATTTGGTCTCGGTTATGACTACTTGGATGCCAAAGACAAAACGGCAAATAGCGCAAGCTATAATCAACAGCTTGCCTATCGTCCTAAAAACAGCGGCATGGTTTATGTAGGCTATCAGCAACCGATGTTCGATGTTCGCCTCGAAGCCAAACATACCGATGATAGGTTGACAGCGGAAAACAATAAACTTGATAGCTATACCCTGCTTAATTTGAGCGGCGCGGTTTATATCACTCCTAATCTTCGTGCCAACTTGCGAGTAGACAATATTACTGATGAGGATTATACCCTCGCCAGCCAATTCGGTAATGAATACGCCACAGAAGGAACCAGCTACTTCGGCTCACTTACCTACGATTGGTACTAATACTGACACGAAACTTAAATTGTAAACAAATCAAGGTCACCCAACGGTGGCCTTTTTTTATGACGACAACACTTACGATTTTCCGCAGCCAATAGGTGACAATCACAGACTCATCCATTACAATAACCGCGCCGAGGGGTGTTGCGTCATAAAGCATGTTTTTATGTTAGGCTCGGTAGCAAAAGGGGGTTGATACTCCTCACTGCAAAACAACGGCACCTGCGTTTTTATTCTTTTTATCATACCCAGCGATAGGAGCATATTATGGACGCAGTGTCGACTACCTCATCTGCCCATACCATCGACCCTTCTTTTACCGATTATAAAGTTGCGGACATCAGCCTTGCCGACTACGGTCGCCGCGAGATTACCCTTGCCGAAGCCGAAATGCCAGCCCTTATGGGTCTGCGTCGTCGCTATCAAGACGAGCAGCCATTACAAGGCGCAAAAATCCTTGGCTGTATCCACATGACCATCCAAACAGCCGTACTGATAGAGACCCTAGTGGCGCTCGGTGCTGACGTACGCTGGACCTCATGCAACATCTTCTCAACCCAAGACCACGCAGCAGCAGCCATTGCAGCAGCAGGTATCCCTGTATTTGCGTGGAAAGGCGAAACTGAAGAAGAGTACGAGTGGTGCTTGCGCCAGCAATTGCATGTAGGCGGCGAAGCCTCAGGCGAGCTGTGGGATGCCAACCTTATCCTAGATGACGGCGGCGATTTGACCGCACTGATTCACAACGACTACGCGCAAATGCTCGATACCATCCATGGTATCTCAGAAGAGACCACCACGGGTGTGCATCGTCTGATTGACATGTACAAAAAAGGCACGCTAAAAGTCCCTGCCATCAATGTCAACGATGCGGTGACTAAGTCAAAAAATGACAATAAATACGGCTGCCGCCACAGTCTAAACGACGCTATCAAGCGCGCAACCGACATGTTCCTAGCAGGTCGTCGCGCTCTGGTTATCGGTTATGGCGATGTGGGTAAAGGCTCAGCGCAAAGCCTACGTCAAGAAGGCATGATTGTTCGCGTATCAGAAGTCGATCCTATCTGTGCGATGCAGGCGTGTATGGACGGCTACGAAGTCCTATCACCATACATCGACGGTGACAACACAGGCGGCGCAGAAGGCATCAATACCCGTCTGTTAGAAGACACCGATTTGATTGTGACCACCACAGGTAACTATCACGTGTGCGACAAACACATGCTGGCAGCCCTAAAATCAGGCGCTGTGGTCTGTAACATCGGTCACTTTGACACTGAGATTGACACTCAGTTTATGCGTGACAACTGGCGCTGGTCTGAAATCAAACCACAAGTACACCAAGTGTACCGCTCAGATGATGACAATGATTACCTCATCTTGCTTGCCGAAGGTCGCCTAGTGAACTTAGGTAATGCCACAGGTCATCCATCACGCGTGATGGACGGCTCATTTGCTAACCAAGTCTTGGCACAAATGTACCTATATGAGCATAAATTTGCCGAATTACCCGTTGACGAGCGCTTTGACAATCTGTACGTTAAAGTGTTGCCGAAAAAGCTAGACGAAGAAGTCGCCGCAGCCATGGTTGCAGGTTTTAACGGCACATTAACCAAATTGACTCAAGAGCAGGCCGACTACCTTGGTGTGGCGGTTGAAGGACCCTTTAAGCCTGATGAGTACAAGTACTAAATAACCAGCACAACACAAGGAGTGTTATCGTGAGTAAACCTGCTTTTTCTTTTGAGTTTTTCCCCGCAAAGACAGATCAAGGACACGAAAAGCTATTAAACACTTACGATGAGCTCAATCAGCTAAATCCTGCTTACTTTTCAGTCACTTACGGTGCGGGTGGCTCTACCCGCAGCCGTACCTTGAACATTGTTGAGGCGTTGTGCGCGCGCGGAGACACTGAAATTGCGCCGCATTTATCCTGCATCGGTGATGATAAGGAGCAGATTAGTGAGCTTTTGGCGCATTATAAAAACTTGGGCATTAAGCGCTTAGTCGCCCTCCGCGGTGATTTACCCTCAGGTCAGGTCGGTATGGGACAACTTCCCTTTGCCCTTGATTTGGTTAAGTTTATTCGCGAAGAGACTGGCGACTACTTTCATATCGAAGTAGCGGCCTATCCTGAGATGCACCCACAAGCGCGCAACTTTGCTTTTGATATTGACAACTTGGTCAATAAATATCAGGCAGGCGCAAATGCGGCGATTACCCAGTTTTTTTATAATGCTGACAGTTATTTGTATTTGCGTGACGCCATTGAGCAGCGCGGTGTCGATACCGAGGCTCAGCCGCTTATCGCAGGTATTATGCCTATTACCAATTCTAGCAATATTCTGCGTTTTGCGGACAGCTGCGGGGCAGATATTCCGCGCTATGTACGTAAGCAGCTTTATGATTTTGGTGATGACCGTAAAGCGATTCGTGAGTTTGGCTTTGAAGTCGTGCATCGCTTGTGCTCGCGTTTAGTTAGCGAAGGCGTGCCTGCACTGCATTTTTATACGATGAATAAAGTTGAGCCGAATAAGCGCTTGGTACAGGCACTGGGCTTGGCAGACTAAGCCCATGGTCATGGTGATGTTATAGACAAGCTGGCATCTTAAGCGATGCCAGTTTTTTTTGTTTATTGATAAAAAAGATGATGGCAGTCACCTTCATGGCCTGTAAGTTATTTCAGCAGTTGTCCGTATATTTTATTTAATTGCCGTCTTTGTTTGATTTTTACTAACAAATGCTCAGTATTTTTGCTATTCTTTTTTTATTATATATCTTGGAGAGCTTGTGCGACGTTTTTTTTATGCCCCTGAAGCGAGCAGTAGCGCAGACACTTTTGCCCCACTCGCCAGCCATGCACTTGGTGATACTTTGTCCTTGACGGAGAATGTACAGCACCATTGGTGCCGTGTTTTGCGCGCTAATGTGGGCGATACGGGGGTATTGTTTGATGGTTTCGGCGGTGAATATGTGGTCGAACTAGAGACGATTAGTAAAAAAAGTGCGACCGTGCGTCTCTTAGAGGCGTTTGATATCCAGCGTACCGCGCCAATGCTGACCAAAATTGCGCTGGTAATGAGTCGCGGCGACCGTATGGATTATGCTATCCAAAAAGCCACAGAGCTTGGCGCATCTGCCATCCAACTTTTAAGCAGTCATCATGGCGAGGTCACATTAAAGCCTGCCCAAGTTGAAAAAAAACTGCTGCATTGGCAGCAAGTCGCCATCTCAGCTTGCGAGCAATGCGGCCTAAACCGCCCGCCTTTAATTATTGCCCCCATGCCTATCAATGCGTGGTTGACGGCTGAAGCAGATGCGCCACTTTTGGTCAGTGAGATTATCGCACCCTTGGCGCAATCCCCATATTATAAGCAGCTGCTACGCCCTGCTGATATGCGTATCGTATTGAGCGTACCCGCCGCAGGCATGCCTACCATGCCACCTACCCTAAAGACCATTTTACAAAAAGATATGCCATATATTGAGCTATTGATTGGCCCAGAGGGCGGATTGAGCATGGATGAAATTATACACGCACAAAGTGTTGGCTTTGAGGCTTGGCAGATTGGTACACGGGTATTGCGTACTGAGACTGCGCCTGTCGTGGCTTTGGCAAGTTTGCAAAGTTTATTGCTATAAGCTTATCCAAACTAGGTGTTTATTAGGGCGTGTTGACCATTCGACCATGGCACTGACAGCGACTATTTTTTAGGCGATTCGAGGTTAAAAATAATAAGTTTAGTCATTCTAAGCGCTTATTTTTAACGATGAAGCGGCAAAAAAGAGTCCTGTCCCTGCGG
>NZ_JACDXT010000022.1 GCF_016464015.1 Psychrobacter sp. bablab_jr014
GCAATTTTAGCATCAGCCCGCAGGGACAGGACTCTTTTTTGCCGCTTCATCGTTAAAAATAAGCGCTTAGAGTGACTAAACTTATTATTTTTAACCTCGAATCGTCTAAAAAATAGTCGCTGTCAGTGCCATGGTCGAATGTTCAACACGCCCTATTATAACGATGGGTAGATCGATATTTGTGTCGCTCTATATTCGTATATACAATATTATTGTATTTAGTTTTAAATGCCTATCATAGAAATATGTTGCCAGCTTTGTTAATCATTGAGCTGGTAAGCTTTATTTATACTGATTTACAGCGTTTTTGCGCCTGTCCGTGACGCTAGCGCATACGATAAAATAAAACATGTGCTCATTTTATTTTTATCCTAATTCATATTGTTAAAATTACTTCGTCAAATTTTATACTGTCTATAAGGAGATTTTTGTGACCACTTGCGCCTCATCCGTCACCTACTCGCCGCGGCAACGCTGGGCAGCAGGACTCAAAAAAAGCGTGCCTGTCGCCATGGGCTATCTACCCGCAGGTATTGCTTTTGGCGTATTGGCACAGGTGGCAGGTGTCCCTTTATGGGCAAGTATGATGCTGAGTGTAGTGCTGTACGCAGGCGCAGCGCAGTATGCGTGTTTACCGATGCTCACGGCGGGGATGCCGATTGGCAGTATCGCAACCAATATCGCGGCGATTAATTTGCGTCATATTTTTTATGCCATGCCGTTGATGAGTGCGCTACCCAAGGCGCGCCTGCCACGTACATATTGTCTATTTGCCTTGACCGATGAGACCTTTTCGGTATTAACCAGCCTACCACACGCTGAGCGTGAGCAGCTGTTTGTGCCGATTAGTTTTTATAATCATATGTGGTGGGTGCTCGCAACGCTCATCGGTAGCAGTATCGGCGGTGCATTGGGCGAGCTGATACCGCACTTAGACTTTGCTTTACTGTGTTTGTTTGCCATTTTAGCGTATGAGCAGTTTGCCAATATTCAGCGCTATTTTCCGATAGTGATTGCAGCATTCGCCTTTGTCATCGCATCACTATTGACCGAGCATTGGGTATTACTTCTCGCCATTGGGATTTGTCTGTTATTGATTTTGGCGCGCGGTATGGTGCAGCCTGAGATACAAGGGGGTCATCATGACCAGTAGTTATCTGATTTTTGCGACACTCGCCATGGCAGCAGTGACCTTTGTGACCCGCGCTTCACCTGCATTACTGCCTAAGTCCTTACTTGATAAGCCGTGGCTGCACCGACTCAATGAGAGCTTGCCTCTGTCCGTATTGGTGCTGCTCATTTTGGGCAGTTTGGCAATTCCAACGCTATCTGATGTGCGGGCATCTGCTGAAGATACTCAGTTGTTACTGTCACAAATCGGCGCGTTGGCTGTGGTACTGGCGATTTATCATGTCAGCCGTCAGCTGCTGGTCAGCATGGTTGCGGGTATTGCCGCAATTAATGGCTTTATTTGGCTGTTTGCAAACGTGTTATAAAAGGCTGATTAACATCCATAAAAAAAGCTGAACCCCTTAGGATTCAGCTTTTCTATTATAAGTACAATAACGGCTTAAAACGCGTCAACGCCCGTCATATCTACAGGGGTATCGGCGACGACTTGTACGCCTTTTTTGCCTGTTTTGGCGGTTTCGCTACGGCGTTCTTGTAGGTAGTCCAAGTACGCTTGGTTGATCTGACCTGTGATATAGCAGCCATTAAATACCGCACAATCAAAGCCTTCTACGCGGCTGTGCTTGGTGTCTTTAACCGCATCAATCATGTCGTCAAGGTCTTGGAAAATCAAGCGATCCGCACCGATGATATCACGCACTTCTTCCACGCTGTGACCTGAGGCAATCAGCTCGGTACGCGCTGGCATATCGATGCCATAGACGTTTGGATATTTGACTGGTGGTGACGCGCTGGCGAAGAATACTTTTTTCGCGCCTGCATCGCGTGCCATTTGGATGATTTCATGGCACGTGGTACCACGAACGATAGAATCATCAACGAGCAAGACGTTTTTGCCTTTGAACTCTAACGGTACGGCACTGAGCTTTTGGCGTACTGACTTTTTGCGCTGCTGTTGCCCTGGCATGATAAAGGTACGACCGATGTAGCGGTTTTTCATAAACCCTTCACGGTATTTAACGTTCATCTTAAGCGCCAGCTCCATCGCTGAGGTGCGTGAGGTGTCTGGAATCGGAATCACCACGTCGATGTCGTGATCTTCGCCCCATTCACGCAAAATCTTTTGTGCCAAGGTCTCACCCATGCGCAGACGGGCTTTGTACACTGAGATGTTGTCAATAATAGAGTCTGGACGCGCAAAATACACATATTCAAAAATACATGGCGTGTATTCTTTTGCTTCCACGCACTGATGCGTGTGCAAGTTGTGGTTCAGATCAATAAAGATGGCTTCACCTGGTTTAACATCACGCACGATGCTAAAGCCTGAACCTGTCAAAGCGACTGATTCAGAGGCTACCATATATTCGGTGCCGCCATTTTCTGACATGCGCTTACCAAAGATCAGCGGGCGGATGCCGTTTGGATCACGGAATGCAAGCAAGCCATGGCCTGTAATCAATGCAACCACGCCATAAGCGCCCTCGACACGCTGATAAACCGATGATACCGCTTCAAAGATATCAGCAGCCGTTGGGTGGGTTTTGTTCAGGTTTTGCATCTCATGCGCAAGCACGTTGAGCAGCACTTCTGAATCTGAATCGGTGTTTAGGTGACGGCGGTCTTCTTGGTACAAAGATTTTGCCAAGCTTTCAGCATTGGTCAAGTTACCATTGTGTGCCAAGGTAATGCCATACGGTGAGTTGACATAAAAAGGCTGCGCTTCAGCACTGCTTGAGGTGCCCGCAGTAGGATAACGCACATGGCCGATACCAAACTTACCGACCAATCGTAGCATGTGACGAGTCATAAACACATCACGCACCATGCCGTTTTCTTTACGCAGATACAAGCGACCGTCTTGTAGTGTCACAATGCCTGCCGCATCTTGACCGCGATGCTGTAACATGGTTAAGGCATCATAAAGAATTTGGTTGACTGGCTCATGAGCTGCAACCCCAACGACTCCACACATAGCTATGTCCTATTTTAGACCATACATTAGTATTACGAGAATAAAGCAGCGTACAAGGATTGACGCTGCTTTATTTGACTACTTCGCCCATAACAGCGAAGGACAACCCTTGCGCGCCCAGCCTCGGACGCACAGACAGTATTCTTATATAACGAATATAATTAAGAGGCATTCATTTGCGCCCACGCTGCGCCGAACATATCGGCGGCTAAGCTTTTTGCCATTGGTGCATACGGCAACAGCTCAGGCGCAATCACAGAATTCTGCCACTGCGGCATCTGTAATAATAATGGCGCACCCGCGCTCATGATGACCAAGATAATCAAGGTATTCTTAGCAGCACCAAATACGCCGCCTGCCATTTTATCAAGGATACCCAAACGCAGTGTTTTCATAACGCCTGAAGATAAGGCCGCTGCCAAATGCATCGCTATCAGTACAACGACCGCAACGGCAATAAACGCAAGCGACAATTGCAGTGCAGGCGATTCGGTAAAGCCCGCCATCGCAGGGGCAACACTACTCGCCAGCTGCGTACCTGCAATGAGTGCGATAAACCAGCCAAACAGACCGACGGCAGTTTTAATCAAGCCTGCTTGAAAACCGCGCCACAATCCGATGAGCACCACCACTGCAATCATGATATCTAAGCCGCTCATAGTTACCGCCCTTTGTCCTTATCCTTCGTATACCTACTAGGGCGTGTCCCTAATTCAAGCGTTTATGACTAAATGGGGACACGCCCTAGATACAGATACTTTATTCGTCTATCGCGTCATAATAGCCGCCAATCGCTTGGACACATGACTGCACCAAACCTGGCCCGCGATAAATCAGGCCTGTATACAGCTGTACCAAGTCCGCGCCTGCTTTTATTTTCTTAACCGCTTTTTCGCCGCTATCGATACCGCCCACGCCAATCAAAGTCACCTTGTCTTCAAGCTGCTCAGAAAACTGACGTAAAATCTGGGTGCTACTGTGGCTGACAGGACGCCCTGACAAGCCGCCCGCTTGATCGCCATCAGGCAAGTCTTCAACGCCAGTACGCTTAAGCGTGGTATTGGTCGCAATCAAGCCATCAATCTCAAAATCAAGCAACTGCTGAGCGATATAATCAATCTGCTCTGGCTCAAGATCAGGCGCGACTTTCAATACAAGCGGCACATAAAAGCCGTATTTAGTTGCCAACTGGCTGTGGCGGTTTTTAATGGTGCTTAATAGTGCCGTTAATGCTTCGCCACTTTGTAAATCGCGTAAGTTTTTGGTGTTTGGTGAGGAGATATTCACCGTAATATACGAGGCATGCGGATAGACGCGCTCTAGGCAATAGACATAATCATCTGCTGCTTGCTCAACAGGGGTTACCGCATTTTTGCCGATATTGATACCGATATTGCCTTTGTATTTGCAGCGCTTGACATTATCAATCAAATAATCAACGCCGTGGTTGTTAAAGCCCATACGGTTGATAATCGCATCCGCTTGCTTTAGGCGAAACAGGCGCGGCTTGTCATTGCCCGCTTGCGGCTTTGGTGTCACGGTGCCTACTTCAATAAAGCCAAAACCAAGCTCAGCTAAAGCATCAATATAGTCGCCATTTTTATCCAGTCCCGCTGCCAGTCCCACAGGATTGGCAAATTGCAAACCCATACAATCGGTCGGCTGCATCGGCTGTCCGTACATCAGTCCCAGCGCATGCGCGCGATGTGCCTTATCTAACAATGACAGGGTCATATCATGAGCCTGCTCAGGCTCCATTTGAAATAAAAATGGGCGAAGTAAGGCGTAGGACATAGTGGGAGACAACCTTAATAATAATAGCGGGAGAGAGACAAAGCGCTGCGATTATATCAGCTTCACTGGCAGAAAACCAAAGATTCATTGGCTTCTCGCCAGCAAAACGGGCAAAAGCGACCTTCTGCCCTATCTTTGATGCCAGCGATACTTTTCATCGTGACGTTACGGTTGCCATTATGGCACAGGACGGCTATCCGCCAGCGCAATCCAGCCACGAATGATGCGGTACAAGTGCCAAATAATCGAAAAACCCATGATAAGTAAGCCAAAAACCAATAAGATGCCCGAGCCTTGGACGATATCACCCATATCTGCCATCATGCCGATGCCTATACCGCCCACTGAAGAGGCAATACACCAGATACCTGCAATAAACATCAAGATACTGTACCAAAAAGTCTTAATTTGCCAATCAAAATGGGTCGCCAGCCACGTGCCTTTGGCATCGTTGCGCTTCACATAGTTCATGACAATGGGCACAATCCACAACAGCCCCGCCGTAAAATAGCTAATAATGTATAAAAAGTAGGTAATGTGGTTATAGGTTACCAGCCCGCGGTATTTTTGTTCAGTCATTAGACACGCTCATATTGTTATTGGTTTTGTGACTGTTATGGGCGCGCGCGCAACGGTTTTCAAGTGATGACTGTCAAGCAGCGATAAGCAGGCTATTCATTTTGTCTTTAATTTTCATCATTATTTACCAAGTAGAGTGGATTCATTGTAGAAAGGCTGCAGCGAGATTTAAGGGTATTTTTTGTAGCATCGAAAGACGTAGTCACAGCAAGCCAGAAAAACGCCGTTAAATCGAACGCACTTATTATAAAGACTCTTTTTTATTAAGTATTGACTGTATTATGGATTTAAAATCTTATCTCAACAGTTGTTTGTCAACCGCTACTTATTAAGTGTCGCTTGTACTTGCATTATTTTGGTGTTGGGGTCTTGTTGTATCAGCAGCTGGCTAAACTGCCAGCCTTTGGCTTGGAGAGTAACCAAGGCGCTACTGACCTGCGCTTGGCTTGGTTGGCTAAAGCTGATTTGCACGCCATCGCCCACTGCCAGCACTTGCGGGCTACTGATACCCGATTGGCTGAGTAGAGCCGTCACCTGACTGGCAGCATCGACCGCCGCAGTATCGTCTTGAACGGCAGTTTGCGGGTCGATTTGGTCGGCTTGAGCGCGTAACCAAAAATAATCCGCCACCGCTTCTTGGTAGTCTTCTTTGCTGTCTTTAGCAGCTTGATGCAAGCTATAGCCGCCATAGCCACCCCCCACAAAGAGCAAAAACAGCCCCAAAATAACAAGCGCCCATCGGTCACGCGGCGGCAAGGCTTGCCAGCGTTCGAACAACTGCTGGCGTGTCTGCTGAATGGGTACAATAATGGCGTTTACTTTACTTGTGCCCACATCGCCGCTTACACGGCGCGATAGTCGCTTCATGCCCCGCTCCCGTTATTTGCTGTGGCATCCGCGCTGTCTACCATAATTTGTACATTACCATTAACTGTGCCCGTCTCAGTGCTATTGACCTGCTGTAGCTGCGCGTTGATGCCTTGCGTGCCAAGCGTCGTCACCAAGTCATCAAGGCTTTGGCGATTGGGCGCCAGCAGCTGCATTTGAATGGTAGCAGGCTGCACGTTCAGCGTTTGCGCGGTTACAGGCGATTGTTTTAACACAGGCGAGATGCGTGCTAATAGCGCCATATGCGCCGACTGGGTCGCTGTATCTTGGCGCAATTTGGGCTGCACTTGGGCTTGCAGTTTGGTTTTTGGATTCAGACGCTCGTTAGGAAACCACGCTTGATATTGGGCAATGGTGGCTTCTTTGGTCGCTTCGGTCGCTTGCTGGTAGCGGTAGATTTGAGCCGCATTGGTCGCCATTTGCAGCACCAAAGCCGCGAGCGCAACCATCAGGGCAACTTTAATATAAGGGGACAGTGCTGAGCTGGTTTCTTTCGCAAAAAAATTCAGCGCATGACGTTCAGGCGCAGTGATGGGCGCTGGCGTGTGATCATACGCTTCGATATTAATGGGCAGCTGCTGTAAGTCTTGCAATACCGCATCATCACGTACCGTACTGTCGCTGTTTGGCAGCAGCGCGACCGTCTGTAATAGCGGCATCGCTTCGAGCATCAGCGGCACATAGCCGAGCGCGCCACCGACGGCCAACGACTGCCGAAAAAGGGTGCTGTCCGTATCTTGATACAGCATGATTGCTGTACCGTTATTGACTTCAGGCATAGGCAATAAGACAAAATCAGGCAGCAGCGCATGCAGCGTCATACCGACCAATGCCAACGCCTGCTGCCACGCGGCAATATCATGACTGGCAATGGCGTACAGATGCTGCAAGGTATCAACGCCCAAAGCACTGCGGCGCACCACCAGTTCTGTTGGCGGCGTAATCGACAGCTCTTCAAACAGATATTGCTGACCACTTATGCCCAATTGCTTGAGCTGTGCGGCGTCTAATGCGCTACTGACATGCAAAGCGTGCGCTGAGGGAAAATACAGGCAGACATCCTTTTGTCCATGTGCGCCGTAGATGTCGTACAGCGCTTGCCAGTTTTCAACCGTATGCCATGCCTTATCCTCGATATGCCATACGAGTAGCGGGCTGTGCTGCGCACGTAACCAAACTTGTAACACCAAATATCGTCCTTATGTCATCGTCTATTGTGTGCGGCACATGCGCTGTATGGCTTAGCGTTTTTTATTAACACTTGTTTTGTACGATCAATATTTATCGCGATACGGATTTTATGGTTACGGCTGCTTGGGCACAAAGCGGTCAATCTCGGTTGCCATACCCATCATCACAAATTCTGTCTCAAACACGCGCGCCTCTGCCAAAGCAAACGACTCAGGATAATCACCTGTTAATAGCGCAGCAATGTGCGCGACAATCGACATGTGACAGACCACAATCATACAGTCGCTTTCATGTTCGCCCAATGTCTTTAACGCCTCGCGCGCATCGTCTTCGGGCGTGATGTTGTCTTGGGTGACAGGACTTAGCGCATTAAAGTAGCGATTAACCTGTGCGGCAGTTTGCTGAGCGCGTAGATATGGACTGACCACCAGCATATCCGCCTGATAATGCTCGGCAAGATAACTCGCCGTTTCAAGCGCTTGTGCTTGCCCGGAATCGGTCAGTTTACGCGCGCTGTCACTATCGACATTCGCGTAGCTCTCTGCCTGTCCATGACGCATTAAGATAATTTTCATATACTGCTCCACACCTTGGCAATAAATATAATGACACATCCACGCTTATACGCGCCTGACTATTATGCACCTAACGATACAAGCACGGTATGACAGGCGTGTGTCGTCTTTCTTTTACGCGCTTGTCTTATTTTTTATCTACGGTTTTATCTTCTTGCGCCGCTTGCATCTGCGCGCGCAAATCGGCGTTGCTGTGGTCGTGCGGCATAACAAATTCTACATCGCTGCGAAAGCCCGCTTCCATTAAGTTGAGCGCCACACCGAGCGCCCCTTTATCTTCATAAATCACAGCATACAGCGCGTGCGTGATGGGCATATAGATGCCCTCTTTGCTCGCCTTCTCATGGACTTGCTGAATGGTGTTAACGCCCTCAGCGGTCTGCCCTAACTTTTTAATGGCTGCGTCAATGCTCATGCCGCGCCCAAGCATATTGCCAATGCGGTAGTTGCGGCTTAGCTCTGAACCACAGGTGGCGTATAAATCACCCACGCCTGATAAGCCCAAGAACGTCAATGGATTCGCGCCCGTCTCAACGCCAAAGCGGCTCATCTCTGCCAAGGCACGCGTGAGCAGCATCGCTTTGGTATTCTCGCCCACATCGTACGCCGCCGCCATGCCCATCGCGATGGCATAGATATTTTTTAGCGCGCCGCCCAGCTCCACACCGCGAATGTCGTCACTGGCAAAGACGCGGAAAAAGGCACTGTGCAAGGCGGCTTGTACCGCATGACGGAGTAGCTCAGAA
Organism: Psychrobacter sp. bablab_jr014; assembly: GCF_016464015.1. Taxonomy (GTDB): domain Bacteria; phylum Pseudomonadota; class Gammaproteobacteria; order Pseudomonadales; family Moraxellaceae; genus Psychrobacter. The sequence goes on from NZ_JACDXT010000022.1 coordinate 8,880, forward strand.
TCACTGGCAATCACAGTCGCAGACGGCATGTTTTGCATAATCTCAACCGCAAGATTAGGGCCTGACATCACGCCAAAATTTACCTCAGGCAACTCTTCGCGGATGATGTCACTCATCAAGGCAAAGGTGTCTTTTTCCATACCTTTGGTCAGTGATACCAAGGCTTGACCTGTGATAAAGGGCTTGATGTTTTTGAGGGTTTGGCGAAATGCCATGCTGGGCACAGCCAAAAAGATAATGTCCTTATCCTTGACTGCTGTCTCAAGGTCATGACTGTATTTTAGGCGCTCATCGAGCTTATGTCCCGGTAAATACTTTTTGTTCATATTGAGCTTTGCCATGGATTTGACCGTGCGCTTGTTACGCACCCATAGTGTGGTATCGCAGCCATTACGGGCAGCAAGGTTGGCCATTGCTGTCCCAAAACTACCGCCGCCCAATACCGCAAGGCGCAGTTTGGTGGGGTCTTTTGGCAGTTGTGGCATGTTTTTTTCAACATCAACTTCGACCGTACTTGGATCCAGCTTACGGCGTGGTCGTGCCGTTTTTGCTGCACGACCGATGATACCTGCCAGCAGTCCGTTTTGCTTGTCCGTATTTGCCTTGGTCGCGGCTTTAAACTTTCGCACTGCACTGGTACTTTTTGGGGTATCGGCTGGCTCTTTATTGGCCTTTTTTGAGCTGGTCATGTTGATATATCCGTATTATATGCTGTTAATAATAATGTAAATTCGCTTTGGCGATGATGTCACTGCCCATTTAAATCAGGTCTATTTTAGGCAGACTTACGACTCAAAACGTGTGAGCGCACTGATGTCAATATCGCCACGTGTGGGCATATCGCATACGCTGCTGCCAGTATAGACAAAGGCCGTCACGTAGTCCTGCTCGCCAACACCAAAATAGGCTTTTACCGCTGGTTCATTACATAACAAACCAGTGCGCCATACGGTGCTAAAACCTTGTGCTTTGAGTGCCAAAATTAAATTCTGTACTGCCGCGCCTGCGCTAAGCAGCTGCTCAAACGGTGGTACTTTTTCGTGCTCTTGCATGTGTGTCACTACAGTAATAATAACGGGCGCACGTAGTGGCATATTTTGGGTTTTGGTACGTTCTTTGTCCGATAGTTCGCGACCTTCGGCATTGGCTTTGTCTTGGGCTGCAGTAAGTAGCGCATCCCCCAAGCGGTGACGCGCATTGCCTGTCGTCACAATAAAGCGCCAAGGCTGCAATTTTTTGTGATCGGGCGCGGTGGCCGCGCATTCAATGGCAGCCGCAATCTGTGCGTGATTGGGCGCAGGAATATTAAGATTGCCAATACTGCGTCTGGACTTAATCCAGTTGATGACCTGCTCGTCGGTTACTTTTGCATTGATATTTAGTGCTTGGGTATCATCTTGGCTCATTATAATATCCTTTTTATTGTCTGCGTGATTTAGGGCGTGTCTTCATTTTAAAAATGGTGATAAAAATGCGATAAATCAAAGGCAAACAAGGAAAATAGCGCCGGCAATATCGAGATATTGACTAGCTATTTGACACCGTTTGCCAAAGATTTAGCCATTTTTAGCCCATTTAGCCGTAAGCGTTTGAATTGAAGACATGCCCTAGGCTTCATCTAAGTGATGTGGCATTTTTAGATACTCTTCCGATTGCATCTCTAGCAGACGCGAGCGCGTACGCTCAATCTCAAAGGCAAGTTTTTCGCCTTGATACAGCTCAAGGATGGACTGCTCTGCACGCACCAACAGCTTTACCTTGCGGTCATAAAACTCATCAACCAAATAAATAAAACGCCGTGTCGGGTCGCGCATATCATCATTCAGCGCAGGCACATTGTCTACCAACACGGTGCTATAGCAATGCGCAATCTCAATAAAGTCCGCTGCTGAGCGAGCATCCATACACAAATGACGAAACTCACAAAATAAAATGGTCTCGGTGCGCGCATTGATTTTAATCTCTCGCCCATTAATCACAATCGGCTCGCGGCTGATGGTCAGATTGTTGGTTAAGGTAGCAAAGCGATTGGCAAGCCAGTGGTGATTTTCTTTGGTCAGCGGGTATTTGTACAGCTCGGCTTGTTGCAGCACGCGCAAGCGATAATCAATGCCCGAATCAATATTCATCACCGTGGTATGCGCCTCAACCTCTTTAATCGCAGGCAAAAAGCGGTCACGATGCAGACCATCTTTGTACAGTCCCGCAGGCTCGATATTGGAAGTCGCCACCAAGGTTACGCCGCGCTCAAAGAGCATGGTAAAGAGGTCGCCCAAAATCATCGCATCTGAAACGTTAGAGACAAAAAACTCATCAAAACAAATCACCACCGCTTCATGATGGATAATATCCGCAACTTTTTCTAAGGGGTCGCTTTGTCCTTGTAGTTTATTAAGCTCGTGATGCACGCGTTTCATAAAATGGTGAAAATGCTGACGCGTCTTGCGCTCAATATCGAGTGAGTTGTAAAACATGTCCATCATCCATGTTTTACCACGGCCGACCCCGCCCCACATATATAACCCCTTTGGCGCTTGCGGCTTGGCTTTTAAAAAGCTAAAAAATCCCTTTTTTTGCTGCGCGTTTTGTTGCAGCTCATGATAAACCTTATCAAGATAGGCCATCGCTTGATATTGCTGCTCGTCACGGCTAAATTCATCGGTCGCAATGGCGGCTTCATAACGCTGCAAAGGGGATTGTTTCATACAGTGACTCATTGTTAATCAAGGGATTGAATTAAAATATATCAAGGTTGCGCGCTCAAGACAGAAATAAGAGTCGAGCGCTAAAACCTTTTTAAACTAGGCGCTGTGTTTTTCTAGCTGTGTTTCTCCAATAACTGCTTTAACTCAGGCAAGCGTCCATGAAAAAAGTGCCCTGCGCCTTCAATAACTGTAGTATCAATACCCATACGCTCGGCAAAGTCACGCATATTGTCAGGCTCAATGATTTTATCGGCATCGCCATAAATCTGGAACGTATCAGCCGTCGGCAGTGTCAAGTCATCGGTGCTGTTCTTTTCAATCGATGGGGCAATCAGCGCCACACGCTGTAGCTCAAAATCATCTAAGCCCCAAATGTGCGGTACGGTAATCATCTGCTCTGCAACCCGCGCGGTCACATAGCCGCCGAACGAAAAGCCGCCGAGCCACAATTTGCGCGCGTTCGTCTGTCCTGCAATCCATTGTAACACGGTCATGGCATCAATGATTTCACCATTGGCATAGTCGTGCTCGCCAGTCGATTGCCCCACCCCGCGGAAATTAAAACGCACCACGTGCATGCCGTTGTCACGGGCAAAGCGGTACATAGTAGTCACGACTTTATTATTCATCGTGCCTGCAAATAGCGGGTTTGGATGACACAACAAGGCGACTGTATCGGTTGCAGGGTCATTGGGATTGTCATTTTGCCAAAGGGCATCGACTTCGAGTACGCCCTCTGGGGCAGGAATTAAAGGCATAAGTATGGTATCTGTTAAAAATGGATAGACCAATTATCCTAGATATGGTTTATATTTCAAGTCATTTGCTGTGTATTGCTTGGGTTTTGTTAGATGCCAAGCCCTTTGTCACCCACTCCCTTATTTCTTTCATTCGCGTTTTAGCACTTTTATAGCCATCAAGCTGCTGATAAACACTCGCAACATTGTTGTAACAGCGCACACAATAACGCTGTAGACGTTGCAAATGGGCATACGCTACAGTAAATCATCTTTTTACCAGTTATTCTGTTTACCGATTATTTAGGACTGCATTATGACAATGATTACAATGCCTCGCTTAGGGAACAAGCTTCTTGCCAGCACCAGCATTTTGACGGGGGCATTATTTTTAAGTGCCTGTCAAAGTACGCCTTCATCACCTGTCATTCAGCGCGCCAACTCGACTTATGAAACCACAGGCATCGCCTCAACCAAAGTACGCGCTCAAGAAAATGCGTTAGAGAGTGCTAAGAAAACCTGCGGCTCACGTCAAGTTATCGTGCTTGATGATGAAGTCAAATACAACGGTCTGTTGGATGAGCGTGCAGGGCGTGTGGTCGGACAAGTCGGTGCGGTGGTTGGCAGTATCTTTGGGACAGGCTCGCCGCAGCTGTCGCGTGATGATGATTATGAATATACTGTCAGCTTCCGTTGCCAGTGATTTCGTTACGTTATTTAAATACTAACAACAATACCGCCGCTTATACATTAAGCCGCGGTATTTTTTTGGCAATTTGAAAAGTCAAAGCAATTGGGCTACGCTTTTTCATTTTGTTTTGATGTTGGTTTTGGTAGGGATTGTGCGCCAATGGCTGCCGTTTGCGAGTAGCTGTGCTATCTTATGCTTTTTATTAATCAATAAAGACCCAGCCCTATGCGAAAACCCAATTTGAGCCGTCTGTCCGAAGCAAAAGTACAACATGATGCGCCCGATATGTCCACGCTTGAAGGCGAGCTGTCGGCGATGGATCATGCGCTTGAGGATACGGTACTGCGCTTAAGCGACTATCTCTCGGCGGTCGATATGGTCATCAGCCAGACCTTTGACCACCGCGTATGGGTCAAGGCAGAGATTCGTAACTTATCGAGCAAGGGCGGACATTACTACTTTGAGCTGGCAGAAAAGGACGATGCAGGTAAAGTGGTCGCCAGCTGCCGTGGCACACTGTGGCGCTCACTTGCCCCGCGTGTATTACAGAAGTTTGAGCGCGGCGCGGGTATGACCTTGGCGCGAGACTTAACGGTATTGTTAAAGGTGTCAGCGCGCTTTCATCCGCAATATGGCTTTTCTTTAAACATCGAAGACATTGACCCCAGCTACACGCTTGGCGATTTGGCGCAGCAGTATGCGGCGATTTTTGAACGCTTGTCAGGTGAAGGCTTGCTTGAGCGCAATAAAGCCCTGCCCGCGCCCTTTGATATTGAGCATGTGTTGGTCATCGCCCCTGAAAAAGCGGCAGGTTTGGGCGACTTTCGCGCCGATGCGGACAGACTGATGCGACATGGCGCGTGTCAGTTTCACTATCATCACGCCACGTTTCAGGGCAATCATGCGCCCGCCGAGATACGCCAAGCCATCGTGAGTGCGCAGCAGCAGTTTGCCACGACTTATGAGCGCGCCCCTGATTTGCTGGTCATCATTCGTGGTGGCGGCGCGGTCGGCGATTTGGCTTATCTGAACGATTATGAGCTTGCTGCGTTGGTCGCTGAACTGCCGATGCCTGTATGGGTCGGTATCGGGCACGAGCGCGACCGCGTGATGCTCGATGAGGTTGCGCACACCAGCTTTGATACCCCATCAAAAGTGATCGCCGCGATTATTACTCACTTATCGACCCTTATCAATCAAACCGTACAATACCAAGCGCGCATTTGGCAAGCAGCGCAGCAGCAGTTATCCAGCGCTCGCCAGCACACTACCAGTACGCTTGCTAATATTCAAGCGAATACCAAAGGCGCATTAACCGCCGCCAAAAAAGACTGTCAATACGCATGGCAAACCACCGAACATAGCGCTCGCCAGCAGCTAAAACGTGCGCGTACGGCCTCAAGCAATCACTACCAGAGCATCCACGACCAAAGTCAGCAGCAATTACGCCGCACCCGCCAGCACGTCCATGATACCCAGCAGCGTATTAGCGGATATGCCTATCAGCAGCTTGCCAGCGCCCATGCCAGCAGTCGCCATCTGCGCGATATTATTATGGTGCAGCAGCCAACCCGTTTATTGCAACAAGGCTACGCCCTCGTACAGAGTGAGGCGCGCTATATCAGTAGCATTGATGCGGTAAGCACGGGCGATACTATTAGCATCACCGTCAAAAACGGACGCATTGATGCCCGCGTGACGGCAACCGAGGCGACAAGTGAAACGACAGAACAGGTAACACACCCCACATTTACGAATACGCAAAACATTACGCAGTGCTAACAATGGTCACTCAGCTTAGTGACCACAGCAGTCTATAAACCCTTTTACTTTGCTTTACTTAAGGAAATCGTATGAGCACCACCCCAAAAAGACGCAAAAAGGCCGCACCAAAAAACTTTAAGGCTGCCTATGAGATATTGCAGCGTAACGCCACTGAGCTACAGCAGCAAGATACGCCTGATATTGATAATCTCATGACCACAGTCGAAGAATCCATCGCTGCTTACCGCGTGTGCGAAGCGCGTATCAATGCGGTACAAGAGGCATTGGACGCCGCCTTTGCTGAACAAGATGCAAGTGTGCATGACCATGAAACGCCAGCCAGCCAAAACAGCTAGTGCATTTTTAAATAAAAAAAGGCGCTTTATAGCAATAAAGCGCCCTTTTTGTCTTCGCGGTGTTTATACGACTGTCGTTACCAAACCTCTCAATCAGGCGTATCAATCTCAAACACTTGACGCAAATACGCCAAATAGGTGTCATTGGTAATCATGGTTTTGCCTGGGCTGTCAGAAATTTTTGCCACTGGCTGTCCATTACATTCTACCAATTTGAGCACGATATTGATTTGTGTTAACCCCATGTCATTGGTTAGATTGGTACCGATGCCAAAGCTCGTGCGAATGCGCTCTTTAAAGTATTGATGCAGCTGCCACGCTTTGGTTAAATCCAAGCCATCACTAAAGGTCAAAATCTTGGTTTTTGGGTCAATTTTTAGCTGCTCATAATGAGCAATCGCCTTATCGCCCCACACATACGGGTCGCCACTGTCATGGCGCAAACCATCAAAGAGCTTGGCAAAATAAAGGTCAAAATCGCGTAAAAACGCATCCATACCCACCACATCTGTGAGCGCAATGCCCAAATCACCCCGATACTCACGCACCCACGCCTCAAGCGCGGCTGTTTGCGAGTTGCGCAGACGCACATCAAGCGCCTGAAACGCCTGCATAAATTCATGTGCCATCGTGCCAATCGGCGTCATGTTTAATGTTTTGGCCAATAACACATTGGACGTACCACCAAAGATACTGGGCGATGCTTCACGTAAGGTATCGACCACATGCGCTTGCCAGCTTTTACTAAAACGGCGACGCGTGCCAAAATCTGCCACAATAAATGGCGGCACATCGTCACGCTGAATCTGCGCATAATGTTTTAGCTGCGCGGCTTTACTGTCAAGGCGGCGCTGACCTTCTGCCAAGACGTCTGGTGTGGTCAGAGCGTTATAATACAATTCATTGACAATCGCCAAAACGAACACTTCAAAAAACATCGCCTGAATCATTGGTCCTTCAATATCAATGCAAAGGCGTGATTTGCTATCGATACTGACGGTAATGAAACGGCGTTTGAGCTGAAACAGCTCTAAGTAATCCACAAAATCAGAGCGAATAAAACGCAGATGGCGCAAATACTCCAGCTCATCAGGCAAAAAGCGCAGCTGGCACAGGCTATCTAACTGATGCTCTAAGGACTCTTTAATATTTGCAAGTGGATAAGCGGTCTCTTTATTATTACGGCAACGGAAGCGGTAGACGCTATGCGTCTGCGGAAACTGGTGCAACATGGCCTGTAGCATCGTAAATTTGTACAAGTCATTGTCTAATAGTGAGGTAATGATAGGTTCGTGAGTAATGGTCATGCCAAAGCCTTAAAGCACAAGAATAAAAATCAATACGAGAGTATGGGCGTCTTTGGTTCACAAACTCCAATCCAAGCAAACGACCAGCCAGCACAAGGCGTTTAGTATAACGAAGTTTGTTGTGTTTTGCAGGCTTTCCCCACTAGCGGTACAAAACGTCACGCAGCTTTACTAACCACTTATGCGCCCACAAAAAAAGACAGCGCTGTGGCTGTCTTTTTTGATAACAACAAATATCGGTAAGATGCGATGCTTTGGGACGCCTTACATACTGGTACTGCTTCTGTCTGTTTTAATCAAAGGAATCAGCGGCGCATAACCCGTCTGCGACATTCTAGAAACAGGAATAAACTGTAGCGCCCCACCATTAATGCAGTAGCGCAGCCCGCCACGGTCTTTTGGCCCATCATTAAACACATGCCCCAAGTGCGAATCGGCAACCCGTGAGCGCACTTCGATACGCGTCATATTAAAGGTGGTGTCTTTGTGCTCAGTAATCACCTGCGGGTCGATTGGCTTGGTAAAGCTTGGCCAACCGCAGCCTGAGTCGTATTTATCGGTGGACAAAAATAGCGGCTCGCCACTGACCACATCAACATAAATGCCTGGCGCAAACAGATGATCATACTCATGACTAAAGGCGCGCTCTGTGCCTGACTTTTGCGTGATGTCGTACTGCGCTTCGGTTAGCGTTTCTTTTAAGGCGTTTTTATTGTAATTGGCGTAGCGCGAAGCCTTTAGCGTATCAGTAATGCTCGTTGCGGGCGCAAGCGTACGGGGCTGTTTATCGTCACCCAGCTTGTCATCAGCGAGGCTTAAATCAATATGACAATAACCATTGGGGTTCTTAGCCAAATAGTCTTGATGATACATCTCCGCTAAGTAAAAATTATCCAACGGCTGCTCTTCAACGACGATTTTTTCTTTGTAATCTTGCTGTTTGTTGGCAATAACCTGATCAATAATCTCCTTATCCGCCGCATCAGTGTAATAAATACCTGTACGATACTGTACCCCGCGATCATTGCCTTGTTTGTTCAAACTGGTAGGATCAATCACACGAAAATAGTAATCAAGTACCGTCTCAAGATCAATCTTGTCGGCATCATAAGTCACCTTGACTGTCTCTGCATGCCCTGAACCATCGATCACTTGCTCGTAGCTTGGGTCTTTAATTTTGGGATTGCCGTTGGCATAACCAGAGACCGCATCGACCACACCCGCCACGCGCTCCATGTACGCTTCAACCCCCCAAAAACAGCCACCCGCCAAGTAAATGGTGCGCGTATTGATAGGTTTGCCGTTGGCATTATAATAGACATCGCCTTTTTTCTTGATTTCTTTGACTTCACTATTGGTCGGTGTACTCTCTGGCTTGGCTTTGCCCGATTTTAAATCAGCAAAGTCATTGCTGGCATTGTCTGCCAAGGCATAGGCTTGCTCAGACGTGAGATTGCCTTTGACCAAATGCACCAAATTGCCTTGCTTATCCAAAATTGCCCAGCTCGGATACACTTGCACGCCCAGCTGCTTAATCAGTGTGCCTGTATCATCAATGAGTACTGGCAGCTTCGGAAAATCTTTTTGTACGCCGCTATACCATGTTGTAAATTCGGCCGTGTTTTTCTCATTTAAATGTCCAGGGCTTGCAACCGTTACCAAGTTGACATTAGCAAAGCGTGGATCAGTGCGCCAGCGCTCCGCCTCCTCCAGCGTACCCAAACACAGGGGACACCAGTTCGCCCAAAACTTAACCAGCGTCGGCTTGTCCTCATCGATGATTGCTTTTCCTGAGTCGCCCAAGCCTGCGGTCAACTGAGGCAACGCTTGGAGGCGCAGCAAGGTGTCAGACGGCAACATATCACGAGAACGGGTCACACCGCTATTGTCGGTAGTATTGACTCGACTGGCCGATTCGCTGGGCTGACAACCAATCAGTAGACCTGCGCTAGAGAGCACACAAGCAGACAACCACTTCCGTGCACGCCCATGTTGCATCTTGTTTTTAAAAGGCAACATGGACATACCAGAAGCATTGTTCGAATGGTTGTTAAAATGATTTGGCATAAGCTACCTTATTCTATAAAAGCCCAATTGCACGCTTTGTGGTCTAAAATCCTGATAACTTAGACAACATAGCCATTGGCTAAACTCGTCTATTATCATACTTTATTGTTTATTAATATAAGGCCATTGATAATAATTAAAAGCACCATTTGTTTATAATTTATTGATTTATATAAAATTTTACTAAAATATCTATTTTAATAATAGCGCCATTCCCTTTTTAAACAGCTCGCCATACGGAGGCAGTAGTAGACGCATACCATTGAGTTTGGACTGTACAAAAACAGGTTTTAAATGACTAAAGCGCTCAAAGCCTGTCTTGCCATGATATGCCCCAATACCAGAATGCCCGATGCCCCCAAACGGCAGCTCGTGCTGGGCAACGTGGACGAGGACTTCATTGACACACATACCGCCTGAAGTGGTCTCAAGACGTACGCGTTCAAGAGCGCTTTCTTTTTGTCCAAACACATACAGCGCCAAAGGACGCGGACGCGAATTAACAAAGGCAATGGCCTCATCCAGCGTATCGTAATGCACGAGCGGCAAAATGGGCGCAAATATCTCCTCTTGCATCAAGTCGCTGTCAAGCTCAGGGTCAGCAACAATGACAGGCGGCATAAAGCGCGTTTCTGTATCGGTTGGCAGCTCGCTAACAGGATAAATAATATCGTCAGGCTGAGCATCTAGATACTTTTGCACACGCTGCAAATGCGCGTCATTAATGATATGTGAATAATCGGTATTGTTACCAATATCAGGATAATGCTTGGCAAACCACTCTTTTGCTAAAGCAATAAAATGCTGATGATACTGTCTGGGCAGCAGCACATAATCAGGGGCAATGCAGGTCTGTCCTGCGTTTAGTGTCTTACCCATCATCACGCGATTGACGACATTTTCGAGCAGTGCGTTATCAAGGACAATCACAGGCGACTTGCCGCCCAGCTCTAGGGTGACGGGCGTTAAGTTGTCCGCTGCGGCGCGCATCACCTTTTTGCCCACCGCCGTTGAGCCTGTGTATAACAAATGGTCGAGCGGCAGACGACTAAAGGCTTCGGCAAGCTCAACGTCACCGACTGCAACCGCCACCATGTCGGGCGAAAAATAATGCGCGACCGCTTCTGCAAAGCATTGGGCGAATTGTGGTGCCGACTCGCTCATCTTCACCAAAACGCGATTGCCTGCGCATAAAGCATCAATCATGGGGCCAATCGCCAAATACAGTGGATAGTTCCAAGGCACCATGATACCGACCACGCCAAGCGGCTGCGGCTGTACTTCATTGTGTGCAGGCAAATACAGCGCGGAGATACCTACGCGGCGTGTTTTCATCCATGCTTTGCCGTGTTTTTTGGCATAAGTAATGCCTGAGAAGCTTGGATACAGCTCAGCGAGCTGAGTCTCAGAATAGCTGCGATGCTTAAAATCGGCACTGATGGCGAGCGCAAAATCTGATTGCTTGTCACGCAGCATGGCTTCTAAATTATCCAGCTGTTCAAGGCGCGTCGCCCAATTATTGATGGGTTGCTGTCGGCTGAGCTGATACATGCGCGCAAATTGCGCCTGTAAGGCTTCGGTCGTGGTTAAGATGCTTTGGCTATCAGGCAAGGCTGACATTGATGTGTTGGCGGTTTTTAAGTTAGCTGTGTTAGAAGAGTCATCCATCATAATGCGTCCTTATGTTGTCTTTCTAATGTAGCCCATTGCTTAGGCAATGAAAAGCACTGCACGCGCGCAGTTGGTGTGAGTATCGTTACCTGCTTTGCGGTGTATACGCTTAGTAAAAAGCGTTATTGAATGGATAAAGATAAGCACATGAGTCACTATAAGCGCTTGGGTGTCTTTTAAAAAAACTGTTACACTCAGCACGCAATCCTTGATGATTCAGCCGTTTGTTTTCTTTGTCACTATCCCGCTTTTGTTAGGGCGTGTCTTCATTTTAAAAATGGTGATAAAAATGAGATAAATTAAAGGCAAACAAGGAAAATAGCGCAGATAATATCAAGATATTGACCCGCTATTTGACACCGTTTGCCAAAGATTTAGCCATTTTTAGCCCATTTAGCCATAAGCGTTTGAATTGAAGACACGCCCTAGTGCAAGCATACTGAATCAAGCCTTTTCGCCCCTTTATCTGAAGCACACTGATAACGCCCATGACTCCTGATACCGATGCCACGCCGCTTGGCGATATGCTGATTTATAAATCTTTTACCCACGCCGATTACAACCAGACGCACGATGCGATGCTGGCACGCACGCTTGAGCGTATTGCTCTCAAAAAAGAGCACGGTACGCGCACGCCTGATGAGCTGTGGGTAGTTGACCACAATGACGTGTATACGCTAGGACAAGCGGGCAAAGAAGAGCATATCTTGACCCATACCGACACGCCGATTATCAAGACCGACCGCGGCGGACAGGTAACGTGGCACGGACATGGACAGCTGGTCTTATATTGGCTGTTTGACTTGCACAGTTTGGGCTGGGGCGTGCGCAATCTGGTCTCACACGCTGAGCAAGCAATCGAAGATGTGCTGCGCGAGCTTTTGGCGGCCGAAACGACAGACGCTGCCAAGCTCACTGCCCGCGCTCGCCGTGACGCGCCTGGCGTATATCTGTATGCTTATGATGATAAAGGGCGCGAGATTATGCTTGGCAAAATTGCCTCCTTAGGCTTTAAAATTAAGCATGGCTTTAGCTATCATGGTTTGGCGCTCAATATCGACTGCGATCTTGCTGCCTTTAACGCCATCAATCCTTGCGGCTATGCGGGTATGCAAATGCTGCGTGTGGCAGATTTTGTGAACTTGCCAGCCGCGAGCAACCTAACGACCAATATCGTCACCCAAAAGCTACTTGCGAATATTGCCAAACGGCACGCAGGCGAGATAATACTGCGGGCGATTGATTCGGATTTTGCATAATCACTTCCCTGCTTGGAATTAAGCAGTGCGAGCAAAATCAGAATAAACTTGCTATACTCGCAAGCGGTATACGTTGAGGCGCATGACGCACTTGGCGTACAGATATTTTTTAGGTGGTGACTGCCCTTTTTTTGCACTCATCATGACCCTTATCCATAACAAACAAAAGCACACAGGAGCGCTGTATGGCAGATTTTAATCAGATTTTGGACGCAGGCGACGTAGACGGCGGCATCATCAACGTAGTCGTTGAAATTCCTACTGGCAGCAGCCATAAAATCGAGTGGAACCGTGACCTTGCGGTATTTGAGCTAGACCGCGTTGACCCACAAATCTTTGCCAAGCCATGTAACTACGGCTTTATCCCACAAACGCTAGACGAAGACGGCGACGAGCTAGACGCGCTTATCATCACTGAGCAGCCACTAACCACAGGCGTTTTCCTAAAAGCAAAAGTCATCGGCGTGATGAAGTTTGTTGATGATGGCGAAGTTGACGACAAAATCGTCGTGGTTCCCGCTGATGACCGCAACAACGGCAACGCGATCAACACTCTAGAAGACTTGCCAAAGCAGCTAATCAATCAAATCGAATTCCACTTTAACCACTATAAAGACTTGAAAAAAGCAGGCACCACTGTGGTTGAATCTTGGAACGACACCGCTGAAGCCAAAGAAGTGATTAAAGAAGCCATCAAGCGTTGGGCAGACAAATAATCCGCGCCTACCCCGCTTTTTAAAGTTATAAAAAATACCGCTGTCTGACCGATGGCGGTATTTTTTTGTGGTTTTTTTGCAGCGCTTTGCCAAAAGATGGTTAGCGTATGCAACCAGCGCCCTGCCCGCTATGCCATTTGACGCGGGCGACTGCTATACTTTGGCACAATACTTGTTACCTCTATTTTCACCTTTTTATTTACCAAAATGCTCACCAAGGACAGCCATGTTTAATCCTGACCCCAGCGACAAAGCCAATACACCAAAGCTGCCTAAAGCCGTCATGATGATGATCGAAAAAAATAACTTGGTGATGGCCATCAAAACCCTTGCCGCCGAAGAAAATATCAGTATGGATGAGGCAAAGGCACGTATTGACGCGTATGAAAATGCGCTCAAGGTTAAGCAGCAACAAAAACTGACCGCCATCGCCAACAAGCAAGGCATCGATACCAAAGCCATGAGCTTTAATGGTAGCGCGCAGGCAGAAAAAGACGATGCTTTGGTCAGAAGCCATCGTAAGTCCAATGAAAAAGATCAAGATTTTCATCAGCTTAGACATGGTCTAAACCGCCAGCTGAACGATATGGGCTACAAAAAGCCCCTTATGCCGTTTTGGGCGCGCCGCTTGCTCATTATCGCGATTGTGATGATTGGTGTATTTTGGATTTTATGGCGCATCTTTGGTTAGTTACTGCTTTAGCGCTTTAGCGCCCGCTAAAAACACTATAAAAATAATGAATGCATGAGCATTTAATAAGAAACGCACCGAACGATAAAAATACTAAAGAATAAAAATAACACTCTGCCCAACAGCGCAGTAAGGATAACGCGTGTGATAGCCATGTTAACGCAATATATTGATATGATTGCCAAAGTGATTGAGTTTATTGGCGTGATGATTATGGTACTCGGTCTGGTGTTTGCGCTGTATCAGACGCTGCGCGCGCTCGGCAGTTTTAACCAAGCCGTGTATGTCGCTATCAGACAAACCGTGGGCAAATCCATTTTGTTAGGGCTTGAGGTGTTGATTGCCGCTGACATTATGCGACCGTGGTCACTGAGCCGACCTTGCGCGATGTGCAGGTACTGGCCGTTATCGTGTTGATTCGTACCTTTTTGAGTTTATCCCTGCAAGTCGAACTAGAAGGGCGCTTTCCTTGGCAAAAAAAACGCGAGCCTGACGATGAACATACCGCCAAACTCGCGCCATTACCGACCACGCCTACAAAATAAGTTATTATTCATTTGCGACCATTTACGCCTGCTGCGCGATGCTGTCACTTAAAAATGTCTCCACCGCTTTAAACTGCCCTGCGGTGCTCTCTTCACTATACATGGCTTGACGAAAGGCGTTAGAGTTGGGAATGCCTGTGGTGTACCACGCGATGTGTTTGCGCGCGATACGGCAGCCTGAATACTCACCATAAAACGCGTACAGCTCCTGCAAATGCGCGAGCACAATCTGCTGAATCTCACTAATACTCGGCGGATCAAGCAGCTCGCCATGCTGCAAATAATGGGCAATATCTCGAAACAGCCACGGCTGCCCTTGCGCCGCGCGCCCGATCATCACCGCATCACAGCCTGTCATCTCATACACGGCTTTTGCCTTTTCGGGACTGTCAATATCGCCATTAGCAATCACAGGAATGCTGATGCTGTCCTTGACCTCGCGTATCAGCTCGTAGCGTGCATTGCCAGTATACATATCCTCACGTGTGCGCCCATGAATAGCAATCGCTTTAATGCCCGCCTGCTCGGCACGCTTTGCTACGCGCAAAATGTTTTCATGTCCGTTTTCAAAGCCAAGACGCGTCTTTAAGGTCACAGGTGCATCGACTGCTGCCACCGCCGCATCAAGCAAACGCGCGACCAAGTCTTCATCTTGTAGCAGCGCTGAACCCGCGAGCTTGCGGCAGACTTTTTTGGCAGGACAGCCCATATTGATATCGATAATCTGTGCGCCATTGTCGATCTGATAACGCGCCGCCTCTGCCAACTTGTCAGGCTCTGCGCCTGCAATCTGCGCAGAAATCGGTGCAATCTCGCCATCAAAGTTGGCACGATACAGTGACTTTTTACGCGCATACAGCGCCGTATCCGCAATAATCATCTCGCTGACCGCGTGCCCTGCGCCAAAGGATTTGCACAGACGGCGAAACGGATTGTCCGTCACGCCTGCCATTGGCGCAACCATCAAGCGATTTTCAATCTGCAAGCCGCCAATAGACAAGGGTTGCAGCAGTGGATGAACATCAGTGGACAAGATAGACATAAAAAGACGAAACCGTTATAAAACAAGCCGTTATTCTAAGTATTATTTGAGATATTGCAAGCCTTTGACCCGCTGGATTTAACCCAAACCGTCACAGTCAGATGAACATGACGTGTTCATCTAACGGATGACGCACTTATTTATCAAACGTGCTGCCTTGCTCTAGCGTCAAGTTGTCATCATGCTCCGCCATACGCCATGGTAAGCTGTCTGGGGAGACGTTTAAAAAGTGCAGATATTTTTCAAACTGATCAATAATGTCATTAATGACCGATTCAGGCTGATAGCCATACAAGTCATAGGTTTGACCGCCACGGCGCAAATACACCTCTGCACGGTAGTGATGCTCTTGCGGTAAGCTATCCACCCCCGCTCCTGTATAATAATCAGGCGCGTCATGCTCCGATAAGCGCACCTCGTACCAAAACTCTACCGTCTCACCACGGCCAAGCTCTAAAACAGCACGGTTATTGATATCATCATAAGTCACTTTAGGCTGCCAGCCTGTCTCTAGGAATTTTTCAGAGACCTCTTCCATCGATGGCATCACCACATCCTTAATGTAACTCAGCACCTTGTCACGCGTTGGCTGATTGGTGATGTAATCAATACGATCGCGCCATGCAGACGACTTGAGTAGATGTGGCGGCAAACGGTTATTATTATCGAGGCTTTGGTCACGATGTCCTTCGATACGTAGCGCGCGCCACATGCCAAACATCGAAATCAGCATAATAATCGCAAAAGGTAAGGCACTGACAATCGCTGCCGTCTGTAGCGCGGTCAAACCACCTGCCAGCAATAAGACAGATGCCACTGCACCTTCGGTCACCACCCAAAAGGTGCGCTGCCACCACGGCGTATCGCTACGACCGCCTGCCGCTAAGGAGTCAATCACCAACGAACCAGAATCCGACGACGTCACAAAAAAGGTGATGATTAAGAGGACTGTAAGTGTCGAAACAAACTGCGTAAAGGGCAGATTTTCGAGGAGTTTAAACAAGGCAATCGCTTGGTTGTTTTGCACCTCCGCAATTAACGACTCATAACCTTCCATCATAATCATATGTAGCGCGGTATCACCAAAGACGGCGAACCAAAAAAAGGTAAAGAACGTCGGTACGAGCATCACACCAAGCACAAATTCACGTATGGTACGGCCACGGCTGATTTTGGCAATAAACAACCCCACGAACGGCGCCCATGCAATCGTCCATGCAAAGATAAACAGCGTCCAGTTGCCGATCCAATCACTTAATTGATACGCCTGTAAGCTAAAAGTACGCTCAACAATATTGCCCAAGTAGCTGCCCGTATTTTCCATAAAGGCGTTAAGAATAAAAACCGTCGGGCCAACGACAAACACAAAAATCATCAGTGCTGTGGCGAGCACCATGTTAAGAATAGATAAGCGCTTGACCCCTTTATCCATACCTGCCAGCACCGACACCAGCGCTGCTGACGTAATCAGCACAATCGCAATGACCTGCACGCTGGTACTTACTGGAATCAAATCAGGCAGCAAATAATTAAGACCTGCATTAATCTGCGATACCGATAAACCCAAACTGGTGGCAATGCCAAACAACGTGCCCAAAATGGCAAACACATCGACCGTATGCCCAATAGGCCCATGAATCTTATCGCCAATCAGTGGGTACAGGGTTGAGCGCATGGACAACGGCAAGCCATGGCGAAAAGAAAAATACGCCAAAGACAAACCAACTACGCCGTAAATCGCCCAGATATGAAAGCCCCAATGAAAATAAGCAATCTGCATCGCCTCTTTCGCCGCCTCAATCGTCTGCGGGTCAGACATCGGCGGGCTAGCAAAATGCAGCACAGGCTCAGCCACACCAAAGAACAGTAGCGCAATGCCGTAACCTGCCGAAAACAGCATGGCGAACCACTCGCCAAACTGATACTCGGCCTCGGCGTGATCGGGACCCAGCTTGATACGGCCATAAGGCGAAAATGCCAATGCGGTGATAAACAGTAAAAACAGCGCCACGGCCAGCATATAAAACCAGCCGAAAGTCTCAGTGGTAAAGCTCAGCACATCGCTAAACAACGCCCCTGCCGCCTCGGGGTCTATAGACGTGCCAATAACCAGCAAAATCATAATAATCGCTGCGGGCACAAAAACGGGCAATAAAATCGTAGAGCGTGAACCATTACTCATAAGTGGTGGTATCCTCAAAGCCAAAATTTAAAAACAAAAAAGCGCTTACTGTCAGCATTATTGCATCAACAATGTCAATAAAAGCGGCTGGATGTCTTATTGGATATCGTACTGATATCACTTTTTACTTTTTATAAACAGCCACTGATTCATAGCAACACGCACGCTTTGGTATGGTGCATTCATTATTGGTTGTATAATGATAAGTACTCTTATAGGTAACACAGTTATTAAGCAAACCCCAGAAAACAGTTCAATCCACCACAATAAATTAACGCTAATTACATAAAACTTACCTGTAAATAAAAAAGACAACTTGTTAGCTAGTTAAGAGCGCTCATTGTATTGGTTTGGATAATTGCTTAGAATTTGCGCTTTTGTATCGACAAAGCCACCGCCAGTTATCGCTATACTGAAATATTATTAGGAGACTCTTATGACTACCGAAAAGGCCCCTGTAAACAAACGCCAAATCGTCAATCGCTTTTTAGCACGCTTAATGAAAGATGATCCGCAAATGTATTACGCCAGTACCTCTGAGGTGGCGCGTCAGCTGTATGTGATGATTAAAGAGCACAACAATCGCCTAAGTGTCGAAGAGCAAGCCATCGTGCGCGGGATTACTAACGAAGAAATTGAGTCATTGCTAGGGTTTAAACAGCGTTAAGGTATGAGGATATGCTGGTAGATGGTACGAATGACCATTTCACGCCGTAGTCTCTCTTGATTGTTTTGGCCTTTGTTATTTTAGGCTCATAGATATTTTTTATGGTATTTGGCTGCTGATAAATACATGCTCTATTTATCAGCATTTTTTTGTCTGTTATCCACCTTATTTGCAAGACGACTGGTCTAGTGGTAAACTATAAGTCATTGATTTATGAAAAATATGAATATCTTCTCTTTAATATCGCCTGTGCCTATGTGTTGCTGCACTATGCGCGATTCTATACAATGACTTGCCTTTATTTTCGTCTTTTTTGCTATGACCGTATAAAGTGTTATCCATTATTTCATTTTTCGCATTTGCACATCGTTTCGCATTTACGCATCATTTAACACTGTTATTCACCCTTCTAGGAGCTGCTGATTATCATGCCCACGCCAACCCCCACGCCCGCGTCAGATACCAAAGCGCATCTATTGGCTGTTGCGACGCAATTGGTTGCCCAAAAAGGCTTTACTGCGGTGGGCATTAAGCAGATTCTCGATACCGCAGGCGTGCCTAAAGGGTCGTTTTATCATTATTTTGCTTCAAAAGAAGCCTTTGGCGAAGCCATCATCGCAGGCTATTTCACCCGCTATCAACAGCGTTTGGCAACGCTTACAGTAGCGGAAGACAACGCGCAGGCACGTATCTACCGCTATTTTCAGAGTTGGTACGACACGCAGCAAAATGGCTGCGATGATGAAAAATGCCTTGTGGTAAAGCTCTCTGCCGAAGTTGCCGACATCTCCGAACCGATGCGCGAAGCACTTAATGCGGGTTATCAGTGCATCATTGCATGGCTTGCGCAACAAATTAAAGCAGGCTGGGCTGAAGGTTCTATTCCTAATGAGGGGCAACTGTCCGCTGAAAGTTTGGCCAAGCGTTGGTATTTTGCCTGGCTTGGCGCAAGTTTGGTCGCCAAAATCAGCCATACCAATACGCCACTGGCCGAAGTATGGCAAATGACGACGGTGCAGCTTGGCCGTTAGTTTTTTATTGATATCGGCCTTTTTGTCACAAACGCTCTTTTTGTAAAACGCCTACTCATTATTACACCATCTATCACGCGCTATTGGCCATATATTATTGAATGCTCGGCGTGTCATACGATGCTTGTTGCTTCTTGATTAGACACTATAAAACATAACATAAGCGTTATTGCTGTAGGATTGTTTTGTAACCATCTCTAGACGACTGGTCTAATTGCTGTACAATACGCGCCATACGCATTCAATAACGTGTTTATTTTTATCTATAAAAACTAGGAAATCTTATGAATAACTTTCAATATTACAATCCTGTACGCATCGTCTTTGGTGATGACCAAGTCAGCCAGCTCGACAGCTTAGTACCCAAAAATGCGCGCGTACTGATTACTTATGGTGGCGGCTCAGCACAGCGTACGGGCACATTAGACGAAGTCAAAAATGCTTTAGCACAAAGCGGCGCACGCACGGTATTTGAGTTTGGCGGTATCGAAGCCAATCCTGAATTTACCACCTTGTTAAAAGCTGCAGATAGCGTCGTTGAAAATGACATCGACTTCTTATTGGCTGTCGGCGGTGGCTCAGTGCTTGACGGTACAAAATTTATTGCGCTCATCTCACATATGACCGAAGATGATGGCACGGTCTCACGTGAGCGCGCTTGGGAAGCACTTCTCAGCTATTGTAAATCAGTCGATACGGCGATTGATTTGGGGACCGTATTGACCATCCCTGCGACAGGTTCAGAGATGAACTCAGGCGGCGTGATTAACTACAGTGAACGCCAAGCCAAGCTGCCTTTTGGCAACCCATTGGTGTATCCAAAGTTTTCTATTCTTGACCCTAAAAAGACCTTGACGCTGCCAGAGCGCCAAGTGATGAATGGCGTGGCAGATGCCTTTGTCCACGTTATGGAGCAATACTTGACCTACCCTGTCAATGCTAAAGTGCAAGACGCTTTTGCAGAAAGTCTGCTGAAAATTTTGATTGATGAAGGGTTGGTGGTTAAAGAAAACCCAGACAATCTAGAGACGCGTAAAAACATCATGTGGACAGCGACTATGGCGCTTAATGGCTTGATTGGTACAGGCGTACCGCAAGACTGGACAACGCACATGATTGGTCATGAGCTGACTTCACTACACGGTATCGACCACGCGCGTACCTTGACTATCGTCTTACCCTCAGTCATGCGCGAGCTAAAGGACAGTAAAAAAGACAAACTGCTGCGATACGCACGTAATGTCTGGAACATTACTGACGACACATTGAGTGATGATGAGGTAATTGAAACGGCAATTGTTTATACAGAACAGTTCTTTGTCAGCCTCGGCTTACCTGTTAATCTTGCGGATGTAGCACTCGATGCCAGCGCTATTGACCCAATCATTGAGCAGCTAGAAGCGCACCATATGACCCAACTTGGTGAGCATGACAGTAATGACTTGGACGTATCACGCCGCATCCTACAACGTGCTGCCGCATAACAGTCACTGGAACGACTAACAATAAAGACAACGACAAGGAAAATAACGATGAGCTTTGCAAAAGAACAAACCGACACTATTAATCGTCAGATTAAACTTGCCAGCCGTCCGCATGGCGAGCCAACTGATGAGAACTTTGAGCTGACGACCAGCGATATTCCAACGCCAAAAGCAGGCGAAATGCTACTGCGCACACTGTATCTGTCCCTTGACCCGTATATGCGCGGACGTATGAGCGCCGCAAAGAGCTATGCAGACCCATTAAATATCGGCGATGTCATGATCGCAGGCACCGTCGCGCAAGTGGTCGAGTCTGATGTTGAAGGCTTTAGCGCAGGCGATATCGTGGTATCGCAATCAGGCTGGCAAGACTATAGCGTGAGCACAGGCGAAGGCGTGCACAAGCTTGATAATGACATGAAGCATCCTTCTTATGGTTTGGGTGTGCTCGGTATGCCTGGTTTTACAGGCTACATGGGCTTGACCGATATCGGTAAGCCAAAAGCGGGCGAAACCTTGGTCGTCGCGGCAGCTACAGGCCCTGTAGGCGCAACTGTCGGTCAAGTGGGTAAGCGCCTTGGTCTACACGTCGTTGGCGTGGCAGGTGGCGCAGAAAAATGTGCCTATGCCGTTGATGAGCTGGGTTTTGATGCCTGTATTGACCATTACGCCGATGACTTTGCCGAGCAGCTTGAGAACGCTTGCCCCAATGGCATTGACATCTATTATGAAAATGTCGGCGGCAAAGTGTTTGATGCGGTATTGCCACTACTCAATGCGCATGCACGCATTCCTGTCTGCGGCTTGGTATCACAGTATAACGCCACAGAAACCCCTGATGGCAAAGACCGCTTAAGTCTATTGATGGGTACTATTTTAAAACAGCGCTTAACCGTCAAAGGCTTCATCATCTTTGAAGAATACGGCGAACATTTCCCTGAGTTCTTAAAAACCATGGGCGAATGGGTCGAAGCAGGCGATATTAAAACCCTTGAGCATATGGTCGATGGTTTGGGCAATGCGCCCAGCGCCTTTGTCGATATGTTAAATGGACAAAACTTCGGTAAAACGGTTATCAAAGTTGCGGACGCGCGTTAATCATTTAGCGTAAATGGGCAGTCACGGATAAGTGTTAATCGATAACACTTTTGCTATATATCGCCCAAAAAAATACGCTACTGTAAATAAGCGAATCAAAGCGCGTTTTTTACTTTTAATCGCTTTGTGCGGCTATCGCATTTTAAGCAACCACAACACGAATAAATAAGGATGATTATGAATATTTTAGTGGTATTAACCTCACACGATAAGCTTGGCGACACAGGCAAAAAAACAGGCTTTTGGCTCGAAGAATTTGCTGCGCCGTATTACACCTTTTTGGATGCTGGCGCGAACATTACCCTCGCCTCTCCTGCTGGCGGACAGCCGCCACTTGACCCAAAAAGCGACGATGAAGACGCACAGACAGACGCGACCAAACGCTTTAAACAAGATAATGACGCCCAAGCCCGCCTTGCCAGCACGAAAAAATTAAGCGATGTCAATCAGCAAAATTTTGACGCCGTATTCTATCCAGGCGGTCACGGTCCCCTATGGGACTTGGCAAGCAGCAATGACTCTATCTCTTTGATTGAAAGTTTTGTAAATGCCGATAAGCCTGTTGCCTTTGTCTGTCACTCGCCTGCGGTATTAAAAGACGTCAAAGTCGACGGCGAATATTTTGTTAAAGGCAAAAAATTGACAGGCTTTAGTAACAGCGAAGAAGAAGGCGTTGGCCTTACTGACGTTGTACCGTTCTTATTAGAAGACGTGCTACAAGACAATGGCGCAAACTATGTCAAAGGGGACGACTGGCAGTCATACGTGGTCGAAGACGGCTTACTTATCACAGGCCAAAACCCAGCCTCATCAGAAGCCACCGCCGAGCATCTTTTAGCGCGCTTTAAATAATACTGGCGGATGTCCGCATCAACGTTAAGGATAAATTATTGTGATACGTTTGCATCATTTGAATCAATCGCGCTCACTGCGTATCTTATGGCTCCTAGAAGAGCTGGGACAGCCTTATGAGGTGGTCAGTTATCAGCGCGATGCCAAGACACACCTTGCTCCTGATCGCTTAAAACAAGTCCATCCGCTCGGTAAGTCACCTGTGATTGAGCTGGATGGACAAGTGATTGCAGAGTCGGGCGCCATTACAGAACTGTTAATTGAGCGTTTTGCACCTGAGCGTTTACGTCCTGCGCCTGACAGCGCGGCGTATGCCGATTATCTGTCGTGGATTCATTTTGCTGAAAGCTCTTTGATGCTGCCTTTATTGCTCGATATGTTTACGCAAAAAATGGGCGCGAATGACAATGAAACCTTAAATCGTTATATTGCCGCGGAAAAGCATAAGGTGCTCAGCTATTTAGATGATGCCGTCACTGATAAATTGTATATCGTTAATAATCAGTTAAGCGGCGCGGACATCATGCTGTCTTTTGATTTGATTATGCTTGCTAAAGACAAAGCGCTTGAGCAATATCCTAACGTTAAACAATACGCGCTACAGCTGGCCAAGCTTGACAGCTATCAGCGCACCATGCGTCTTGAGGCCAATTATGACGACAGCCGCTCTCAATAAGTCAGTGCGCTTAATAAGCTATAGGTTTACTGGCTCTAATAACGGGCGGCACATGACCACTTAGTCTGGCCTTTACGCATTACCCGTTTATCACTTATGTTAAAATAGCCCAAGCCTATCTTGGGCTTTTGCTGTTTTGGTACGTTGCTGCCTGTCTTACCCGCTGTTCTTCTTTGCCTTTGTAGGTTGCCGTATTTCATGACTCAAGAATATCAATTTAAACCGCATGAACAGCCGTTTATGGTCGGTTCCCCTGCCAATCCTGACCATCCCGTTCCGCGCAAAATCTTTTATTTGCTCATTGGGCTGTTCGTTGGCCTGACCGCCAGCTTTCAGAACGGCTTGCTCGTTGCCAATCTTGCGCAGATTCAAGGCACGCTGAACCTAACGCCGATGGAAGGCGGCTGGATATCGGTGGCGTACAATATTACCAATGCCTGTATTACGGTGCTTTTGTATAAAATACGCCAGCAGTTTGGTATTGCGCCTTTTAGCAAGCTGACCTTGTTTGTCTTGTTACTGGCAACCAGTATGCAGTGGATTATCAGTACTGATGTGTTGAGCAGTTCAATCAATACGTTGCTAAATCCCTACTACCTAGAGATTATCACTCGGGCAATGAGTGGCATGGTCGCCAGTGCCATGACCATTTTATCGGTGTTTTATTGCTTGCAAGGGATGCCGACCGCCAAGCGTATTAGTGGCCTAATTTTGGGCTTTGGTGTGGTGCAATTTGGTATTCCGCTATCGCGCATTATCTCGCCCTATTTGGCAGCAGGCGGTCAGTTAGAGAGTCTGTTTTTATTCGAGTTTGGGCTGGCATTGATCTGTTTTGGTCTTATTAACTTACTGCAACTGCCCCCAGGCAATGTACAGCAAGTCTTTGAAAAGCTCGATATTGTCAGCTTTGGCTTATTTGGTAGCGGGCTTGCCGCCTTGTCTGTCTTTCTGGTACAAGGACGCGTACTGTGGTGGAGTACGCCGTGGCTTGGTTATCCGCTACTCATCGCGATACTCGCTATCAGCACCGCCTTATGGATTGAAACGCACCGCAAAAACCCGATGCTCCAAGTCCGCTGGATGCGCAGTCGCAATATCATTGCCTTTATGATAACGGGTGCGTTGATGCGGATTTTATTGTCTGAACAGACGGTGGGCGCGGCGGGTCTCTTGGCACAGCTCGGTTATGGCAATGATCAGCTGGTGACCTTTTATGCGGTGATCTTGCTTGCCAGTATTTGTGCTTTGATTGCCAGCTTTTGGCTTACCAATGCGATGGACTTACGCCGCCCTGTGATTTTTTCCGCGCTATTGATTGCGATTGGGGCGTGGATGGACACAGGCGTATCCGTAGATTCTGCGCCCTATATGTTTTATGTCAGTCAGTTTTTGATTGCTTTTGCGGCAGTGTACTTTATGGGCCCTATGGTATTTGAAGGGATGCTGCGTGCGATTGCCAATGGCCCTGCCTACATTATTAGTTTTTCGGTGATTTTTAGTATTTCACAAACCATTGGCGGTTTGGCTGGAGCGGCGGGTATTCAGGCCTTTACCGCCATTCGCACACAGACGCACTATAGTGATATGGTCAATTCGCTCAATTTTGGCAATCCTGCTTTAGTACAGCAACTGCAAGCTGCGAGCGCGCAACTGGGCAGTCAGATGACCGACAGCGCGATGGTGACCAGCAGTGCCGCACAGCAAGTGTTTGCCCAGATTCAGCGCCAAGCGGTCGTCGCAGCATATAATGACTTATTCTTTATTATGGGCAGCTTGGCCAGCCTGACGGTGGTGATATTGTCTTTAAACTATTTGTATTATCGCTACCATAAACGCAACCCATTAGAAAAAGAGCTGGCAACGCTCGCTAAAATGCGCGAAAACCGCTAGTGCTGTGAGTGCGTCATCGACCTTATTTGCCGATGATTCGCGACAATCACACAGCCTTAGCGCCTTATACTTTTTACTTATGACCTTTAGGAGTGCGCCATGAGCCAAGATTCCCGTGCTGATGCCACAAACGCGCCACAAAAGACGCAAAATAATAGCGACGCCGCAGTATCGACTGCTGAGCAAAACGCGCCAACACCAGCCGCCACACCATCAAAAGCAACAGCGCCTACGGATGGGCAAAGCACGCAAGCGAACACAGCAAACGATACGGCTAATACAAACAATGATAATGTAGATAGTGATGCGGACAACGACACGCCAATGCCGCCTAAAGAGCCCATCCCAACCCCTGCTCGCTGGTCACCAAAGAAAAAATCCCTTTGGGGTCTAGGCTTTTTTATCGCGCTGATTCTGATTGGTATTGCGCTGATTTTGTACGCATGGCAGCTGCCGCCGTTTACCTCAAACGTGCAAAAGACGGACAATGCGTTTATCAAAGGTAAGACCACCATTATCAGCCCGCAGGTCTCAGGTTATGTGGATAGCGTCATGGTACAAGACTTTGATACCGTCAACGCAGGCGACGTACTGGTCAAAATTGATGACCGTACCTTTACTCAGCAGCTTGAACAGGCCGAAGCCAATATTGACGTCGCGACCACCAACCGTTCATCCAATGAGCAAGACACTGAATCGAGCCGTGCCCAGATTGAAGCACGTCAAGCCGACTTATATAGCGCGCAAGTGAGCGTCCAAAGCGCGGCAGAAGATGTTAAGCGCTACGAAGGTTTAGACGCTATCGGCGCGGTATCTAAAGCGGAAGTAGCACATACCAAAGCACAGCTCGCTAAGGCACGTGCTGCCGTGCAACAAGCCGAAGCCAATCTACAAGCTGCGCGTGAAGCCAAAGACAAAACACGTGGTAGCCGTGCGTCACTAGATGCCAACATTAAAAATGCCGAAGCAGCTGCCAAGCAAGCGCAAATCAATTTAGACAATACCGTGATTACTGCGCCTGAATCAGGCCAGCTCAGCCAAGTCAGCGTCAAAGCAGGTCAGTTCGTCAACGCAGGCACGCAACTGATGTATATTGTGCCCAAAGGTGTGTGGGTCATTGCCAACTTTAAAGAAACGCAAGTGAGTGATATGCGTATCGGCATGCCAGCCACTATCCGCGTAGACGCCATTGGTGGTACAGAATTTACGGGTCATATCAGCAATATTTCGCCTGCAACAGGCAGCGAATTTAGTGCTGGTGCGAGCAACCCTGCGACGGGCAACTATATTAAGATTACCCAGCGTATTCCTGTGCGTATCGACCTTGATCCCAATCAGCCGCAGCTAGAACAAATGCGACCTGGGATGTCGGTTGCCGCCAGTGTGGATACCCGCGCCAAATAAGTCTATGGCTTGACATAAAAAAACCCACGGTACAGGCTGAGTGCTTGTACCGTGGGTTTTTATTGATATCTATTAAGCGCTTAAAAACTAAGGCAACAAGCGCGCCGTTTGCCAGTCGCCCTGCGCATCGTCTTTGGTGTAGACAATGCGGTCATGCATGCGATTGGCGCGACCTTGCCAAAACTCAATACGCGTCGCAACAATCTCGTAACCACCCCAGAATTCAGGCGCGGGCACTTCGCTGCCTTCAGGATATTGCGCTTGTAGCTCTGCAAAACGCGCTTCCATCACCTCGCGGCTCTCCACCACGCCACTTTGTGGCTCGCTAACCCATGCGCCAACTTGGCTGTCATGCGGACGCTTATGAAAGTAATTAGCAGACTTTTGTACGTCAATTTTTCGGATATGGCCGCTAATACGCACTTGACGCTCTAATTGATGCCAAAAAAACAACACTTCTGCGTGTGGATTGGCGGCGACGTCTTGACCTTTGTCGCTTTCATAATTGGTATAAAACACCACGCCTGCGTCCGTCAGCTCACGCATCAGTACAATACGTACGCTCGGCTGATTGTCAGCGCCGCAGGTGGCAAGGCTCATAGCATACGGCTCAGGCACTTTTTGTGCGACCGCTTCATTCATCCATTGCCCAAACAGAGCAAACGGCGACTCAGGCACAGACTGCTGCTCAAGGCTGCCTTTTTCGTATGACATTCGTTGCTCAGTAAAATCCAAACTCATCACCGCTCCTTTTATACGCGTACGCTTTTTTGTTTTATAAAAATGCTTGGCAACAAGTGCTCAAGCATTCACCATTCACGATAATTACGCCAATACAGCTTTAATTTTGTCCGCCAGCTCATTAGCGAGCACATCGCATTCAATCTCGTCATCTGACTCAACCATGACACGAATCATCGGCTCAGTACCTGACTTACGAATCAGTAAACGACCGCGACCGACCAGACTGACGCGGGCTTTATCAAAGGCGGCGACCAACTCGTCATTATCATACGGGTCTTGCATCTGAGCTAGACGCACATTGACCAGTTTTTGCGGCAACACGTCGAAGCCTTCGGTAAGCTCACTGAGCGCCTTACCCGAAGCCTGCATAATCGCAAGCACTTGTAACCCCGCGATGATGGCGTCGCCTGTGCGACTTTTGTCCAAGCAAAGAATGTGTCCTGACGGCTCACCGCCCAATATCCAGCCCTCTTTTTCTAAGTCTTGCATCACATAACGATCGCCAACTTTGGCACGTTTAAAGGCAATACCTTCACGCTGTAGCGCCAGCTCCAGTCCCATATTACTCATCAGTGTGCCTACCACGCCAGCCGCTTTGTTCGCGCCTTTGGTCGCAAGAATGTATAGGATGCCATCGCCATCAACCAACTGACCCAGCTCATCCACCATAATAATGCGGTCACCATCACCATCTAACGCAATACCCACATCGGCATTGTGCTCAACGACTGCTTGTTGTAGAGATTCAGGATGCGTAGAACCACAATCAGCATTGATATTAATACCGTCTGGCTGATTATGAATCGCAATAACCGTTGCGCCAAGTTCACGCAATACACGCGGCGCAACACTATAGCCTGCGCCATTGGCACAGTCGACAACGACGGTTAAATGACTTAAGTCATACTGATAGGGAAAGCTGCCCTTACAAAACTCAATATAGCGCCCTTTGGCATCGGCGGTGCGATGGTTTTTACCCAGTTCAGCAGGGTCAATAATGGGCATAATAACCGCATCGCTATCCGCGCTCATGATGTCATCAAGCTTATCATTAATGGCATTTTGCATCTCATCGCTCAGCTTTTTGCCTTCAGCAGAGAAGAATTTTACGCCATTGTCATAATAAGGATTGTGCGAGGCTGAGATAACCACGCCAGCATCTGCATGAAAACTGCGGGTCAAATGAGCAATAGCAGGTGTTGGTAATGGCCCAAGCATATGCACATCAACGCCCGCCGCGTTAAATCCAGCTTGCAGCGCCGCTTCAATCACATAGCCTGACAGACGTGTGTCTTTACCAATAACGACACTGGGCTTGCGGGTAGATTTTTGATTGTTTTCAATGAGTACACGGCCTGTCACATAGCCTAACTTTAAAATAAAATCAGGGCTGATTGGTGCTTGACCAAATTTACCGCGAATACCGTCGGTACCAAAATAACTCATCGTAAACACTCCTTTTTTATAAAAACCATCAATCGCGGACACGCTTGTCCGTCTTTATCGTTATTCGTCTGGCGCTGAATAATGCCATAGCGTATTGTACAAAAAAAAAGCCAACAATGAACCTGCATTGTTGGCTATTTTATAGACAAATTGTCACTCGGGCGTGTGCCTATTTTAAAAATGGTGATAAAAATGAGGTAAATCAAAGGCAAACAAGGAAAATAGCACAGGCAATATCAAGATATTGACCAGCTATTTGACACCGTTTGCCAAAGATTTAGCCATTTTTAGCCCATTTAGTCATAAACGTTTAAATTAGGCACACGCCCTAACCCTTAGTTCACGCGGTAGTTTGGCGCTTCTTTAGTGATTTGCACGTCGTGTACGTGTGACTCTTTCATACCTGCTGACGTTACTTTAATGAACTGCGGCTTGGTGCGCATTTCTTCAACAGTGGCACAGCCCGTATAACCCATTGATGAGCGTAAGCCACCAACCAACTGGTTGACGATACCTGCAACAGGGCCTTTATACGGTACACGGCCTTCAATACCTTCTGGTACTAATTTTTCAACACCGTCTTTGGCGTCTTGGAAATAACGGTCAGATGAGCCGTTTTGACCTGACATTGCGCCAAGGCTACCCATGCCGCGATACGCTTTGTAGTAGCGACCTTGGAACAACTCCACTTCACCTGGGGCTTCTTCTGTACCTGCCATCAGTGAACCAACCATGATGCATGAGGCGCCTGCGGCAATGGCTTTTGCCATATCGCCTGAGAAGCGGATACCACCATCAGCGATTAATGGGATGGTATCTTGTAGCGCGCTGGCCACGCTGTCGATGGCTGAGATTTGTGGCACACCGATACCTGCGATGATACGTGTGGTACAGATAGAGCCAGGGCCGATACCTACTTTTACAGCATCTGCGCCAGCATCACGTAACGCTTTTGCGGCATCGCCTGTTGCAATGTTGCCACCGATAACTTGGATATGCGGGAAGTTTTTCTTCACCCAAGAGACTTTTTCAATCACGCCGCGAGAATGACCGTGCGCGGTATCAACCACGATAACATCAACATCCGCCGCAACCAACGCTTCAACGCGAGCTTGGGTGTCTGCGCCCGTACCTACCGCAGCGCCAACGCGTAGACGGCCTTTGGCATCCTTACAGGCATTTGGGTTATTTTCTGCTTTCGCAAAGTCATTGACAGTAATCAGACCACGTAAGCTAAAGTCGTCGCTGACGACCACAACTTTTTCGATGCGATGCTCGTGCAATAGGCGCTTGATGTTTTCGTTACTCTCGCCTTCTTGTACGGTAACCAGCTGGTCTTTTGGCGTCATGATGTTGCTGACAGGCTGAGACAGATTGGTCTCAAAGCGCCAGTCGCGATGCGTCACGATACCGACCACATGATTGGTGCCTGGCGTCACTACAGGCACGCCTGAGATATTATTGGCCTTGGTCAACTGAATCAACTCACCGATAGTCGTCTCTGGCGTAACCGTGATTGGGTCAACAACCGTGCCTGCTTCAAATTTTTTCACACGGCGAACTTGGCGCGCTTGTTGCTCGATATCCATGTTCTTATGTAAAATACCCATACCACCCAGTTGTGCCATGGTAATGGCCATTTCAGACTCTGTGACCGTATCCATTGCCGCTGAAATAAGTGGCAAGTTTAGCGAGATATCTTTCGTCAAACGTGTCGTGAGGTCTGCCGTCTTTGGCAACACTTCAGAATAAGCTGGTAACAATAAAACGTCATCGAAAGTAAACGCGTCATCGACAATTCGCAACATACATACCCCTAGCGGTGGTTATTTTGGTGGGCAGGAACCAAGCGTGGTGAATGGCTTCATCAAGACATATTACAGCAGCAGACCTATTACAGTCCTCTTTATGCGTGCAAACTGTCTTTGCTCAGTTATCCTATAAAAATAACGCCACATTATAACAAATAAGCCCTGTGCTGACACATTAAATTTGTCAGATTATTTGTCCAAGATAACGCTATTATCATGATAATCCTCATCATCAGGCTTCTTTTCGCGGGTTAAGCTGATACGTTCCATAGGCAGATAGGCATTTTGTTCACGGAACAGATAGCTGAGCATCGCCTCACGCACATTACAAGAGAGCGTCCAGCCCTCAATAGGGCCAATACCTGATACCGCGCCACGCAGCTTGATGGTGCGCTCGGTCACTTCGACCACGTATACTTCAGGTTCCGTCTTGCCATCCCACAATTCACTGCTCTTGGTGACTTCAATGAATTTTTGGCGAATGACCTCAATGTCTGCGCCATAATCGACGTATAAAAACACAGGACAGGTTTGGTGTGCCTCTGTATGTGACCAGTTTTCAATCACATCGGTACTAAAATTACGCATCGGCACAATCAGACGCCGCTCATCCCACGTCTTAAGTACCGCATAGGTGTAGCGCAAATCCTCGATGGTGCTAAAGTTGCCATCCAAAATCACACTATCCCCAATACGCACAGGCTGCGTAATAGCGACCTGCATACCTGCGATAATATTGCCTAAAATCGGCTGCGCTGCGATACCAATCACTGCCCCTGCAATCCCCGCCGAGGTTAAAAGCGTCTTGCCCAGCCCTTCAATATTGGTAAATTCACTGAGTCCAACCCAAAACCCACCCAGTATCATGACAAAGATAAATATCCGCCGAAAAACCGACACATAGGTACGGCGGCGGCGCTCTTTATCAAAGTTTTCTGAGCCTAAGATATCAATCTGCAAATCTTGGTAGCGGTTGGCAAAAAAGTTAATCGCGCGGACGCCCAGCCATATTGCACTGACGACCAAAGCAATCCACACAATCGGACGTAAGGAAGACGCCATTGCATCTATATACGGAAAACCGCCTGAGACCAGCGTGAATACCAAAGACGCACTAATCGTAAAGGTCAGCGGTACGGTTAATTTACTCAATAAATCAACAATACCCTTACGCCCCTGTACGTGATAGGTATTTTCTTCATCGATGACATACCAATTTAACAGCTTGGTTGCACCTTTACTAAGTATCCAACCAATCCCTAACGTCAAGCTGATAAACACCAGTAAGGCGATGAACTCCCACACCGCAATGCCAAAAAAACGCAGCTCCATCCAATCGGGTAGATAGCGTTCAAACTGTGCAGGATGGTATTGCTCATATAAGATATCGATATTTTCAACAGTTTGTGCCGAAAATACCCATACAGGCTGCGCATCATCAACGCGCACCCGCTCCAAGTAAATAGGCAAGCGGCGATCACGATAATCAATGTAGCCAAGCTTTATTGAGCGTCTTGGCACACCCATCACGCTACTGGTATCGCCAATCGGCGGTTCAATCAAACCATCGGAGCGATCAGGCATATCATCAAAGTTATAGAGCTTTTTTTTGGTTAATAAAAAATCCAAACGCTTAGTCAGCTCTAGCGCTCGATTACGCTGTAATCTTTCATCAAGCAGGTTTAAATTGAGCGCATAGGCGGCTAAGTCATAACGCTTTTGTACCATTGCCGACTGAAAAAACTCTAAGGTGGATAACGGGGTTGCTAAATTGGGCGGCTCTGGCAGCTCTGGCAGCCCTTTATTTAACATCTCTAATTCATAATAGCTTTCATTAAAGTCCCCCTTTAGCCCTGTGTCACCTTGCAGATATCCTGCTTGCTGCGCAGCATTATTGACAGGGTTTAGGATTTCTTGTTTGATGTCGGCAGGGTTATCTAACGCCTTGTCGATCTCTTGCAGCTTTTGCTCAGCATAAGCGGTAAAACTGTCGGGCGCGGCCGTTTGTGTGGTCTTGGTATCTTGTCTGGCTGAATCTTCGGGTGCGGCATATGCCAATGTTACCGCCGAGGCAACGACACAAGCGCTCAATACTTTTCTGATAAAAGATAATCCAGTAGATGGGCTTTGGTGGCAAGAAAAAAAAGGCATAACATCTACTCTAAGTCACGAAATAATACAATGTACTCACTGTACAAAAAAAAGCCTGCAATCGCAGGCTCTTTTTGTTGATATGTTGTTGGTAGTGCAGCTTTATTCAAGCGCGCTGGCTGTGACCTATATGGTCTTACGCCCGTCGCCATGTGGTGCCGCTACGGCTGTCTTCAAGCTCAATGCCTGCTTCTTTGAGCAGCTCACGAATCTCGTCTGCGCGCGCAAAGTTTTTGTCCTTTTTCGCAGTGGCGCGTTCAGCAATAAAGTCATCAATGGCACTGTCACTCAAGCCATCTGATTTATCCTCACCGACCACCGCTTGTAAAAACTGCGCCACAGGCTGCTGCAATAGATTTAACGCGCCTGCCAAGGCTTTGAGGTGGCTTGCAGCCTTGCGGGCGCTGTCGATATCATCAGCCTTAATACCGCGATTAACCTCGCGTGATAAGCCGAACAACACACTGATTGCCGCCGCGCTATTAAAGTCATCATTCATCGCGCTGATAAATTGCTGACCTGCTTCACTGGCATACGCTTCAGCAATAATCGCATCGTCAATGACAATGTCGCTGTCTTGCTGCTCAACGATTTTAAGTGCATGATACAGACGACTTAGGCTATTGTGCGCTTCGGTCAAGGCACTGTCCGAGAAGTTGACCTGACTGCGGTAATGGCTGGACAATAAGAAAAAGCGGATGGTCTCAGGCAGATACTGCTGCATCACATCGCGAATGGTAAAAAAGTTGCCAAGTGACTTGGACATTTTTTCGCCATCGACATTGATAAAGCCCACGTGCATCCAGTTGCGCGCATACTCACAGCCTGTGCTGGCTTCAGATTGGGCAATCTCATTTTCATGATGCGGAAATTGCAGATCATGCCCGCCGCCATGAATATCAAAGGTGTGTCCAAGGCACTTAGTCGACATCGCCGAGCATTCGATATGCCAGCCAGGACGCCCTTTACCCCACGGTGATGCCCAATGCGGCTCGTTTGGCTTTGCTGCTTTCCATAGCACAAAATCAAAGGCATTGCGCTTGTCATTGTCCACATCGACGCGTGAGCCTGCCTGCATCTCATCAAGGTTGCGCTTTGAGAGCTTGCCATAATTGGCAAAACTGTCGACCGCGTAATACACATCGCCATTATCCGCGCTATAGGCGTAGTCATTGTCTACTAAGTTTTGAATCATCGACTGCATATCATCGATATGGTCAGTGGCGCGTGGCTCAGCATTCGGGCGCTCACAGCCAAGTCTTGCGGCGTCCTCATGCATCGCCTCGATAAAGCGCTCGGTTAGGCTGCTGATGTCTTCGTTATTCTCTGCGGCGCGGGCGATAATTTTGTCATCAATGTCAGTGATGTTGCGCACATAGTTAACGTCATAGCCGAGCGTACGCATCCAGCGCACCGCCATATCAAAGGCGACCATTACACGCGCATGACCAATATGACAATAGTCATACACCGTCATGCCGCAGACATACATACCCACTTGCCCAGCAACAAGCGGCTGAAACTGACGTTTTTGTCCAGTCAATGAGTCGTAGATAGCGAGCTGCTTGGCAGCATCGGCAAGAGATGTGGTCATAAAGGTATCGCCTTTTGGTAAAAATCAAAGTAAAGCCAAAAAAGTCCTTGCCAGCGCTCAGCTAAGATATAGTTAAGTCAACTTAGAAATGATACAGCGAGATTAAAGGCTATTTTTCGCAGCCTCTGGAGACGAAGTCACAGAAAGCGAGGGAAATAGCATTTAATCGAGCGTGTTTCTGATGCCATATCAGTTTTACTTAGGTTTTACTATAAAACAGCGACCGCCAAACAAGTCGCCGATTATCTTAGCGAACTTGGGCATAAAATACTACAATGACGCACAAATACTCAAATTTATAAGCAAGGACAGTTATGGGCAATCGCTTAAGCAAGATATACACACGTACAGGCGACGATGGCACGACAGGGATGGCAGATGGCTCGCGCCTCAGTAAAGCCGATGCGCTCTTTAATACCATGGGTGATATTGACGAGCTAAACTCCCATCTTGGTATGGTGCGCACTTTATTAACCAAAGCGCCTACGCACCATGACGAGACGACCAACCATGATTTGATGCACACCTTAACCATCATTCAGCACTTGCTGTTCAACCTAGGCGGCGAGCTGGCCATGCCCGAATACCAAGGTGTCAATGACAAACACATCACATGGCTAGAGACGCAGATTGACCGCTTAAACAGCACCTTACCGCCTTTAAAAGACTTTATCCTACCAACAGGCTCAGCGCTCGTTAGCCAATTACACATTGCGCGTAGTGTCTGCCGCCGTGCTGAACGTCAAGCCGTCGCTCTACACGCCGAGCGTCATGACGCCATTCGCCAGACGGCGCTTAGCTTTATCAATCGCTTGTCCGATTGGCTGTTTGTGGCAGCGCGCTTTTGTACTGATACAGATCATACAGAGGTATTATGGAATGCTTCCGTTTTAGCAGAATTTAACGAAACAGACTAACCCGTTATCGAATAGCGCGAATAGCAAAACGCCCAGCAAGCAAGCCTACTGGGCGTTTTATTTTATTAAAGACGTGAGGCGTCAACTCACTTAACCATGATAGTGATTAGTACGTGGCTTCATTGTCATAAGTAATGACCATTTCGGTTTGCTTGTCCGTTGGCACTTGGCTCAGTGCAGGTTTGTTGCCATTATTGTTATTTGCGCTGCTGGTATTGCTGCTGTTTGCATTGCTATTACTTGCGCTGCTGTTATTACTGCTATTACCGCTATTTGTGCTGCTTGGTTCAGGCGCGGATGTTGGCTCGATAGGCTCTAGTGGCTCCACACGTGGTGGCGTTGGGGTTTGCTGGACTTGATCAGCGCGGCGTTCATTGCGGCGCGTCGCCTCTGCTGCCTGACGCTCAGCATTTAGCTCATCGATACGCTCTTTAACCACCGCACTCGCAAGGATATCGGCCACGCTGTTCACGATGACTGGACGACCTGCGATACGCATCTGTAGCTGTCCGCTTTGCATACCCACCACATAGGTAAAGGCGTCATCTATCAACATGTTGTTATTGATGCTGATATTTTGTTCTGCTAAGCGATTTGGCAAGTTTGGCAGATTGTTCGCCGCACCAAATGTACTCGCTTGGTACAAGTCTTCGCTAGATAGGGTCATACTAACACTGGCACGACAAGTAGTGGTGTTGCTATCGCTTGCGTCTGACAACATAGTGGCATGGTTGATGTCAATCATTACGCGGTTACTTTTGGTGCTCAGCGCATTACTATCTACGCTGATATCTGCACGGTCAGCATAATCTGCTAGAGCACGCTGTGCCTGCTGGTTAAGGCCATTTTCAAGCGCACTTTTTAGGCGATCTTCAATCATCGGATCATTACATTCAATCAGTGGCGCTTGTGGCTCTTCGACCACCACAGGGGCTTCTTCAGCCGTCTCTTCAGGTTTATCCTCTGAGCGGTTACAGCCTGCGACCGCTAGACCACACATTACTGTAATACCTGCCAGCTGCTGCCACTTTTTCCACTGATGATTGACTGTACTCATACCGCTTACTCCCAAGCTCTTTTATAGGCGACTGCTGTTCTTATCGTGAATATATCTCAACCAAGTATCAGAACCGCATTTAAATTGGTGCGCGCCCATATCACATCTATAAATAAAAAATAAACTCCGCACCATATGGCGGATGATAAGGATAAGAAAATCAGTCTATTATACGGTGTTTGTAGACAAGGGTCATCAGCGCAGCACGTTGATATGCTCATAAAAACCGCTTATTGCGTAAAAATCAGGCTATGATTGCAAAACAGTAACAAACGCACAGCGATACAGCGTGTTTTCAGATACAAATAAGCTGCTTTTTATTTAAAAAAAAACAATAAAAAACCTGAACAAAGTCAGGTTTTTCTATCTATCCACTTTTTTTATGATTAACAAAAGCAGTCTATTTATGCGTTACATGCACCTGCTAGCTGATTTTATTTACCAGTGGTAGTGGCAAGTGCTTCATCATCTGACCCACCAATGACCACGGTACACTTGGCACGCACGCCTCATCTACCTCTGCCTCAATCGCCGCGACAATCGCTCTTGAGCCCGTATCGGCATCAACTTCAAATGGCAGTGGCTTGGCATTGGTATTGATTTCAGTACGGATATAGCCAGGATAAATGGTACTGACTTTAATCGGTAGGTTGGTCAAAATCATATCCGCGCGGATACCTTCTGCCAAATAGGCCAAACCTGCCTTACACGCGCCGTAAGTTGTCATGTGACGCGGCAACCCGCGCATCGCTGACATGCTCGATATCACTACCAACTGCCCGCTGTTTTGTGCACGAAAAATCTGCATTGCAGCTTCGCATTGTGCCAATGCCGCTACAAAATTAATCTCGGCTGTACGGCGATTGGTCTCAAAACGCCCTTTACCAATACGGCGACTCTCGCCCACCCCTGCATTGACCACGACTTTTTCAATCGAACCAAAGTCTTCATTAAACGCCTGAAAAACCTCAAACACTGCATCGTAATCCGCCACATCCAATGTACGATATTCAATACGGATATCGGGATACTGAGCGCTTAAGTCGC
Organism: Psychrobacter sp. bablab_jr014; assembly: GCF_016464015.1. Taxonomy (GTDB): domain Bacteria; phylum Pseudomonadota; class Gammaproteobacteria; order Pseudomonadales; family Moraxellaceae; genus Psychrobacter. Next base: position 46,482 of record NZ_JACDXT010000022.1, read on the forward strand.
CCTTTAACTGCTCTAAACGAGACTCGCGACGTGCGCAAATCGCAAGGTTATAACCCAGACTGGCAAACACACGCGCCATGTTTTCGCCGATACCTGAACTTGCGCCTGTAATGAGTACCGTTTTATTTTTGCCTGCTTGCTGCTTTTTTAGTCCTGCCAAATAGCGCTCTGGCTGTAGCGCGCTATAAGCATACGTCTTGCCTTTTTTTGCTGTTTTGCCCACCAAGTTTACTAACGTATTGCGCATAAAGCAGTCCTATCACTGGTCTGAAAATGATTGTTATGATGTATTGTTATTAGGGCGTGTTGAACATTCGCAAATAGGCACTGCTGATCGCTAAAATTGTTCCAGACAAGGCGCAAAGCGACGATAATGCAGATGTCTTAGCGAGATTTGTAACGCAGTATGGGGCAATTTTAGCATCAGCCCCAAC
>NZ_JACDXT010000023.1 GCF_016464015.1 Psychrobacter sp. bablab_jr014
GGCAATTGGTTCGGCAATTGGTTCGGCAATTGGTTCGGCAATTGGTTCGGCAATTGGTTCGGCAATTGGTTCGGCAATTGGTTCGGCAATTGGTTCGGCAATTGGTTCGGCAACGTTTTGCGGCTCAGGAATTGGCGGCGCTTCTAATGGTGATAACTCTTGGCTTTGTAGCGTACTCGCATAATCAGTGTGGTCAAAACTGTCGTTATTTGCCTCAAAATTTCGAGTAGAATTATCCGTGCTGCTGCCATCATAAGACGCGGTATTGGGTGGATTTTGTGCGCCGCTTAGCATGGCATCGGCGGGTAACGGACGAAAAGCAAGTAAACGCAGCAAACACATCTCTAAAGCCTGCATCGGCGTATTGGCAAGCTTCATGCCCTCACGCGCTTGTACCACGATTTCATAATACAGCTGCAACACATCCGCGCTGATATGCTGCGCGAGCGTCTGAATGTGCTGGGCTTGCTGTTCATTCACATTGAGCGATACTTGCGGCAATACCTGCATCAAAGCCAGCTGATGCAGCAGCTCTGCCAGCCCATCAAACATACTCGCGGCATCAACCATTTGCATACGCATCTGCTCGATATGTGCGGCAACCGCAGGCTTATCATCATTATAAATATCGGTCAACAAACTGACCAAATCAGCAGCGTCAATCAAGCCAAGCATGGCATTGACCGTAGCATCATCGAGCGCGCCCTGCCCAAAGGCAATGGCTTGATCGGTTAAAGACAAGGCATCACGCACCGAGCCTTTGGCGGCGTTTGCCAGCTGCCATAACGCAGGCTGGGTGTAATCAATCTGCTCTTTGGTCAAGATATCTGCCAAATGCTCACTCAGCAGCGCTTGCGGCAAAGGACGCAGTACGAACTGTAAACAGCGTGAAATGATGGTAATCGGCAGCTTTTGCGGGTCGGTGGTCGCCAGCAAAAACTTCACGTGCTCAGGCGGCTCTTCGAGCGTTTTTAGCAACGCGTTAAAGCTGTGCGTCGAGAGCATGTGCACTTCGTCAATCAAGTATACCTTGTAGCGCCCTTGGGTCGGTGCGTACGGCACATTATCCAGCAGTTCGCGCGTGTCTTCAACCTTAGTGCGCGAGGCAGCATCAATCTCAATTAAGTCAATAAAGCGACCTTGGTCAATCGCCATACAATGCTCACACACCCCACATGGCGTACTGGTCACGCCCGTGTCACAGTTTAGGCATTTCGCTAAGATACGCGCAATGGTGGTCTTACCCACACCGCGCGTCCCTGTAAACAAATACGCATGGTGCAAGCGTCCATAATCAATGGCATTAATCAGCGCCTGTGAGACGTGCGTTTGCCCAATCAACTCGTGAAAGTTTTTGGGGCGATATTTGCGGGCTAAGACTTGATATTGCTGCGTCATATCCATCCAGTATGCCAAATAATTTAGTCTGCTGATTATAGCAAAAAGCCAGCACGAACGTCTGGCTTCTTGTGATAAGCGAATAAGGAGCGAATAAGCGTAAGCTCAACGGAACGCTGTATTTATAAGGCAATACAGCGTGCATCAATCCTTACTTACGGCGCATGTGCGGGAATAAAATCACATCGCGGATGCTTGCCGAGTCGGTCAACAGCATGACCAGACGGTCGATACCAATACCTTCACCAGCAGTCGGTGGTAAGCCGTAAGACAAGGCTTCGATATACTCTTCATCAAAGTGCATGGCTTCATCATCGCCCGCGTCTTTTTCGGCGACCTGACCACGGAAGCGCTCAGCTTGGTCGGCAGGGTCGTTCAGCTCGCTAAAGCCGTTTGCCAACTCGCGCCCACCCACGAACAGCTCAAAGCGGTCGGTAATCTCAGGATTCTCATCGTTACGACGCGCGAGCGGTGAGGTCTCGGCAGGATACTGAGTGATAAAGGTCGGCTGACGCAATTGATGCTCAGCGGTCTCTTCAAAGATAATGGTCTGCAATTTGCCAATACCAAAGCCTTCTTTAACCTGCTGCTTGAGCGTGTTTGCCACGTAATCTGCCAAGTATTCGCGCTCATTGACACGCGCCATGTCAAAGCCTTCGGCATATTGAGCGATGGCATCGGTCATAGACAGACGCGCAAATGGGGCTTTTAGGCTGATGTTTTCGCCTTGATAAGTAATCTCTGTTGTGCCCAAAATATCGGTTGATAACTGGCTAAACAGACGCTCGGTCAAGTCCATCAAGTCATGATAATCCGCGTATGCCTGATAAAACTCAATCATGGTAAATTCGGGATTGTGACGGGTAGACACGCCTTCGTTACGGAAGCTGCGGTTAATCTCAAAAACGCGCTCAAAACCGCCGACCACCAAGCGCTTGAGGTACAGCTCTGGTGCGATACGCAGATATAGTGGCATATCAAGCGCGTTGTGATGCGTCTCAAACGGACGCGCTACGGCACCACCTGGAATCGGGTGCATCATCGGCGTTTCGACTTCCATAAAGCGCTCATTCAGCATAAACTGACGAATGCCGCTAATCACCTGACTGCGCACCACAAAGGTATCACGCGTGGTCTCATTGGTCATCAAATCAAGATGGCGATTACGATAGCGCGCTTCGACATCTGCCAAGCCGTGGAATTTGTTTGGCATGGGGCGCAGTGATTTGGTCAACAGACTAATCTCTTCGATATGTACGTACAAGTCGCCTTTGCCTGAGCGACCGATGTAGCCTGATACGCCAACGATATCGCCCAAGTCCAGCCCTTTAATCAAGGCACGGGTCTCGTCGTCCAGCTCTTTACGCGCCACGTACAACTGAATGCGACCTGTCATGTCTTGAATGACTAAAAATGAGCCACGGTTCAGCATCACACGACCTGCGATACTGACCTGCGTTTTTTCGCCATTGGCAGCTTTTTCTTCGATTTCTTGTTTTGATACGCCATCAAACGCGTCTTGTAAATCTTTTGCATAATGGGTGCGTTTAAAGGTGTTTGGGTACGGCTGTTTACCTGAGGCAGTGATATCATCTAGCTTGGCTTGGAGTTGCGCGATCAGCTCATTGGTGTCTTCTGGCGCTTGGGTTTGGTCTTGGTTGCTTTGCTTTGACATAATACTCTCAATATTATTAGGTAAAAAGGTGAATAAAAAACAGAAAAATCAAATCAATAGTACGCTTATCAGCGACCGTGATGGAAAGTAAACACGGATAAAACGGTAAAAAGCCATAAAAAATAATAAGTAGGCAGCACCCAAAGTGCCGCCCGCCATTATCTTATCATTTATTTATCGACACTTACCATCAGAGTGGCTTACATCTCGCCGCCAATACTTGCCATCAAGTCGGCTTGGTGCTCACGCAGTAGCGCGTCCAGCATCTCGTCCAAGTCGCCTTCCATAATGCTGTCAAGCTTGTACAAGGTCAAGTTAATACGGTGGTCGGTCATGCGCCCTTGCGGGAAGTTGTAGGTGCGGATACGCTCACTGCGATCCCCACTACCAACGAGGTCACGGCGAATAGAGTCTGCCGCATCAACCTGCGCTTGTACTTTGGCTTGCTGGATTTTAGAAATCAGCATCTTCATCGCTTTGTCACGGTTTTTGTGCTGGCTACGCTCTTGCTGACATTCCACTACAGTGCCTGTCGGGATGTGCGTCAGACGTACCGCAGAGTCGGTGGTATTGACGTGCTGACCACCCGCGCCACTTGAGCGGAACGTATCCATACGGATATCGGCAGGATTGATGGTCACAGTGTCGTCAATCTCAACTTCAGGCATGACCGCAACGGTACAAGCTGAGGTGTGTACGCGACCTTGGCTCTCGGTTTCAGGCACGCGCTGGACGCGGTGTGCGCCTGATTCGAACTTTAGGCGACCATAGACGCTGTTACCTGACACGCGGCTGATGATTTCTTTATAGCCGCCATGCTCGCCTTCGCTTGCTGATAGGATTTCGACTTGCCAGCCTTGATTTTGCGCGTACTTTTGGTACATGCGGAATAAATCACCTGAGAAAATCGCTGCCTCGTCCCCGCCCGTACCTGCGCGAATCTCTAAGAATGCAGGCACTTTGTCATTCGGGTCTTTGGGCAGCATCATGACGTTCAGTTCTTCTTCCATCTCGGCGATGGCAGCGCGTGCGGTGTCAATTTCGTCCTGCATCATCTCACGCATTTCAGCATCGTCACTGTCCGCGAGCATGGCTTCGGCGTCCGCTTGGTCAGTCTCGGCGCGCACGTAGTTTTGCCATAAGGTGGTGATGTCCATCAAGTCGCTGTGCTCAACCGACAGTTCGCGAAACTTATTGCTATCGCTGATGACCTCTGGGTCAGATAATAAGGCGGTGACCTCTTCATAGCGGTCTACCATCTGGTCTAAACGCAAGCGTAAGGATTCTTTCATAACAAGGCTTTCATCAGGTAATAGGAATAAGGGGGCGATTATAACAAATTTTTGCAGCGAAATTAAAATCGCTGCGCAAACTTCATAGATTTATGGTATTTGCTATCTTTTATTAGGGCGTGTTGAACATTCGCAAATAGGCACTGCTGATCGCTAAAATTGTTCCAGACAAGGCGCAAAGCGACGATAATGCAGATGTCTTAGCGAGATTTGTAACGCAGTATGGGGCAATTTTAGCATCAGCCCCAAC
>NZ_JACDXT010000024.1 GCF_016464015.1 Psychrobacter sp. bablab_jr014
TTCTGCGTGTAAGGCAGACGCTCTACCAACTGAGCTAATCACCCTGAGCGAGGATATAGCGAAGCACTGCTTCGTCCGAGCGCAAGAGAATTTACATTTTCGTAAATTCTAAAAACTCGATAACTATATGTATCGCGAAAACCTTTAAGAGATTTTCTTAGTAAGCTATCATCAGCTGTCACACTCGATGTTAACTTAACCAGCTAGGCTTGTTTTGTTTAGCCCCTTGCTGTGGGTGTGTATTATATAGATTTACATACCCCTGTCAAACACTTTTTGCAGTTATTTTAGCCTTTTTTTAAAGTTTTTTATAAGATATTGTTTTAATGGATTTTATTTTTACAAAAGCTTAAGTCTTTTTAAGGGTACATGCACAGTCACGCAGTTTTACAGCTTATGGCTGTTATCTGTATGGCAATTGCTTCTATACTAAAGACCTTTTAGGACATAGGCAGCGCTGGGAGGGGATTATCGCGGCTTTAGATAATGGGCAATATCTGGCGTCATGGACGTGGATCGACTTTGCAGGGCTGGGTCTGCTACTTCATATCACAGTGATGGTGATATTGACGCTGCGTATTGTAAGTATTCAGCGCAACATTGGTGTGGCCATCGCATGGATTGCGATTCTGTATACGTTGCCGCTGGTGGGTCTGATTGCGTATTTGTTGGTTGGGGAGCCGACGATAGGTCGCCGCTATCGTGAGCGTATGACGCAGGCGCGTCTGCTTATGAACGATATGGCCGCGCGAGAGCGCTTGGTGTTTGATCAAGGCGAGGAGCTGCTTGATTCAGAATATCGTGGTGTCAGTCGGATTGGTACACTTTGGACGGGCTTTGGGGTACTGAGCAATCAAGAGATGCGTTTGCTCGCGTCGACCGATGCAGTATTTGAGTCGTTAATTGAAGATATTGATAATGCCCAAAGTCGGATTTTGATGGAGTTTTACATCATTTATCCCAAAGGTCGGGTGCTTGAGGTGGTTGAGTCGCTTATCACAGCAGCCAAGCGCGGGGTTGAATGTCATATCTTGGCAGACAGTGTGGGCAGCTTTAGTTTTTTTGGCAGTCAGCAGCATAAGGCATTAGAGCGGGCAGGCGTGTTCGTGCACCAGTCGCTGCCAGTGGGGTTGTTTAAGACGTTGTTTAAGCGCTCAGATTTGCGCAATCACCGTAAGCTGGTGGTGGTTGATGAATATATCGGCTATACAGGCAGCTTTAACTTGGTTGACCCTAGGTTTTTTAAACAAGAAAAAAACGTGGGGCAATGGATTGATGTGATGATACGCAGCGTCAGCGATGCGCCTGTCAGTGTGGCGACCGCGATGGCAAAGGTAGTGGTGACGGATATCGGCGCGGAGAGCAATGAAAATTTAAGCGCGCTCAGCCATCGCATGAACACGTATACGCGTAAGCTATATATGTCGCGTCCGACTATTAATGATATCAGTAGTCGCGTGCAACTGATTGAAGAGGCGCAGCACGAGCTGGTACCTATAAGGGATACGCAGCACGAGATTGTGTGTCCGCGCAGTCTGCCGCAAATGCCTGCGGTATCCAACGTGTTGGCGCAGCTGATTCCTTCAGCGCCGCAAGTAACTGCGCATGTGATTTATAACACGCTGGTGACTATTTTGCACCGTGCCAATGAGCGCATTCGTATCACCACGCCGTATTTTGTGCCCGATGAAGCCTTGTCGGGTGCGCTGTGTACGGCGGCAAAGCGCGGCGTCGAGGTGACACTGATTATCCCCAAAAAGGTCGATTCGTTTTTGGTGCAGCATGCGTCACAAGCGTACTATCAAGAGCTGCTCGAGGCAGGCGTGCATATTGCGCGCTTTGAGGGTGGCCTATTACACGCCAAAACCGTGGTGGTTGATTACGATTATGCGCTGTTTGGTACGGTTAATATTGATATGCGCAGCTTTTATTTAAACATGGAAGTCAGTTTGGCGATTTATACGCCTGATATGGTGGCGCAGATTGCGGCGTGTCAGGCATCATATTTGCAAAGCTGTGAGTATCTGCGCCTTGAAACATGGCGGCATCGTCCGAGCAGCAAACGTCTGCTGGATAATGTGATTCGCCTGTTTAGTCCACTATTGTAAAGACACAGCAAAACCGTTATAACAAAGCAATCCTATGAATATTGATAGAAATAGAATAAGTAGTGACGCGCCAAAAAGTAAAGACAGATAAGGTGATAAGTAAGTATGAATCACGTAGTACAGACCAAGACGCCTATGGATGAGCTAGCAGCGACCTATTGGCATGATGTGATTGCGCATCGTCCGATAGCTGGCGGTATGGCCTATGAAGATGAGGTGCGTGCCTGTCAGCTTGACTTGTCGCTGGCCAGTTTGCAGCGCTTGGACGTGCTGCTGTCGCAAGTGCGCCGTGATTGGTTGCGTGCTACTAATGTGGGTGAAGCGACGCGCCTGCAGCATGCGCCGAGTCGTCATCTTTTGTTGTTTTTGGCGTTTTATGCAGGTCGGGTGCTTGCAATGACGAAGCGTGCACCGTGGCATTGGTACGGGCAAGCAGCGCTACAAGAGCGTCAGCCGTCTTTGTCCTTATCGGCAAGTGATTTTTATCAGCAAATGGCGCTGGTGAACGAAGATGAAGCAGGGCAAGTGCTGTTTTTGTTAGAGCCGATTGGGCAGCGATTGTTTGGCTCGATAGACCGTCCTTTTACTGCGACTATAGGTGGCACGGTGGCGGGCGGGTTGTATCAAGCGGTCAATGGTTATTTACAACGCCAAGCCATCGGCGCTAGTCTGTCTCAAGCTCAAGCTCAAGCTCAAGCTCAAGCTCAAGCTCAAGCTCAAGCTCCAGACATGCCACCAGAAACAGCGATGCCAGCGCCTGAATCTGTTGTCCCTGTTGTCGAAACGCCACCAAAGCCAAAGCCCATCAAGCCGACGCCGCAGCCTTTTGTACAACTGCTCAATGATTTAAATACGATGGATGTGCCGCAAACCGCTGGCGTGCAGGATTATCAAAACGCCAGCAAAGTCCTCAACCAGTTTGAGCAGCATATTGCCAAACAAAACAAACCGCGCGCCGAGGTACATTTTTCAGACACCCATCTGAGTGCGCGTGAACAGGCATTATTGAAGCTAAAAAATGCGGCCGATGCAGGGCATACAGGCGCACAGCTACGCCTTGGGATGTACGAGCTGCTGGGCGAAGGATTGGACAATAACAAAGAAGCGGGCATTAATTTAGTAAAACAAGCGGCGGAAAAAGGCGATGTCCGCGCCGAGCGCTTGCTCAGTCACTTGTATTATCAAGGTATCGGCGTCGCTATGAACAGCGGCCAGGGCAAATACTGGCTTGAAAAAGCAGCGGCGAATGGACACGTTGAGGCGAGTGAACTGGTAAATGAGTGGCAGCATGCCGAGGCCTTAATGATGACGCGTCAGCAAGAACAATCGAGCATCCAGCGTTATCAAATCTTATTGGGTATCGTTGCGGTGGCAGCACTATTACTCATTGTCCTTTTATAATTCATGGACTTAGGGCGTGTTGACCATTCGACCATGGCACTGACAGCGACTATTTTTTAGGCAATTCGAGGTTAAAAATAATAAGTTTAGTCACTCTAAGCGTTTATTTTTAACGATGAAGCGGCAAAAAAGAGTCCTGTCCCTGCGGGCTGATGCTAAAACTGCCCCATACTGCGTTGCAAATCTCGCTAAGGCATCTGCATTATCGTCGCTTTGTGCCTTGTCTGGAACAATTTTAGCGATCAGCAGTGCCTACTTGCGAATGTTCAACACGCCCTAATAATACAAAATCTGCGCGCATAAAAAATCCCCATTGCCAAAGACAATGGGGACTCTTTTTGCAAGCTTGCATCAACCAATCGGGTATATGTGCCAGCTTATTGTGGAATATAACAACCGAAGTGCCGCCGTAAGATGGTGACCCATGAACCGTGAAGTTCAGGGCGGATGCGTCATCATGTCGGTAGGTTTCCTGATACACCACAAGGGTGCAGGCATACACATTGACACAATAGGTAGCGCATCCATTTTAAAGATTATCGGCTCAGGGAATAAACATCTACTAGCCAACACTTCAGAATAGATTCATTTTAACCAATGGTCTAATAGATTACAAGTCAGATTTACGACAGCTATTTAATGGTTGTGTTAAGTGTTGTTTTCGGCAATTTTCAGATATGTGTTAATATAGTCGGCTTGAACCCTCTTATTTTAGTCCTATAGATACTCATTCACCCAAGGAGCGGTAATCTATGACGCGCACGCAACAGCAGACCTCAGAAACTGAGCACAATAACGACAGCACATCCAAAAAGACTCCGCACGTTTTGATGATTCTAGATGGCTTCGGTCATCGTGAAGATACCGAAGACAATGCGATTGCCGCTGCCCATACGCCCAATTTTGACCGTATTTATGCCAAATATCCGCATGGTCTTATCTCGGGCTCTGGCGAAGATGTGGGCTTGCCTGATGGTCAGTTTGGTAACTCAGAAGTTGGGCACATGAACCTTGGCGCAGGTCGCGTGCTGTATCAAGACTCGACCTTGATTTCGAGCCAGATTGCTAGTCGTGAGTTTTACAAAAACGAAGCGCTAGTAAATGCTATTACTGCCGCAAATGAGAAAGGCGGCAATGTGCATATCATGGGTCTGCTCTCAGATGGCGGCGTGCACGCGCATCAAGACCATATCGAGAGCATGTGTCACATGGCGTTGGTACATGGTGCTAAGAACGTCTTTGTCCATTGCTTTTTAGACGGTCGCGACACCCCGCCAAAGTCGGCTGACAAGTACATCAACCGTTTGCGCGACCATTTAAACCAATTAAACGCCCATTATGACGGACACACGCAGATTGCCAGCATCATCGGTCGTTATTACGCGATGGATCGTGACAATCGCTGGGATCGTGTAAAGCAAGCCTATGAGCTGTTGACCGAAGGCAAGTCTGAGCGCGTGGCCACCCGTGCAGACGGCGCGATTCAAGCGGCATACAAGGCGCGTGAGACGGATGAATTTGTCGCACCGACCACGGTGATTGAGCATGGCGAGACGCCAATTACTATTGATGACAATGACGCGCTGATTTTTATGAACTTCCGTGCTGACCGTGCGCGTGAGTTGTCACAGGCCTTTGTATTACCTGACCATGAGTTCTCAGGCTTTGCCCGTCATAAGCAGCCCAAGCTGTCTGCCTTTGTCATGATGACCAAATATTCAGATGAGCTGGCGCAAAATGAGCACACCAGCATTGCTTATCTGCCGACATCACTCACCAACACACTGGGCGAGTATCTGCAGAACAAAGGCAAAACCCAGCTACGTATCGCCGAAACTGAAAAATACGCGCATGTGACGTTTTTCTTTAGTGGCGGTCGTGAAGCCGAATACGATGGCGAATCACGCGTATTGGTCGCATCACCTGACGTGGCGACCTATGATTTGCAGCCTGAAATGAGCGCGCCTGAAGTGACGGATAAGCTGGTCGCCGCGATTGAGTCGGGCGAGTATGATGTGTTGATCGTTAACTACGCTAATGGCGATATGGTCGGGCATACAGGCGTCTTTGATGCAGCAGTAAAAGCGGTCGAAGCGCTTGATGGCTGCGTGGCACGTATTGAAGAGGCAGTGATTGCCGCAGGTGGTGATATGCTGATTACTGCTGACCATGGTAACTGTGAGCAGATGCACGACCACGAAAGCGGTCAAGTGCACACCCAGCACACCACTGAGCTTGTGCCGCTCATTTATGTTGGTGAGCGCGCGGTGACCGTACGTGATGGTGGTAAACTAAGCGATGTTGCCCCGACCATTTTGGCATTGATGGACTTACCCATCCCTGAAGAAATGACAGGCAAAACCTTACTGCAAAGTGCATAACGCTGATTCGCATGTACAGCTAGTTCAGTCCGCTATAAGTGTGTAAGACAAAGGAAAGGGCAAGTGTGTCCTTTCCTTTTTTGTGCGCCAATAAAGCGCATGAGTAAGGACAGCGCGTGAGCAAGATGCGGATAGTCGCAGTCGTTCACACAGTGCTTGCAATATGGGTCTAGATTGGCATGGCAGGTTGATGCTATGCTTTTTTTATTTATTTTGAGTTTTGCCATGCATGCAGCGATTGATAACCGTAGAAAAAAGACAATATCAGCGGACAGCGCATTTGTGTCTAGCCGTTTAAAGCCTCTATGCGCTTTGGGACTGTTTGGCGTCCTCTTACTGCCTCTATCCGCCAATGCGGCAGCTGACGCGACCAAAGGCATTCAGCTGATCAGCTTACAAGGCGATACCCTACCTGCTGATAACGGTATAGATGAAGGGATGAGCGATGATGATTGGATTGATGCTGAGCGTGACTTAAGCGCCGTCGACGTCGATCCTGTCGAGGCCAGCGATGACACTTTTAATGATGTATCACTTGATGACGAGGCAGACAATCCTGTTGCTGATGTCCCACTAAATGCCATTTCGCCTGAAACACTCAAGACGTTTGTGTCGGTCATAGATTTGGTGCGCCGCGAGTATGTCGAGCCTGTTAATGATGAGTCGCTATTTAACGATGCCATGAGCGGTATGCTACACAAGCTAGATTCCCACGCAGAATTTTTGGATGCCGAAGCGTACGAAAACTTGCGCGCCTTTACACAAGGGGATGTGGGTGATGTGGGGATTAGCGCTGAGTATAATGACAATGCAGGCTACTGGGTGATTACCCAAGTATTAAAAAATTCTTCTGCTGCCAAGCAAGGCATCAAAACAGGCGACTACTTGCATCAAATTGATGAGCTAAAGCTCGATGCTGACCAGCAAGACAATGATATTACGCAGATGCTGATAGGCATTGCAGGCACGCAAGTGGATGTGGTCACCTCGCGCGCAGGTCGCCGCAAGCATACCAGCACCTTGCAGCGAAACAACAGCCATCCGCAAACCATTGAAACCAAGCTGGTAGAGGGTATTGCTGTGGTGAGGTTGCCTGCTTTTCAAAACAATAGCCGCGATAAGATTTTAAAAGGTCTCACGCAGCTAAACGCGCCCATTTCTGGGATTGTTATCGATGTGCGTGATAACCCAGGCGGCGTACTGGATGCTGCAGTGCAAGTCGCCAGTTTGTTCATGGAAGATACCGATGTGGTACAAGTTGAGAGCCGTAAAGCGCCACTAAAAGTATTAACCACCCAAGGCCGTGCCTTGTTAAAGCAGCTGCCTGTCGTGATATTACAAAACCGATATTCGGCATCAGCAGCAGAAGTCCTTGCCAGCAGCTTACAAACGCAAAAGCGCGCAACGATTGTGGGCGAAGTCAGTTATGGTAAAGGCTCGGTACAATCCGTCATTCCACTTGATGATGACCACGCGGTAAAACTGACCGTGGCGCACTATCTGACGGCGACAGGCAAAAAAATTGATGATATTGGTGTGACTCCTGATATTGCTTTGATTGGTGATGAATGGACATGGGAAGCCAAAGCGCTGGAGGTTTTACAGCAACAAACCCAAATGCCTGGTGTTCGTTTTGTCTCAAAGGAAAAGTAATATCAATAAAGCCAGCAGTAAAAAATAAACCGTTAAAAAACCGACAGTTATCGTTGTATAACCATCAGTTTTTGCTTTATATCAACGTCACCAAGTAGGCTTAGGGCGTATCATCAATGAGCTCATTCAAGAATTTAGCGGTCTTAAACTGGCTAAATCTTGCCAAACAGCGTCAAAAATCTTGTGAATATATCTGTATTCTCTGCAATTTTTTCCTTGTTTGACTACGATTTATCTCATTCTAAGTCTCGCTATCTAAATGATGATACGCCCTAGTCCTCATAGCGCTCATCATCGATATTCAGTTTTTTCATGCGATAACGTAGCGAGCGAAATGTCGTACCGAGCAGCTCAGCCGCTTGTGTTTTATTCCAATCGGTTTGCTTGAGTGCTGCGACAATCAGACGCTTTTCTTGTGCTTGCAGGTAAGCTTCTAAGCCATTCTCAGGCAGCTCATTGTCTTTGTCATCTGCTATAGAGGTATCTACTGGCGGTTGCGGTGGTGCTTCTTTTTTCACGGCGTCATTTAGACCTACTGTTGGCGTAGACTTCGGCGGCGTGATGGTGGACGCAGACATCGAAGAAGGATAGGGCTGATTGTGTGTGCGATAGGGATACACATGGGTATTGGCAGTGGCTGCGGTCTTAGGGGTCGTGGGTTGATGGTGGGTTTCAGACGGCTTGGCGTTTTCTTTAGTGGCGGATGCTGTTATGTCGTTGGCAGATGATGCAGCTTTAATATCTGCGTCACCAGTATCATCAATGACTGTAGGCGTAGCCAGTCCCAAGTGTTGAATATCAATTTCTGGTGTTTCGGCCAGTGTGATGGCGCGCTCCAAAATATTACGCAGCTCACGCACATTGCCTGCAAACTCATGTTGCTGTAAACGAGCAAGTGCAGTGGACGTCAAGGCAAAGGGGTGATCAAGCTGCCACTCTGTAGCAATGAGTGCTAAAAAGTGCTGGGCAAGGGCGGGAATATCCGTTTGTCTGGCTTGCAGCGCAGGCAAAGACAGCTCAATCACATTGATACGATAGTATAAGTCTTGGCGAAATGTGCCTTGTTGCACCAGTTCTGCCAAATTTTTATGTGTGGCGGACAAAATACGGATATCGACCGCCACTTCTTGGGTATCACCAATAGCGCGCACGCTCTTTTCTTGAATGGCACGCAGCAGTTTGACCTGCATCGCAAGTGGCAAATCCGCCACTTCATCTAAAAATAGCGTACCGCCATTGGCTTGTTGAAACAGACCTTGTTTGTCTGCTACGGCGCCTGTAAAGCTGCCTTTTTTGTGTCCAAAAAATTCAGATTCCATCAGCTCAGAGGGAATCGCGCCGCAGTTGACAGGTACAAAGCTATTCTCACAGCGCGGACTCAAATCATGTATCAGGCGCGCCACCACTTCTTTACCTGTGCCTGAGCCACCTGATAAAAATACAGGCGCTTGGGAGCGAGCCAGCTTTAAAATAGTGGCCTTTAACTGGGTCATGACCTCTGAGCTGCCGATTAATCGCTCATCGAGTAATTGCTGCTCAGGCGTTTTGGTATCAGCAATGTTTTCAGCATCGACCTGCGAGGCGACCTTTAGCGCATTTTCTACCAACTGGCGTAAACGCGGTAGCTCAAGCGGCTTATTGACAAAATCAAAAGCGCCGAGCTTGAGGGCTTGAATAGCCAAGTCCATACTGCCGTGTGCGGTAATCACAGCTACAGGTGTACGGCTGCCGCTTTTGCTGATTTGCTGCACCAGCTCCAAACCTGAGCCATCAGGCAGCTTTAAATCCGTTAAGCAAAAATCGTACGTTTGCGCTTGCAAGTATTCACGGGCTTGTGTGAGTGTATAGGCAACATCACTTTTGATGCCCATCTTGGTCAATGTGATTTGCATCAAGCGGCATAAATCCACCTCATCATCTACCACCAATGCTTTTGCTGTCATAATTTCCTCATATTGAGCGTCAAAATGACCATTTTCTTACATGGTCTGTGTTCATATTTACTGCTGTATATCGCCGTTTACGCTTTAGGTATGAATGTCTACTTGATGCCCAGATGTGGGAATAATTAAGCGAAAGCAAGTCTTTTCATGCTCTGCGACGTACACAAGTCGTGCGTGATTGGCTTCACAAAACGCTTGAGATAAATATAAGCCCAAGCCCGTGCCTGCCTTATCGGTAGTAAAAAAGGGATCAAACAGCTGCTCTATATCTGCGGCAGATACGCCTGCGCCATCATCCAAAATATCAATGATAACATCATTCTTCTGACAATAGAGTGCTATATCCACACAAGAGCTATGGTTTTTATAGCCGCTATAACGTAAGCCATTATTAATCAAATTAATTAAAATTTGCTCCAGTTGATGCGCGTCGAACTGTACACTGGGACTCATTTTACAATCAAGAGTGACGTTTTGCTCGGCAAAATAGTTTTTGACAAACTCAGGCAGCCATAAAGACAAGTCAATCTGTTGCTGGTTTGGCGGTCGCTGCTTGGATAAATTAAGTACATCTTCAATAATGCGATTGACCCGTTTGGTTTGGCTAAAAATCATCTGATACAGCTCACGATTGGCAGCCATTGCCATTGCAAATGGTGTGTCTGCACTCTCATCATGCGTCACATATTCGTCTACATCCTCTATAAGCAGCTGACTGGCTTGTGATATGGCGGCTAAGGGGTTACGAATTTCATGCGCGATACTGGCGGTCAGTTGTCCAAGCGCTGCAAGCTTCAATTGCTGGGCTTGGGCCTGCTCTCGGCGTAGGTCTTCGAACAGTATCAGTTGGCTGTGATTTTTTAAGGGAATCAGCTGCACGCTAAGCTTGCTGGCAGCTGTATCAAGTGTGCTGTGCGGTGGCTCATATATAAAGGCACGTGACTGCCCGCTTTGCCCTGCAGCCAACAGTCTGTTATATAATTTGGAGTGCTGCGCTTGTAGCTGCACTTGGAAGTCTGCTAATGGATTAAAAGCATCCATCAATACTGATTTTTGATACCAGCGCTTACGGATAAGCGGCGCTGTACTGGCCTCAGGCGGCGGCTGTTCAGTGATACCAAGCAGCTGATAAGTGGCTGTGTTGGCCATCATCACGCGCCCTTGTTCAACCACCATCACGCCATTTAGCATATGGCTAATGACTTCTTGATTAATGGTATTTAAGCGCTCAACCTCACGCGCGTGCTGAGTTGCCATATGCTCAACATGCACCAGCCGCTGCGAGACTGACCAGCTCAAAAAGCCCACCGCCAAAAAGCTCGCTGACATAAGCAGTGCATCGCCCAAATCCGTCAGACT
Source organism: Psychrobacter sp. bablab_jr014 (assembly GCF_016464015.1). GTDB lineage: Bacteria > Pseudomonadota > Gammaproteobacteria > Pseudomonadales > Moraxellaceae > Psychrobacter. The sequence continues at coordinate 10,846 of NZ_JACDXT010000024.1, forward strand.
GACGCTATTGGCAATAGCATAAAAAAACTGCTGATAGATGACCAAAATGATGGCCAGCAGCGTAATAATCAGCGCCTGTGTGCCATTAAGTAGCATGAAGCTGGCGGCGACCACCACCATATAGAGCATGGTCAGTTGTAAATCAGGCGCGCCATTAGTATACAAAAGCAGGCTTAGCATAATGACATCGAGAGCCAGCCCAAAAGACAGTTGCCGCCATGGGTGCTTACCGACCACCAAAAACAGCGCCAGCAAAATAAGGCTGAGGAGCACATAAAAAGACAATGCGGTCTGCTGCAAAAGCGACAGCAACAAGAAGCTGCTGTCCGCTTTGACATTGACATAGCCCATCAGTACCAAAAATGCACTGGCTACCACGCGATAACTGCTATAAATCAGTCCCAGCTTTCTTAGTTGGGGTCGTGGCAAGGTGGCTGGGCGCTGCATATCACTACTTACTGTATTATCAGTGGGCGAGGTTGCCTGTGTCATAAAAAGCGCATCCTATACGGTTGAGTCGCGCGTCCACTTACGGCTGAATCAAGCCATGACGAATGGCCATATGCGTCAGTTTGACATCACTATCGACGCCTACTTTTTCATAAATGCGGTAACGGTAGGTGTTAATGGTTTTAACGCTAACAAACAGCTGGTCGGCAATCTGCTGCGGGCTTTGGCAGTTGACAACCATCATGGCGACTTGTTTTTCCCGATCGCTTAATAAATCAAACGGCGAGCCTGCATTATCAGACAACAGCACTTCAGCAAGCTGTTCTGCGACATCTTGGCTAAAATAACGACCGCCTTGATAGAGTTTTTTAATGGCGCGTATCATTTCATCAAGAGGTGTGCCTTTGGTGATATAACCGTTTGCGCCTGCTTTTAATAGCATGGACGGGTAAGGCTGCGCTGCCATGCTGCTGACCGCTAAAATCTTGATACCCAGTCCCAGCTGCACGAGACGTTTGGTCGCTTCAAGGCCACCAATATTAGGCATGTTCACATCCAAAAGTATCACATCAGGGCTTAGCTGCTTGGCAAGTTTGATGGCCATATCGCCACTGTCTGCCTCGCCAACGACTTCAATCTCGTCGCTGTCTGCCAGCATACGGCTGATGCCCATACGTACCAAATCGTGGTCATCCACCACCAATACTCGAATCATAATTTTACTCTTTACGACAGTTTAACATCGGCTGCATCTGCGACCGACCATAACAGTAGTGTAACGCAGTTATAAAGCAGATGGGGATTTATTGCTGCGGACTAAAATGACACATATCTCATAAGCCATTGATAAAAAAGCCGCTTATTTCGTCTCAACCTACTGCAAAATGCCATTAAATATTATATATTGCTATACTGTTAAGCAAGATTTTCCAAAGCATAAGGGAATGTAATAAAGTTTGAACACGGATGGAAAAAGTCTATGATGTCAACTTCGTACATCAAACTTAAATATAAATCATGATACACTAACCGTACAAAAACCTTGTACGAGTACCTACAAAGCACTTAGAATCGAACGTAATCACCTCATCGAGACAACATATCTTATAAGATATGCGTACGGCGGGAACATGAGCGGGGGAAACATGAAATATCTACCATTAACCAAGCAGCAACTTTTTGCTGCGATGATGTCCTTGAGCCTAGGCACGGTAGCGCAGGCAGGACTTACTATTAATGGCGCAGACACTAGCAGTAGCGCACGCATTGGTTGGGGCGGCGCAAACGGATTATCAGAAGCACGTAATATTATGTACAGTAGCGGTGGTAGCAGCAGCATCCGCTCGGTAGACAACGGCTACGGCACCACCAACATCACCAACGCTAGCAGTGCCAATACGTACAAGACCACCTATCGTGGTAGTTTTGGCAGCAGCAATATGATTCCCATCAGTGCCGATTCGCGCAGCGTGGCAGTGGTTGACGCAGAGACAGGCGAGTCTTTGTATGAAAAAAGTGCAGATGTGGCACGTCCTATCGCCAGTATCAGTAAGCTGATGATGGCTATGGTTGTACTCGATGCCAATCTTGATATGCGCGAAGAGATTACCTTGGACGCTGAAGACTTTGTAGGGCCAAAACGCGCCAGCTCAAGGCTAAAAGCAGGCGATCGCATGAACCGCGCTGAACTGCTACTCATGGCACTGATGAAATCAGAAAACCCAGCCGCCAAAACGCTATCACGTCACTATCCAGGCGGCTATAGCGCCTTTATTCGTGATATGAACCGCAAAGCCCAGTCACTAGGCATGACCACCGCGTTCTTTGGTGACCCAACAGGTCTAGATAAGCGCAACGTCGCCTCACCCAATGACCTTGTGAAAATGGTACGCGCTGCGGGCAACTATGACGTGATTCGCCGTTTTTCAACCACCAAGAGCTACGACTTTTACGTATCCAACTACTCAAGCGGCAACCGCGTTTATAAAGCCAACAATACCAGTAGCCTAGTACGTTCAGGCGATTATCCAATTGGCTTGTCAAAAACAGGCTTTATCAATGAAGCAGGACGCTGCGTGGTGATGGAAACCCGCGTAAACAACCGTCCTGCTATTATCGTCATTCTAGGGGCAAACAGCTCAGCCACCCGCTGGGGCGATGCCAAAAATATCCTAACCAGCTTGTCTAGCCGCCGTACGGTATAAATGACAAGTGATTTAAAAAGACTGTTATTCCCGTAACGGTCTTTTTTATTGTCCATTGTTTTGCTTTTAGCACATAGGTGTGTAAAAGCGCTCGACCGATAACCAAAAGATTCCTGCCATGACTAAAGATTGCCCGCCAGTAACGCCAAAACTGTATCTATTAACCAATGATGATCCGTTGGATGTCTTGCAGCAAAAGCTCAGCGCTGCGTTTGCTACAGGGGCGGTAGGTTTATTACAAATCCGCCGTAAACAAGTTCTAGCGCAGGAAAATGGCCGCGAGCAGCTATATACCGAAGCCCAGTCGCTGATTGCCTTAGCGCAACAGTACAACGTGCCTGTGGTAATGAATGACGATATGGCGATGGCAGACAAGCTGGGCGTCGGTGTGCATTTGGGGCAACAAGACGGCAGTGTGTTTGATGCGCGTGCTCAGCTGGCGGCGGGGCAAATCGTTGGTCGCACCTGTCATGGGGATGCTGAACTGGTTAAAGACGCACAAGCAGCAGGCGCAGATTATGCCGCGATGGGTGCGATTTTTGCCTCAACGACCAAGCCCAATGCCACGACTATCAGTAAAGACGCGCTGATGGCAGGGGCGGCAACAGGTGTGCCAATCTGCGTGATTGGCGGCCTGACACCACAAAATGTGGTAACGCTGGCAGGTATTCCCCTTCGATATGTGGCGGTGGTGGGCGACATTATGGACTTGCCTGTCGATAAGATTGCTGCGCGCTGCGAGGAATGGCAAGTGGCGTTAGCGCAGCTTAGTGCAGCGCTTTAACGTCCAGCCATAAAATAAGTGCCTATATAATAACTAGGCGCTTTTTTTATAACACTAGCGTGTTATCCGTTATACGGAGAAACAATCCGTGCTACTCAGCGTGCTGCATACACAAAGTAGCATAAGGGATGGCTTCTAAACGCTTGGGTTCGATATCCTCGCCGCAAACTTCGCATTCGCCATACGTGCCGTTTTCGATACGGCTTAGCGCATTTTCCACATACATGAGGTTTTGCTGCGCTTCGGCAAGCAAGTTTTTGCGCATATCGTTTTGGCGATAGGAGATGGCTTGGTCTTCCCAGTGTTCGTTTAAGTCGTCTTGCGGGTTTTGAATATGGTCTTCGATGGCCTCAATGCGCGTGCGGTATTCTTCTTGTAAGGTTAATAGACGCTCGCGGGCATCTTGATAAAGGTCATTGTTGTCGTTCGCCATGGTTTTATCCTTTAATCGTTATCAATTTATTAGTCAGTTTGTTTATTGGTCATGTGTGACACATGCGACTGTTTTAATTTTGCTAGTTTGGTTTTAGAGACACTTATTCTTATCGTGCTGAATTTTTATAGTAAAAGTATAGACACTGCGATGCCACCACAAAATGTTAAGACGACGCAGGGCGCGCTATAGTCGATTCTGAATAAAAGCGTTAAGTATTTATTAACCAGCAAGACCGAGATAAATTTTCTGGTGTGCTGTGCCTACGCACACAGAGGCTGTAAAAACTTCTATCGACCTTGCTATAACATTTTGATAGGGAACTCGCTATATCTGCGCGTAGAGTTAGCGATATTTTTACCGCAAAATGGACGGCTGTGGTACACTCACGCGCAATCAAGTCTTAGGCGCTACTGTCGCCTGTGCTGCCCATTTTTTTATTTTTATATGATTGATATAGATGATAGGAGTGAGTCATGAATTTTTTGCGTATGAGTGAGCTGTCACTAAACGACAAAGTGGTACTGATTCGTGAAGATTTGAATGTGCCCATCAAAAACGGGCAGGTGGCTAGTGCCGCACGCTTGCAGGCCAGTTTGCCTACCATTCGCCTAGCGCTCGAAAAAGGCGCGGCAGTGATTGTGTGCTCGCACTTGGGTCGCCCAACCGAAGGGGAGTTTGAAGAAAAATACTCACTCGCGCCTGTCGCTGATTATCTTAATGACGCGCTTGGCGCTGAGCTAAAAAGCCCAGTGACCCTAAGCCGCGACTATCTGACCGAAGGCGTACAGATTGCTGCAGGTGAAGTTGTGCTGCTAGAAAACGTGCGCTTTAACGCAGGCGAGAAGAAAAACGACGACGCATTGGCCAAAAAATACGCGGATTTGTGCGATGTGTTCGTGATGGATGCCTTTGGTACGGCGCACCGTGCCCAAGCGTCAACCGAAGGCGTCACCCGCATCATGCGTCAAGAAGGCAAAACGGCCTGTGCTGGTCTTTTGTTAGCAGCCGAATTGGACGCGCTAAGCCGTGCGCTAGAAACCCCAGCACAGCCAATGCTAGCAATCGTTGGTGGCTCAAAGGTATCTACCAAGTTAGAAGTGCTACACAGTCTTGCTGAAGTGTGTGAGCAAATCATCGTTGGCGGCGGTATTGCCAATACTTTCCTCGCAGCAGAAGGTCATAGCGTTGGCGCGTCTTTATACGAGCCTGACTTGGTTGAAACCGCGCGCGAGATTATGACCAAAACCGAGATTTTATTGCCTGAATATGTCGTGGTTGCCGATAAGCGCGAGATTGACTTTGCAGACTTTACGCATTCATTGCAAGCAGCGACCGCTACCATTAAATCGGTAGATGCCATCGGCGATAATGATATGATTTTGGACATCGCACCAAAGAGCGCAGAAGTCTTGGCAGACGCGATTTGTCATGCCAAAACCATCCTATGGAATGGTCCCGTTGGCGTATTCGAAGTCGATGCTTTTGGGGCGGGTACTGAGATTTTGGCAAAAGCGGTAAAAGACAGTGATGGTTTTTCTATCGCAGGTGGCGGTGATACGCTCGCCGCGATTGACAAATACAATGTCGCCGATGACGTCAGCTACACTTCAACAGGGGGTGGCGCATTCTTGGAATTTGTAGAAGGCAAGGTGTTGCCTGCTGTTGCTGCACTACAAGTATAAACTCGGTAACACGATACGTACAACATACGCCAAAAATATGCGATAGGCTATAAAAACGTTGTCAGAGTCCACTGTATATATTATAGTGGTTTTAGTACGCAATTGCCGAGTTTTATAGCCTTTATGGATGTGCATAAGGGCGTTGACAATACGTACGATTGATAGCGATAACTATTACGCAGGTATGAGATTTTAACCTGAAAATTATTATTGCATGTCTGATTGACTGGCTATAAAATAGCGCCAGCATGCACAGGGCATGCATTTTTTACATGAGGTTGACTATGTTAAAACGTCATTTGTTACTTGCTAGCGTACTTGCTGGTACTTTTGCAGTTACGGCTTGTAGCCAACAAACTGAAGAGCAAGCGGATGCAGGCAACACTGAAGCAGCTGCAGAATCTGCGGCTGATGACGCTGCTGCAAATACTGAAGCGGCTGCTGCTGATGCAGAAGCGGCTGCTCAAAATGCTGGTCAAGAAGTTGCTGACAGTGCAGAAACGGCTGGCGCAGTTGCGGCTGGGGCTGCACAAAACGCTGGTGATGCAATCGCAGAAGGCGCTAACAATGCAGTAGAAAACACTGCTGAAGCTGTCGCTGAAGGCGCAAACAACGTTGCAGAAGGCGCGAACGATGTCGCTACTGACGCTGAAGCAAACGTTGCTGAAGACCAAAACTACTAATCGTTTCTTATAAACGCATCAGTAAATACTTTTTTTATAGTCCCCATCTCTCTAAAAAGCTTTGGTTTATACCAAGGCTTTTTTTATGCTCAGCGTTTTTGTTTGATAGTCAGTCAGCGTGACCAGTATATTTGAGAAATAATGGCGTAAAGCTGCGAGAGCGTGCTGATTTTTGTTATAATCTGCGCCTGATGATGAGCGCCCAAGATTTGCGCGCGCACCATAACTTTTTTATATCAACCAGAGAGCGATTTATGGCTTTAATCTCCTTGCGTCAACTGTTAGACCACGCGGCTGAACACAACTATGGCGTGCCTGCCTTTAACGTCAACAACCTAGAGCAAATGCGTGCCATCATGATGGCGGCAGACGCTTGTGACTCACCCGTTATCGTACAGGCCAGTGCGGGCGCGCGTAACTATGCAGGTTCGGCATTTTTGCGTCATCTAATCATCGCCGCTATTGAAGAGTGGCCACATATTCCTGTCGTGATGCACCAAGACCACGGCACATCGCCAGCCGTTTGCCAACGCTCAATCCAGCTTGGCTTTTCATCGGTCATGATGGATGGCTCGCTTGGTACAGACGGCAAAACCCCAATGGACTATGACTATAACGCCAGTGTGACTCGCGAAGTGGTCAAGATGGCACACGCATGCGGCGTGTCTGTTGAAGGCGAAATCGGCTGCCTAGGCAGTCTAGAAACGGGTATGGCAGGCGAAGAAGACGGTATTGGCGCAGAGGGCGTACTTGACCACACCCAGCTATTGACCAGCGCTGATGAAGCGGAGCAGTTCGTAAATGACACCAATGTCGATGCCCTTGCTATCGCCATCGGTACCAGCCACGGCGCGTACAAATTCACCCGTCCACCGACAGGCGACATCCTCTCTATCGAGCGCGTCAAAGAAATCCATGCGCGTATCCCAAACACCCACTTGGTCATGCATGGCTCGTCATCAGTGCCGCAAGAATGGCTAAAAGTGATTAACGAGTTTGGCGGTGAGATTGGCGAAACTTACGGTGTACCTGTTGAGCAAATCGTCGAAGCCATCAAGCACGGTGTGCGTAAAGTCAACATCGACACCGACCTGCGCTTGGCATCGACTGGCGCAATTCGTCAGTACTTGGCGCACAACCCGAGCGAATTTGACCCACGTAAATACTTTAAAGCCTCAATGCAAGCGATGTCTGACATCTGCACCAACCGTTTTGAAGCCTTTGGTTCAGCAGGTCAAGCCAGCAAAATCCGTCCGATTAGCCTAGAAGGCATGGTCGCATTTTACGAAGGTAAATAAGTCAAGCTAAAGCTGTCATTATTCTGTGTGGCGGTACTCAATAGCACTTCGACAAAGGAGAGGGTAAGACCATGATTGGACTGATTTGCGGGCAAGTCATACATTTAAGCGCCCCCAGCGCCTGCGTCTTGACCAGCTCTGGGGTCGGCTATGATATTGAGCTGCCGCTGCCGTCATTTTGCCAGCTGCAATTGGAGCACGATGCGCGCATTTGGACGCATCACCATGTGCGCGAAGATGCCCAGCTGCTCTACGGTTTTATGAGTCGTAGTGAACGCGATGTGTTCCGTCAGCTGATTAAAATCAATGGCGTGGGCGCAAAAATGGCACTCGCAATGCTCTCAGCCATGTCTGCGGCAGAGCTAAAGGCGCAGGTCGAACAAGGCTCGGAGGCTGCACTGACACGTATTCCAGGTATTGGCAAAAAGACCGCCCAGCGCCTGCTGATTGAGCTAAAAGACAAGCTTAAAAATATCGAAGTGGCGGGCAGTGCAGGTATGCCTGAATATACCGAGCACGCCGTCAGTAGCGACAGCAGTATCAATGCTGAGGTCGAAGGCGCGCTGATTAGCCTTGGTTATAAGGAAAAAGAAGCGCAGCAAGCGATTAAAGCGGCGCGTGGTCAGTCAGATGACTTTGAGGACACGCAAAGCTTGCTCAAAGCGACCTTGCGGCAACTGTCGAGCTTTTGATATTTTCGTTTTTCTAACTAAAAATGGCTGCCGATGTGCAGCCATTTTTAATGCATTAAACTCAGTGACAAGTGCTTATATTACTTATCACGATGTTCATCGCTGTATGCTATCCAAAAGTCAGCATTTTTAATCTATCTTTATCCCATTTTTAAAAATAAAAACTTCCTGTAATCCTACAAATCTCAATCTTTATCAATCTTACGTTAAAATGACTGATTGTTATTTATTAATGATAATTATAATCATTAATGTTATTATTATCAAAAATTAAACATGCTTGTAAGGTATGTTGGTTTTAGGGCGTGTCCCCATTTAGTTATAAACGCTTGAATTAGGGGCACGCCCTAGTTTATTTTGATTAACAAGGAAAGAACATGCGGTCTCAGCAAAGCAAACACTTAATGCAAAAGAAACATCTCACTATAGCTGTACATATTGGCCTCATGATGGGTATAAGTCATACTGCTTATGCTGCAGAAGCTTCTACTGGTACACAGGTTGATCAAACGACCTCACCATCAACCACGTTGGATACTATCGTCGTTTATGCAGATGGTTACCGCAGTACAGGCACAAAGACAGCATTGAACCCCAATGAAGCGCCGATGAGCTATACCCGAATTGACCAAGAATTACTACAAAAAAGACAGGCGGACAGTGTCAATGCTGCTTTGCGTTATGAGCCTGGCATAAGCTCTGAGAGCCGCGGTACAGTATCTGTTTTTGATGAATATAACATTCGCGGATTTAAGACTTATTCTAATTTTTATGAAGGTTTACGGTTGCCTTATGATGGTGCGTGGAATCTTATGCCCCAAGTAGACGTTTACGCCACTGAAGCAGTAGAGGTGGTAAAAGGCTCGGCATCATCGTTATATGGTTACGCGTCGCCTGGAGGCATGGTAAACCAAATTGCCAAAACACCCAAGAGCATACCAGAGCATGAAGTACAGCTGCGTCTAGGCAATCAAAATTTAAAAGAAGTCGCCGTAGACAGTACAGGACCTATTGCGGACAACTTAGACTACCGATTTGTGGCGCTAAAACGCCAAAAAGATGGTCAAATGCAAACGACAGAAGAAGAGCGCTTATTAATAAATCCATCATTAAAGTGGCAGGCGACGGATAATGTTTCTGTACTTGCCAATATCTATTACCAAGATGACCCTGAAATGGTGCCGTCAACACCATTACCAGCTGTCGGTACAGTATATAACGCCAGCTACGGTAAGCTGGATAGTTATGCTTATGCAGGTGATGAATGGAATAAATTTAGTAAAGAAGTATTTATGCCTAGTGTCACGGTAAACTGGGACATTAATGATCAGTTGACCTTTAAACATATTTTGCGTTATACCGATGCCGAGGCGCAGCAGCGCAACATGTATAACAGCGGATTGGTGAGTGGTAGTGATAAAATATTGAATCGTATTGCCTATACTACTGATGAAAGTATGAGTAATTGGAGCACAGACAATCAACTGGCCTATAAGTTTGATACGGCCAATACCTCACACAATTTACTGTTTGGTATTGAATATCAAGAGACCGACAGCGCCGCGACTTACTATGATGCGGGCGCAGCGGGTACGCCAAACCTTGACCTATCTAATCCAGACTTCTCACAAATAAATAAGGCTACGCTGCCACTAGATACCTATCGTCAAGACGAAGACATCGAGCAAAGCCAGCTTGGGCTCTATGTACAAGATGAGATGCAGTGGCAAGATTTGACCGTGGTCGCAGGCTTGCGTCACGATAAGTTTGAGAGTATCACTGAGCAGACCAAAGCCGCGCAAGGCGCGGTGTACGATGCACAAACGATCGATAATGATGCCTCAGAGACCAGCGGTCGTCTGGCCGCCATCTACGACTTTAATAACGGCCTATCTCCATTTGTGAGCTACTCAGAGTCGTTTCAGCCTGTAGTTGGCAGTAACTTTATTACCAATGAACCATTTAAACCAACCACCGCCGATCAATTAGAAGCGGGCATTAAATATCTGTCACCAGATCGTGCGACTCAAGGGACGTTGGCTGTATTTGATATCACACAAAAAAACGTCGTCGTAGCTGATGAAATTAATTATAGAAGTCAAACACAAACAGGGGAGATTACGTCAAAGGGCTTTGAAGTTTCAGCCAGTCATATGTTAAACGACTGGGTAGATGTAGCCGCAAGCTATAGCTATACCGATGCTGAGATCACAGAGGATGAATTTAATCCTGATGTCGTTGGTAATACCCCTGCACAAACAGCCAAACATAAAGCCACGCTATGGGCAGACTATTACGCTACAGACAAGCTAACTTTGAATGCGGGTGTTCGCTATGAAGGTGGGATGCAGTTAGACAAACAAAATTCAGATGAGCTACCAAGTGTGACGTTAGTCGATGTCGGCGGTAGTTATCAGATCAATCCGATGCTCACGTTAGGCGCAAGTGTGAACAACCTTTTTGACAAAACCTATGTCGGTGCTTGCTATGACGTTAATAACTGCTGGATGGGACCTGAGCGTGAAATGTCTGTTAGTTTAAAAGCTCGTTTTTAATTTTTTCCGCTTGCTAACTGACGCCTGTTATTAGGGCGTGTTCTTATTTAAATGATGATGAAAGTGAGGTAAATCTTGCCAAGCATTGCCAGAAATTTTACAAAGATCTCTATATTTTTTGTAACTGTTTCTTTGTTTGATGAGGGTTTATCTCATTTTAAGTCTCGCTATCTCGGTGATGATACGCACTAAAAATGGCTGCCGATGTGCAGCCATTTTTAATGTATTAAACTCAGTGACAAGTGCTTATATTACTTATCACTATGTTCATCGCTGTATGCTATCCAAAAGTCAGCATTTTCAATACCTACTTTTCTAGGGTCAAATATAGGATTAAGACCTGCTTTCATTTGCTCATCGTAGTCTTTAAGGACTTTAAGTGCGATTTTACTTAATAAGATAATAGCAATAAAGTTCAGATAACACATACTACCAAAGCCAATGTCACCAAGCGCCCACATCATGCCTGCAGATTGAATGCTACCCATTAAACAAATGATTAAGAATATGACTTTTAAAATCGGCTTTAATACTGGATAACGCAGCTTACTGTCTAGGTAGACCAATGTGGTCTCAGCAATATAGTAATAAGCAATCAGACAAGTAAAGGCAAAAAGGAAAATAGCGATAGCTACAAAGCCACTACCGTATTGACTAAATACAGTAGATACTGCCGCTTGTGTAAACGCTGTACCTGCTTCAACACCTGGCATGTTTTCAACAAGCGCCGTTCCCGTCTCTGGAATAACATTATACATACCTGTAGATAGAATCATCAGTGCTGTAGCGGTACAAACAAAAACGGTATCAATATAGATAGAAAAACTTTGGACCAGCCCTTGTTTGGCAGGGTGGGATACTTCGGCAGCAGCTGAGCTAAAAGTCGCTTCACCAGCACCAGCGACGTTTGAAAAGACAGCGCGGCGTATACCCCACGCAATAGCTGTACCAACAATACCACCAAAGACAGCATCCATGCCAAAAGCGCTTTTGAAGATAAGTGCAAACATCGCGGGTATGCTTGACGCATTGATAATAAGCACAATGACCATTAATGCAATATAGCCTACCGCCATAAATGGCACGACCAAACCTGCAAAACTGGCAATGCGCTTGATACCACCAAAGATAATAAAGGCCAGTAACGCAACGATAGTAACACCCGTAATCAAGGGCGAGAGTCCAAATGCGGTATTGAACGAGTCAGCAATGGTATTGGCTTGTACCCCGGGTACCAGTACGCCATAAGATAAGCAGGTAACGGTTGCAACCAAGATAGCGAAGGGTTTCATTTTTAAACCACGTTCTATATAAAATGGCGAGCCGCCACGATATTGCCCTTCTACAGTATGCTTATAAACCTGTGCTAATGTGGATTCGATAAAAGCACTTGCGCCCCCGAGCAAGCCCATAACCACCATCCAGAATACCGCACCAGGGCCACCCGCAGCAATGGCTGTGGCCACGCCCGCGATATTACCCACACCAATACGGCCTGACAATGCCATACTAAAAGCTTGAAATGAGCTGATGCCTTGGGTAGACGTCTGTTTATCAAACAGTAGGGCGACCATCTGTTTTAAATAACGAAACTGTACGCCACGTGTCATAACCGTAAAGTAGATACCGACACCTAGTGCCAGATACACCAGTACGTCACTCCAGATATAACCAACGATGCTATTAATGAATGCTTCCATAGCCTTACCTCCTTGTAAGTGTTGTTCCGTAATTACCCAAGACGCCGTACCAAAATTATATTAGTTGGCCAGCCAGATGGTTTTGGTTTGTGTGTATTGTGCCAAGGCTTCTAGACCGTTATCACGACCACCAAATCCTGACTGCTTATAGCCACCAAATGGGGTAGTGATATCACCCTCTGAAAAACCATTGATAGATACGGTACCAGCTCGAATGGCAGTAGCGACGCGATAAGCGCGATGAATGTTTTGGGTATAAAATGATGCGGCGAGTCCGTATTGCGTATCATTAGCCATTTTGATTGCCTCATCTTCGGATTCAAACGTGGTGACTGCCAGTAGGGGGCCGAATACTTCTTCTTGAAACAGCATCATATCAGCACTGACGTGATCGAAAATCGTTGGCTCAATGTACCAGCCGCTGCCTAGAGTGTTGTGTATGTTACCGCCCACAACCAGCGTCGCACCTTCTTGTTTCGCGACTTCTAAATAATGAGTCACTTTGTCAAAATGGGCTTTTTCAATCATAGGGCCAATAGCAGTATCTGGGTCATAAGGAGAGCCTACTTTCCAGTTTTTAAGCCCTGCTTTTAACTTATCGAGTAGTTCTTGCTTTTGACTGCTATGGACTAATAAGCGTGAACCGCAGCTACAGTTTTCGCTCATATTCCAAAAAGCAGCAGAGAGTATATTGTCGATAGTATCGTCATTGAGGAGCGCGTCATCGAAGACAATTTGCGGGCTTTTGCCGCCACATTCTAAAACTATCTCTTTTAAGTTGCTCTTAGCGGCGTACTCTAAAAACAGACGACCGACCTCAGTTGAGCCTGTAAAGGACACCATATCTACATCCATATGTTGCCCTAATGCCGCGCCTACCGCTTCACCAAGACCACAAACCATCTGCAAGGCATCTTTTGGTACACCTGCCTCATAAGCAAGCTCGGTCATGCGATAGGCAGATAGTGACGTCAGTTCGGCAGGTTTAACGATGACAGAGTTGCCTGTGATGAGAGCAGGGGCGACCTTCCAAGCATACATTTGCGCAGGAAAGTTCCAAGGTAACACTGTACCGACCACCCCAATAGGCTCTTGAACAATCATGCCAAGGCCTGTAGGTGCAATTTTTCCAAAAACTTTGTCAGCCGCTTCGGCGTACCATTCAAAGGTTTCAATAGTGGCGGGCATGTCGGTATTTAGGCATTCTGTAATCGGTTTTCCTGCATCAATACAGTCCAAAGCAGCCAGCTCTTCTAAGTGCGCTTGCATAAGAGCCGCCCAGCGCTGCATGATGGTTTTACGTTCTGCAGGGGTCATGCGTCGCCATGCACCACTTTCAAACCCAGCGCGAGCGACCTTAACTGCGGCGTCAACATCTTGTGCAGTACCTGCGGCAATTTTACCGATGATGCTGTCATCAATCGGCGTGCGATTGTCTATCGTATTTTGAGAAATATTGCTGTCAGCTATCAGATGTCCTGCCCATGTTTTTTGTTGCTTGGCTTGTTCGAATACTTGCTCTTTTGTCAAACTCATTAGATGCTTCCTTGTCATTCAGCGGGGGCAATGATGTTGCTATGTTCACCGCTGGCTTTAGTCATGGCATAAGAAAAAACTAGGTGTATTAATTACTTGGGTAATAAATCAAAAAATGCCGTTTGTTCTTCTTTCGTCATCTTGGTTAAGGGCACACGCACTGAACCAACATCCATGCCACCTTTTAAACAGCCTGCCTTAGCTTTTTGGTTATAATTGCCAGCTTCCATAGAATGAATGGCAGGGTAAATACGGCTCATAATTTGCTTTGCAGTATCCCAGTCGCCTTGTTGTGTAGCATTAAACAGTGCCACTTGCTCCTCTGGAAAAACGTTTGCTGCCCCTGCTATCCAGCTTTTAGCACCCCAAAAGAAAAAGTCAACAGGCTGGTCATCACAGCCACAAACCACCTCAAAGTTTGCAAAGTTGGCTTGTAACATTCGCAGCGCGTGGCTAAAGTCACCGCTACTTTCTTTGACACCGATAATGTTTGGATGCTTGGATAAATGAGCCACAGTATCAAACTCAATACTGACGCCGACACGGGCAGGAAAGTTATACATAATGATAGGTAGGTCACTGGCATCAGCGACTTTTTCAAAATGCGCGATGATGCCGTCTTGTTCAGGCAAACTATAAGGGGGTGCAGACAGCATTAAGCCGTCATAGCCTAGTGCTTTGGCTTGAGCAGCAAACTCAATTGAATGGTCAGTGGATAGACTGTTGATACCTGCGATAAGTGTCAGCTTACCTTTAGCTGCCTTAGCGATAGTCGTCATTACCAGCTCACGCTCTTGTGATGAAAAAGTGTAATACTCTCCAGTTGTGCCACACGCGACAATACCTGTCACGCCCTTATCAATAAACGCCTCAACCAGAGCAGTTAACGTTTGGGTATCCACTGCATTGTCAGCTGTGAAAGGGGTTACGATGGGAACTAAGATGCCATTGATATTCATACATATATCCTTGTAGTAAAAGATTGGTTTTGCTTTTCTATTGAACCAGTGTGAGGACGATAGATTGTTTACGTGATTAGTTAAGCGAAGACGACTTGACGAAACGACTTAAGCGATAGGGTGTTGGGTCAATCGTATGTACTTCATTAAAATAGTCGTGCGTTATCATTTGCGCACTGACCACCGCTTGCGTCAGTCCCAAATGCTGATGCCCAAAATTCAAAAATACATTGTCAATGCGATCGATAACTGGTAAAGAGTCTGCCGTTGAAGGACGAAATCCCATCCACTGCGCCGCGTCAGTCATATCTAAAGGTGCGCGTAACATCGGTTGTGCCAACTGATGTAGCATCTGTGCGCGGCGCATATTGGCTGGCGCGTTAAGGCCTGCGTACTCTACAGTGCCTGCTAAGCGTAAACCTTGCTCCATTGGCGTCATAATAAAGCGTCTGTCCATACTCGAAACAGGAATAGAAAGTCGCTGCGTCACATTGGGTAGCATCAAGTGATAACCCCGTTCCGTGTCCAGTGGCACTGAGATGCCAGTCAACTCTTTTGCCAAAGTCTTAGAGTGAGCGCCTGCTGCCAACATGACTTTATTAGCCATCATTGTGTTCTGATTGGTGACAAGTTTAAAACCATCGCCCCTACGCACAATATGCTCGACACGGCAGTGCGTTCTTACCGTCCCACCTAGCTGTCGAAAGCTATGCGTAAGCTGTGCAATCATCGCGTTAAGATTGGTCACATGGCCCGTATCAGGGAAGAACAATGCAGCAAGCTGATTATTTTGTAGTGTAGGTTCACGTTCCAAAAGCTGCTGTTGTGACAGCAGTTGATTGCTAACACCGATATCGTTTAAGCGCTTACCATGATGGGTTAAAGCATCAA
This sequence comes from Psychrobacter sp. bablab_jr014, assembly GCF_016464015.1. Taxonomy (GTDB): domain Bacteria; phylum Pseudomonadota; class Gammaproteobacteria; order Pseudomonadales; family Moraxellaceae; genus Psychrobacter. The sequence continues at coordinate 26,716 of NZ_JACDXT010000024.1, forward strand.
TGCTTCGCTGCTTTTCGACCGTCAGTAGTGAGCCTTTGACTTCAACCCAGTCATTTAAATGCCATGTGTTTGCAAACTGCTGCCACGCTTTAAGACTGTCTTGATTAAGACGTAAGAGCGCTTGGTGACTGGTATCAAAAGGCACAGCGCGCATATTCAACAGCAGCTGTATTGCCCATGGCATCAGTTGTGGTAGGTAACGCCAATCCAGTCGCAGCGCACCTGTAGGATTAAGTAGCATCGCTGGGATATGGCGCAAAATACTGGCATCAGCAATAGGAAAGACTTGTTCTGTTGCCAAATGACCAGCATTGCCAATAGATGCGCCTTGACCAATGTCATTAGCATCTATCAGTGTAACTTGGACACCGCGCGCTTGTAGCATCACTGCTGTTGTTAAGCCAATAATGCCGCCACCGATGATATGTAGCTCTGAAATCGACATAAGCCCTGCTCCTAAAACCGCGATTAAGCGGTAATGCCCCATTTAAATGGATCGTCTGTCTGTACGATAAGGTTGGTTTGTGCGCAGACATGCGCGTGACCACAAATGGTAGGAACAATGGTATTTTTTGGGTAATTAACGTCACCGCTGTCATGTAATGGCTGATATCTACCAACGAACACGCTACCGACCACGCTTTGTTGATGCCAAGGTTGCCCTGGTGCGAGGCGACCATCTGCAGCCAGACAAGCCAGCTTGGCGCTTGTGCCTGTACCACAAGGTGAGCGATCATAGGCCGCGCCTGGGCACAGTACAAAGTTTTGACTGTCAACATTTGGGGTATCACTGTCTGCAAAAAGTTCAATATGGTCTATTTCTTCACCATCTTTGCCAGTGATATTGGCGGCTACTAAGGCGCGCTTAATACTCACGCAAGCTTGAGTCAAGGTTTGCACGTTGTCCACCGCAATGCGATAGCTGTGATCACTGACTAAGAAAAACCAGTTACCACCCCATGCAATGTCGCCATATACCGTACCTATTTCAGGCACTATTACAGCTACTTGTTTTTTGTAGCGATAGGCGGGAATGTTTTGTACACTACAACTGCCGTCTGGATGCAAGGTGGCTTTAACCAAACCAACAGGCGTCTCTAACCAATGCACACCTGCTGTAATTTTATTTTGGTAGGCCATTGAGGCAATGACACCAATTGTGCCATGACCACACATGCCTAAGTAGCCTGTATTGTTAAAAAAGATGACTGCAGCAGTGGCTTTTGGATGAGTGGGTGCCAGCAACAATGCGCCAACAAGAACATCATTCCCACGCGGCTCTAAAATAATGCTTTGGCGTAAATGATCATAGCGTGTACGGAAATCATGCAGTTTGTCTTTTAAGGTTTTACCAAGTAATTTAGGAAATCCGTCATATACCATGCGGGTTGGTTCACCGCCTGTATGCGAGTCAATAATGGCAAAATTAAAAAGTGTGTTGTCCATGACCGATATTCCTATTCATCCTTAAAAAGCAGCAATACGATGATTTTTGGCGCTGACAAATCAGCCGCCCAAAACAGTTTTCAACCGCTCAGCATTGAGGTCTGTCTATAGAATGGGCTTTTTAATAAGGCGAGTCTTGTGATTTTCCAAAGAAAAAATGCGCATTTCAGCACAATGGTTTGGCGTACACTAGAAGGTTGGGTATAAAATCGGCGTGCTAAGAATACCAAGTAGCGGTCTACATTTTGGCAAAACGTGACATGGAGTCGGGAGAGAATATGCAGACGCAGTTTACAGAGGACAGTACAGCAGCCACATTAGCGGACACATTGCAAAAGCAGTGGCAGTGCAATAGTTATCGACCTGTAGATAAAGATGCATTTGTCGGTAGCGTGTCTTTACTGCTACCGCTTCTTAACACGCTACCCAACGTCGTTTTTTTTGTTAAGAATAGCCAAGCACAATATCAAATTGCTAATAAAACCTTATTAAAGCGGTGTAACTTGCAAAAGCATGACGATATTGTCGGATTTACCTCTGAGCAGATGTTTTTACATCGTCAAGGTAAAGAATATACGCTGCAAGATAAGCGCGTATTAGCGCAAGGCAAATCAGTTGTGGATAATCTGGAACTGCACAGTTATGCATCAGGTAAGCTTGGTTGGTGTATCACAAATAAGCTGCCTATTTATGATATTAATGGGCGTATTGTAGCTATGGTAGGTATATCCGTAGATATTGATGATGATGATGAACGTATTTTACGAAAACATGCGCGTTTGGCAGAAGTTGTTACGTTCGTCCGCGCCCATTTAGACACCAGAATTGCTATAGCCGATTTGGCTGAGCTGGCCAGTCTGAGTGTGTCGCAGCTAGAGCGCACGTTCAAATCAGTACTTAATATATCGCCCTCACAATTGGTACAAAAACTGCGTTTAGAATACGCTATCACCTTACTAGCAGCACCAGAAATGAGTATAACGCGCATTGCGCTCAAATGTGGTTATAATGACCATAGCGCATTCAGTCGTCAATTTAAGCAATTTACAGGCATGTCGCCGACACAGTTTCGTCGTGTACATTGCAGTTAGCTGTATTTGAGTGACGACATTCATTGTCGCTTATCTTTACCGCTGATGGCGACAGGTTACCTTTTTGCATGACTTTGTACGCGGCATTGGGTATGCTGTCTATTGCTGATAGCAGCGCTGATGATAACCCAAGATGATGTATATATTATGATGCAAGACCGCCTGATCAATCCCAACGAAACTGCCATTGATGCCCCTGACAGCAATATTCGCCCTGCATTACTGGCTGAATATATCGGTCAGCCTGTGGTGCGTGAGCAGATGGAGGTCTTTGTTGGCGCGGCGCGCGCTCGTGATGAGGCGCTCGATCATACGCTGATATTTGGACCGCCTGGGCTGGGTAAAACCACACTTGCCAATATCATTGCGCGCGAGATGGGCGGCAATCTGCGCTCAACCTCAGGTCCTGTGCTGGAGCGTGCGGGCGATTTGGCGGCGATGCTGACCAATCTTGAAGAAGGCGATGTGCTGTTTATTGATGAGATTCATCGCTTAAGTCCTGTGATTGAGGAAATTCTCTATCCTGCGATGGAGGATTTTCAGCTCGATATCATGATTGGTGAAGGTCCAGCGGCGCGCTCGATTAAGCTTGACTTGCCGCCCTTTACCTTGGTGGCGGCGACCACGCGTGCGGGATTGTTGACCTCACCACTGCGCGATCGTTTTGGTATTGTGCAGCGCCTTGAGTTTTATAGTGTGGCGGATTTGACCACGATTGTCCGTCGTGCTGCGCGTCTGATGGGTGTGTCGATGAGTGAAGAGGGCGCGGTGGAGATTGCCCGCCGTGCGCGCGGGACACCACGTATCGCCAACCGCCTGTTGCGCCGTGTGCGTGACTATGCCGAGGTCAAAAGTGATGGTCACGTGACAGGCGAGATTGCCAGTAGTGCGCTCGATATGCTCGCGGTGGATAGACGCGGACTCGATCATTTGGACAGACGCTATATTGAGATTTTGCACGAGCGTTTTGATGGCGGTCCTGCGGGTGTGGAAGCGGTCGCCGCTGCGATGGCAGAGGATAGAGGTACGCTGGAAGACGTCATTGAGCCGTATTTGATTCAACAGGGTTACGTGCTGCGTACCGCACGCGGTCGGGTGTTGACGCAAATGGCGATTGACCAAATCTAATGGTTTTTCAAATAAGATAACTTTTTAAAGACATTTATGACATGAAAAAAAGGCTTACCATTTAGGGTAAGCCTTTTTTTATCTAAACATTGCGGCTTTTTCAATTTAACTTATGGCATCAGACGAATGACCACCACGATGAGGGCAAGCGCGTAAAAGATGAGTGATACCCAACCATCAATCTGTATGGCGGCGGCGATAGCGATGGCAAAGACGGCGAGCGCCAGCCAATCATTGCGGCGCGTGTTGAGCATATCGGCACGTATTTGCTGGATTTCTCTTATTTGTTGGTCTTGGCGAGCGCCTTGAGCCGCGAGGCTTTGCACGCTTTTATCGAGCAATTTGGGCAGCTCAGCGCTAGAGAGTAGCAGCTCAGGCAGCTGGGCGCGCAGTTGTTTGAGTTTGCGTTTGGGGTCGAGCTGGGTGTGTACCCAATCGTTAATAATGGGCTTGGCAAGTGACCAAATATCAAGCGCGGGGTAGAGGTCGCGCCCGAGTCCCTCAACGTGTACCAACGTCTTGAGCAGTAGCATCAGCTGCGGCGGTATGGTCATGTGATGTTTGCGCGCAATGTCGAGTATCTGCATGAGCACCCCCGCAAAATCAATCTCATTAATCGGCTTGTTCAGCATCGGTCCGATACTGCGCTGCATATCACGCTGCAAGGCGTGCTTGTCCGCGCTGGGCGGTATCCAGCCTGCGCGACTGACGATGGTCACGAGCGCTTCAAAGTTATTATTCATCACCGAGAGCAGCAAACGCGCCACCAGCATTTGGTCATCAGGCGATAGCGAGCCCATAATCGCGCAGTCCAGTCCAATATAGCGTGGTGGGTGCGGCAGCGGTGCGGCAGTGCCTGCGCTCAACTCAGCAAGTGGCGGCGTCTCAACGAACACATTGCCAGGATGCATGTCGGCATGAAAAAAATTGTCACGGAACACTTGGGTAAAAAAGATGGTCAGCCCTTTTTCTGCCAGCGCGGCGCGGTCGTAGCCAAGCTCGTCAAAAACGTGCGTCTGCGAGATGGGCACGCCTTGAATGCGCTCCATGACCATGACATTTTTGGCGCTTAGATACACCTCAGGCACGTACATCAGCGGCGAGCCCAAAAAGTTATTGCGCATCTGCGTGGTGTTGTCCGCCTCGATGGTTAAGTCCAGCTCATTGAGCATCACTTGGCGGTAGTCTTCGACAAGGGTGATGATGTGTACCGCACGCGCCGCTTCAATACGCGCCGATGCCCAATCGGCGACATTGCGCAGCAGCTCAAAATCGCGCACGATGGTCGCCCGAATCTCAGGCCGCACCACCTTGACCACCACTTCGCGCCCGTCTGGCAGCGCCGCAGTATGCACCTGTGCGATGGAAGCCGCGGCAAGGGGCTTGGTATCAAAGCGAGCAAACAAGCTATCCAGCGGTTGTCCCAAACCTGTACGCGGCGCGATGATTTGTGCGATGGCAGTATCAGGATTAAAGGGCTTGACCTTGTCTTGTAGCTTAATGAGCTGCTCGATAATCTCAGGCGGCACAAGGTCGCGGCGCGTGGAGAGCAGTTGACCCAATTTTAAAAACAGCGTGCCCATGTCCTCAAGCGCGTACTTGATAGCGTCCTGCTGATGCTTTTTGCCCCACGCGGCAGGATGCAAGCGAATCAGCCGCGCAACGGGCGCAAGCTGCGGCATGTCTTCGATTGGTAAGTGGGTGTCGATGCGGTAGGTCGCGGCAATGCGCCACAACTCGCGCAGGCGCTTTTGATGGGATAAGAGCATGGTCAGTCGTCATATTGCCAAAAAACACGCATTATCATAGCACGAACCCAGCCAAAATGACCGCTACCGAAGTCAGGCGTTTTTTAACGCATAAAAAACCCAGCGATAGACATTGCCATCGCTGGGTATTGATACCTTTAAAGCTGAGTAGTCTTTAAAAATTTATAGCTGCTTAACACATCTTTTAAAATAGCCTAAGCAACTTGAGACGCTATCAACCATACTTGTACCGTTACGCTTTAAAGCCGCGATGTACAGCGACGATACCTGCGGTTAGGTTATTAAAGCTACAGTTTTCAAAGCCTGCCTGCTGCATCATTTGCTTCAGCGTTCTTTGGTCAGGGTGCATACGAATCGACTCTGCCAAGTACTGATAGCTCTCAGAATCGTTGGCAACGATTTTGCCCATCAACGGCAGCGCGGTGAATGAATACAAGTCATAGGCTTTTGATAATGGCTTAAAGATAGGCTTTGAAAATTCTAAAATCAGCAAGCGTCCACCTGGCTTTAATACGCGGTACATAGCGCGCAGTGCTGCGTCTTTGTCGGTCACGTTACGCAGACCAAAGCTGATGGTCACCAAGTCAAAGCTGTTGTCTTCAAACGGCGCAAGCGTTTCGGCATTGGCAAGGACGAAGTCCACATTGTTGCAGCCTGCATTAATCAGGCGTTCACGACCGACTTCGAGCATCGCCGCGTTGATGTCCGAGAGCACAACGTGACCTGTACGACCGACTTCACGGCTGAATACTTTTGCCAAATCGCCCGTACCGCCTGCGATATCAAGCACGTGTTGACCTTTACGCACGCCCGATAGGCTGATGGCATAGCGCTTCCACAAGCGATGGATACCGAATGACATCAAGTCATTCATGATGTCGTATTTTTTGGCGACCGAGGTAAAGACGTCTGCCACGCGCGCTTGTTTTTCCGACTTTTTAACGGTTTGATAGCCAAAATGCGTGTCTTCTAAGCCATCGGTGTCTGGCGTGTGCGGGTTGTTAATGTCGTCACGTGGGTTAAACGTGGTTTGGCTGGTGATGGTTGGGCTTTCGCTCGGTGCAGCAAGTGGCTGCTGTTGCCCTTGTGGCGCACCCGCTGGCAAGTCGGTCACATTCGTAAACGTGTCATCTTTTTCAGCTACCTTGTCTGCTGGCGCAACAGGAGCGTCCGCTTTTGGTGCGCCTTTGGTTTGCTCGTTTAGTGCTTTTTGCGCATCTAAGCTGTCTTGAACCAGTTTGTCTTGTACGTTATCGGTGGTGTCGGTCGTTGTTTTTGTGGCGTTACTCATTATCTTATCCGTTTTTTTTGGTGGGTCAGTAGGGCAGTGCGCTTACTGAGAGGTTTTAACTGATTAATGACAGAGTCATTCGCATTATCTTTGCGCCAGTTTTTAGCTGTATCTTATTCTATAAACCAAAAGCGCTTTTGCTGTCGGTCGCTTGCGGCTGGTGTACACGCTCAATCAGCGCCAGCTCACGCTCGCAGAATGGGTCAATAAACGTACCCACGCTCTTTAGTGGCTTCATGGCCTCAAAGCCTGCTTCGATAAAGTCATATAAAGGCTGATAGTTACGGCGATAGGCGGTGCTTTTTGCTAAGGCAAATGCCTTTCTTAGCATAAATGAGTTTAAATCTTTATCGGTGCGGTAGCAGACTTCTTTTAGGTTGCGAATTTGTGTACGGCGTTTGTCCGCTTCATCGACGGCGCGATAGGCGGCGAGCATATTGTCATCATTAACTGGCAAGTCTTCTTTTAGTAGCCACTCGGCCAAATGCATGTCCAACTCAATCGCTAGGATGGATGCTTGAATTGCCAGTCCGCCTGCTTGGAGTGCCGATTCTTTTGCCAGTTTTTCGATTTTTTTGGTTTTTGGCAAGATACGCTCAAGCTGCTTAGCAAGCAGGCTAAATTCTGCGCCGCCATAAAGTTTATTTAAAAAATAGTTTGCCATCGGTTTGTTTTTTGGCTGCTCAAACATTTGGCGATGCGTGTTACGAATGCGGTCACGCTGCCATGCTTGTACTTCGTTTAACTTTATATTAAGTGCCTCGTCTTGGTGGTACGGCAGCGACCAATAGTGAGTAATGTGTTGTTGCAGTTCAGTCAACGCGGCCATGACAAGCTATCCTCTATTAAATATCAATTAATGTTAAAAATGAGCAAAAAATAAAAAAACGCACTGACGACCATAATTCTTTTTTGGTATTCGCGCAGCACGATAAGCGCCAAATGTTTGCGCAATGTGGCGTGCTGTTCAAGCATACCATTATTCAGCGTCCGCCACCTTAAAAGAAACGCAAATCAAATACAAATGCAAACGGTTACAAGATGCCACGGGCGCAAGTGCTATGCTTTTAGAACAAAAATAGCAGTCATAAAGAGCAACTATCAAGGAGCAGCGCTCATGGCAAAAGACAAAGCGAAAAAAAACGATAAAAACAGCGATACATCCAATAAGAAAAATAAAAAGTCAGAAGCCAGTACCGAAACCTTCCCCAGCGTGCATGAGGCATTATTGACGCCCAATCCACTGAGCCAATTTGCGCTCGATGATGATGCCTTGCGCTTGGCACTGATTACCGCGCAATATGCCCTACGTGCCACACGCCAAAGCGAACACAAAAACGATACGGCAAGTGCGCCCACACCGACAGGTTTGTTGGTGCTGGTCAATGGCATGGAGCAGGCGGGCAAAGGCGCGGCGGTCAAGCAGTTGCGCGAATGGGTTGACCCAAGATTACTCAAAGTCGAAGCCACCATCGGTACTGCGCCGCAACCAGCACAGCCCGTTTGGCAAGCGCATACGCACACTTTGCCACGTACAGGTGAAGTGATGGTATATTTTGGCAACTGGTATGCCGATTTGATTTATCACGTCATGCGTATGATGAGTGAGGCTAAAGCCAAAGATAATGGCGGGTCTAAAGGTAAGGACAAGTCTGCCAAAAAAGAGCTTAAAAAAAGATGGCAAAGTTATCTACAGCAGCAGCTCGCGCGCCTTAGCGCCTTTGAGCGCGACTTGGCAGCCAATCAAACCAAATTGCTCAAATGCTGGTTTCACATTGATGCCGATACCTTAAAAGACCGACTGCATGACGACGATGCCGACCCTGAATTTTTGTATCAAATTGATTGGGAAGACAAAGCGGTCTTAAAAATGTTTAATAAAGTCGCTGCGACCCTGATTGAGCAGCAAAGCGACTGGGTGATTATTGACGGCACGGATAAGGCGCGCGCCACTCAGCGCTTTTGTCATGAGGTCTTGCACGCCATGCAGCACACGTTGGTCAGTAGCGAGCAGCCGCCTTGTAATGATGCGACAGGCGATGCTTTTGAATGCGTGCCGATTCCTGAGGTATTGACCGACATTGGCGACCCTGATATGAATAAGGACGACTATCGTCAAGAACTGGCGGACAAGCAAAGCCGTTTGGCAGCGCTCCTACGTGCGCGTGGGGACAGGCACGTGGTGTTTGCTTTTGAAGGCATGGACGCAGCAGGTAAGGGCGGCGCGATTAAGCGCTTGGTGGCACCACTCGACCCGCGTGAATATCAGGTGTACAACATCGGTGCGCCTATGAATTACGAGCTGGAGCACCCGTATCTGTGGCGCTTTTGGACGCGGCTGCCTAATGCGCGTACCGACCGCATCAGCCGCGTGGCGATTTTTGACCGCACATGGTATGGCAGGGTGTTGGTAGAGCGCGTTGAAGGCTTTGCCAAAGACTGCGAATGGCAGCGCGCTTATGCCGAAATCAATCGTTTTGAAGCCGACTTGGTACAGTCAGGTACAGTTGTCTTAAAATACTGGTTAGCGATTGATAAACAAACCCAGCTTGAGCGTTTTGAAGCCCGCAAAAACACACCGCATAAAGAATACAAGCTGACCGATGATGATTGGCGCAACCGCGATAAATGGGAGGACTACGTCCAAGCTGCCGCCGATATGCTGGCGCGTACGGATACTGACGCTGCACCATGGCACATTATAGCCACCAACGACAAGCGCCGCGCTCGCTTGCAAGTGCTCGAGCATGCCATCAATCAGCTACAAAATGGCTGATAGTTTACGCTAACTGCTTGAATCGTCATAAAAATATGAAATGCAAAATGACTGGTTATACTCACGATTGTCTTTGACAAAAGTGTCAAAGTTACCATAATAGGGCTGCCACGAGGTACAATCGACGTGGCAGTTACCTAACGTTATCTTAGAATGTGTCAACATGGCGGTAAATATCGACACAGAACCATGCATTCTAGATACATATCTAATATAATAGGCGGCGCATCATCCTCTTGACAGCTTTAGCATTTCGCGTCTAGCACCTTTTTAGTCGATTCAGACAGACGCGCTCTAGCCGCGGTATGATGCCCAACATTCCCACTTGTGCCGACACCCCATGCTGATACTAAGCGTGGCGCATTGGCTCAGGTGTTTATTCGCACTATTTTTATAAGCTGACGCAGGGCATATCAACCTATGGGTATTAGCAGCAGTTCTACGCAACCGATCAAAAAAGTCGGTTCGATGAGAGTGAATCTCTTCTTTGCCATTCTTATGATTGTGATGACCATTTACTTCTTGTGGTGGGGTATTGGATACACCTTGCATCAGCAAACATTACTGTTTGTGGTCGCCACCGCCTTTGGTGTTTTCATGGCGTTTAACATCGGTGGTAATGATGTTGCCAACTCCTTCGGCACCTCAGTCGGCGCGGGGACACTGACCATCCCACAAGCACTTGGCGTTGCCGCGATTTTTGAAGTCTCAGGCGCAGTGCTGGCAGGTGGTGAGGTAACCGACACCATCCGTAAAGGCATTGTGGACTTAGATGGTCTGTCTGTGACGCCCAATCAGTTTATTTACGTCATGCTCTCCGCTTTGATTGCGGCGGCGTTTTGGCTATTGTTTGCCACGCGTAAGGGCTTGCCTGTATCCACCACGCACTCGATTATTGGCGGTGTGATTGGTAGCTCGATTGTCCTTGGTATTTATGTCGGCGGCACCGACATGGCGCTGTCTACTGTCGATTGGGGCACCATCGGTCAAATTGCCATCTCATGGGTACTGTCACCTGTTTTAGGCGGTGTCTTGTCGTACATCCTTTACGGTCAGATTAAGAAAAACATCATTGATTATAATGATATGACCGAAGCGCGCATTCATGACCTAAAACAAGCCAAAAAAGCGCTCAAGCAAAACCACAAAGAATTTTTTGACAAGCTATCTGAGTCACTCCAGCTGTCGTATACTTCAGCGATGCTCCGCGATCAAGAAATCTATAAAGACGACGACTGCGCGCGTGAAGACCTAGAAACCGACTATTATCAAAATCTATATGACATTGAGCGTGAGCGCGGCAGTTTGGACACGCTAAAAGCGATTAAGAAATGGGTACCGCTCATTGCTGCAGGGGGTGGTGTGGTCATGACCGCCTTAGTCGTATTTAAAGGCTTAAAGAACGTCAATAGCTCATTGAGTAACCTAAATGGCTTCTTAATCATGGGTATGATTGGCGCACTGGTGTGGCTTGCGACCTTTATCTATACCAAAAGTATCCGTGGTAAGCATAAAGAAGATTTGAGCAAGGCCACCTTTATTATGTTTAGCTGGATGCAGGTCTTTACTGCCTCAGCTTTTGCTTTTAGTCACGGCTCAAACGACATCGCCAACGCCGTCGGACCATTTGCAGCGATTATGGACGTGATTCGTAATAACAGCATTGCCGCACAAGCTGCCGTGCCTTCAGCAGTCATGTTAACCTTTGGTGTGGCACTGATTGTCGGTCTTTGGTTTATTGGTAAAGAAGTCATCCAGACCGTCGGTACCAACCTTGCCAAAATGCACCCAGCCTCAGGCTTTTCAGCTGAGCTTGCTGCTGCTGCGGTCGTTATGGGCGCATCGACTATGGGTCTGCCTGTCTCAAGTACGCATACCTTAGTCGGGGCGGTACTGGGTATCGGTATTGTTAATAAAAATACCAACTGGGCTCTGATGAAGCCAATCGGCCTTGCTTGGGTCATTACCTTGCCAGCGGCTGCGGCCATGTCTGCCATTAGCTTTGTGGTTTTAGACAAGATTTTCTAATCAACTTTCTAGGGCGTGTCTTCATTTTAAAAATGGTGATACAGGGAGATTAAAGGTATTTTTCGCAGCCACAGCAAGCAAGAAAAATGCCTTTAATCGAGTGCACCTATTATGTTGTGTCGTTTATTTAGATGTGACCGCACAAACAATAAAAAAGCGTACTGCCAATCGGGAGTACGCTTTTTTTATAAAACTTATAGTGTTAAGAAGACCATCAATCTGTACCAAACTGTTGGCGTTTTTTGGCAAAAAAGCGATCCAAACGATCCATCGCATCTTCAAGGTTTAATAAATTGGGCAAGAAAACCACGCGAAAATGGTCAGGTTTGTCCCAGTTAAAGCCCGTCCCTTGTACCATCAAGACCTTTTCTTCAACCAACAAATCCATCATAAACTGCATGTCGTTTTTGACAGGGTAGATTTCAGGGTCCATCTTTGGAAAGCAATAAAACGCGCCTTGTGGCTTAGTGCAAGAAATACCCTTAATCGCATTGAGACGCGAAATGGCCATTTCTCGCTGCTTGTATAAGCGGCCTGTCTCTGCGGTCAGCTCCTGCATGCTTTGATGACCGCCCATCGCGGTTTGGATAGCGTGCTGCGCAGGCGCGTTGGCACATAGGCGCATTGAGGCGAGCATGTCCAAGCCTTCGATAAAGTCGCTGGCGTGGTCTTTTTTGCCTGAGACCAGCATCCACCCTGCGCGAAAGCCTGCAATACGGTGCGACTTGGACAAGCCATTATAAGACAGTACCAGCGCTTCATCGGTCAGTGTACACATCGGTGTATGTACCACATCATCATAAAGCACGCGGTCATAAATCTCATCCGCCATAATCACCAAATTGTGCTCGACCGCCAAATCTACGATTTGTTTTAATACCTCATTTGAGTACAGCGCGCCTGTCGGATTGTTTGGGTTAATTACCACGATGCCCTTGGTCTTGTCCGTGATTTTTGACTTGATGTCTTCAATATCAGGATGCCAGTTGTCGTCCTCATTGCAGCGATAATGCACCGCCGTACCGCCTGACAAATTAGCGGCTGCCGTCCATAGCGGATAATCGGGCATCGGAATCAACACCTCATCACCGTCATTCATCAGCGCTTGCATGGTCATCACAATCAGCTCAGACACGCCATTGCCCAAATATACATCGCGCACATCGACCGCCGACAGCAAGCCCTTAGATTGGTAATACTGCAACACTGCCTTACGCGCCGAAAAAATGCCTTGCGAGTCTGAATAGCCTGTCGCTTCGGTCAAATTCATTGACACATCACGCAAAATCTCATGCGGCGCCTCTAAACCAAATGGTGCAGGGTTGCCGACATTGAGCTTAATAATTCGGTGACCGTCGGTTTCCATTTTATTCGCCGTTTGTAGCAGCGGGCCGCGAATGTCATAGCAGACGTTTTTAAGTTTGGTAGATTTGGTTAATGGTTTCATAGCGTGACCTGTTGTCGCCGATTGAGATAAAAAAGATGAAGAAGACGTATCAAATATAGTGGGTGCTGTTGACGCCTTAGCGGGTGTATCAGCTGGCATAATCTCAGCGTCTTCTCCGCGCAGCAGGTAGCCCTCAGTACAGCCTAAGAGTCGCGCAAGGGTAGGCAGCTTTGAGGACACAATGCCATTGGTGCCGCGTTCCCAGTTTGAAATCGCACCTCGACTAACTTTAGCGCCTGCCTCGGTCATCGCTTGCGCCAGCTGTTCTGCCGTAAGCCCCTTATCACGGCGCAAGCGCACCAAACGCGCTGCCTGTGCCAGTCGGTCTTTACTTGTCTGATCCGTCATAAAACAGTAAATCCTCTGCAGATGAGGTAATAATCATAGTTTTAAATGCAAGATATTATTGCAAATAAAATAATTTGGCAAATGTATTCTGATAAATTTTATTAAATCATTACATTTTGCAAGTAAATCTTGCATTTTATAAATAACGAATTGCCTAATGAATGAATTGTGACCAGATATCAACAATTCGTAGCACAACACTGGTAAAACAGACTGGTCATCACCATATTAAAAGCGCACACTGAACCAACATAGATACTTGAGAGTTTTAAGGAAACAACATGCAAGACAACCAACTGACCAAAGAAGAAATTGCCCAACTGACAGATGCTGACTGGAGAGAGCGCCTAAGCGACGAAGAGTATCAAATCATGCGTGAAAAGGGCACAGAACGCCCATTCACTGGCGTGTATAACGATACTACCGATGATGGCGTGTATCGCTGTAAAGGCTGCGGCGCAAAGCTGTTTGATGCGGATAATAAGTTTAACGCAGGTTGCGGCTGGCCGAGCTTTGACCAAACCATCGACAACAGCGCCATTGACGAGCACCTAGACACCTCACTTGGCATGCGCCGTACCGAAGTCACTTGCAGCAACTGCGGTGCGCATTTGGGTCACGTCTTTCCAGATGGCCCGCGCGAGACCACAGGCATGCGCTACTGCATCAATTCTGTAGCACTTGAGCTGGATACAGATGCCAAAGAATAATTAACAGCCGTTAATCGCTAAACAGAGCGTGTGATAAACGCATGCTCTGTTTACTATGAGAACACAGTGATAAGCAACGATTAAAATAATCATAATAAGGAAAACATTATGGACAACATCTATCAGTTTGACGCCGAGCGCTTAGATGGCAGCATGCAGTCATTCGCAGACTATAAAGGCAAAGTATTGCTCATCGTCAATACCGCCAGCAAATGCGGACTGACGCCGCAATACGAAGGGCTAGAGCAGCTGTATCAGACCTATAAGGACCAAGGGCTGGTTATCATCGGTTTTCCTTGCAACCAGTTTGGGCATCAAGAACCGGGTGACGCCTCAGAGATTGGGCAGTTTTGCCAAAAGAATTATGGGGTTAGCTTTCCAATGATGGCGAAGGTTGATGTCAACGGCAGCGATGCGCATCCCATCTATAAGTGGCTAAAAGAACAAAAAGGCGGCGTTCTGCTGGATGCGATTAAATGGAACTTCAGCAAGTTTTTAATCAATCGTGAGGGTCAAGTGGTCGAGCGTTATGCGCCAACGACCGAGCCAAAAGCCTTAACTGACGATATCGAAGCACAGCTTGCACAAAAAAGTGTATAAAGTAGCGCTAAATAATCACAGCGAAAACAATATCTTATAAAAAACTTTAAAAAAAGGCTAAAATAACTGCAAAAAGTGTTTGACAGGGATATGTAAATCTATATAATACACACCCACAGCAAGGGGCTAAACAAAACAAGCCTAGCTGGTTAAGTTAACATCGAGTGTGACAGCTGATGATAGCTTACTAAGAAAATCTCTTAAAGATTTTCGCGATACATATAGTTATCGAGTTTTTAGAATTTACGAAAATGTAAATTCTCTTGCGCTCGGACGAAGCAGTGCTTCGCTATATCCTCGCTCAGGGTGATTAGCTCAGTTGGTAGAGCGTCTGCCTTACACGCAGAA
>NZ_JACDXT010000025.1 GCF_016464015.1 Psychrobacter sp. bablab_jr014
CTTAATCGAGAACTTCTTCTGTAAGCTGAAAGATTTCAAGAAAATTGCCATGCGTGCTGAAAAAACGGATGAGTCGTTTGCTGCTAATATCTATTTAGCAGCGACGATTATCCATTTACGGTAATTGTCAACACACCCTAGCGTTATTGCGAGCAAATACTGATGTAAATAATAAGGTAAGTAGCAAAGTAAGTAGTAATAAATAATGCTAAACCAAGGATTTAGCGTCTATGTTAAAAAGGCTATTTAGTAAGATTGAAAAAGCCAACGTCCTATTATCAAAGGACGTTGGCTTTTTAATGGGTAGAAATGATGTGGAATTTATCTACATTTAAACGATTAATTTAGCGCGGTTAAGGTTTGCTCAAACGCTGCGCGCCCGATTTCACCCACTTGCTGATTGACCAATTGCCCGTCTTGATAATACAGCAATGCTGGCGGACCAAATAGTTTATAACGCGCTAAGATTGCTTTTGAATCAGCCGTAGTCTCCGTGATATCAAGTCTGACCAATTGCCAATCTTGCATTTGCGCAGGGCGATTATGAAATAAGTTTTTCTCCATAGTCCGGCATGCAATACACCATTCGGCGGTGACATCGACCAGCACTTTAGGATTGGCGGCGACAATGGCATCTAACTCAGCCAGCGTCGTGACCGTCTTATCGGTTGCATTACTGGTGGCTGGTTGACCAGCAGTTGTCTGCAGCACCGGAACCGCAGTTAGGGAGGCAAGCGGATGTAAACTATCATCATTACCCAATGCGGCGCCGACGATTAAACACGTCGCCCAAATACCAGCGATTAAGCCTAGCGCTTGGGTCAGCATCCGACCTTTGCCTAGCCAGCTCCACGCCCACATCGCCACGACCATAAACCACAGCGCCCAAACCATCAGCATCACAGGCGAGATAAAGACGCGCTCAATTAATAACAATGCCACGGCAAAAAGCAACAAAGCAAAGCCCTGCTTGACCCAATTCATCCACTCACCCGCTTTTGGCATGATTTTACCTTGGGTCGCGCCGATTAAAATAAGCGGCGCTGATAAACCAAAACCGAGCATAAATAAAGCCGCAAAGCCAAGTAATGGACTTCCAATCGTTGATACAGCAAGCAGCGCCCCAAATAAGGGTGCCGAAACACAAGGCGATACCACGAGCGCCGATAAGAATCCCGCAATTAAACTGCCGCCCGTACTACCAAGCTTGCTATCCCCCGCTTGGCTTAGACCCTGCATTTTACTACTGATAAATCTCGGCAGACGAATGCTAAATACGCCCAACATATAAAGGGCTAATAAGACAAAAACGATGGCAAACCCAATTAAAATAATCGGATTTTGTAGCCAACCGATAATGCCTAACGATTCGCCAAATACCGCAATGACCGCGCCTAAAATACCATAAGCGATGGCAACACCAATAGCGTAGCTGGTCGTTAAAATGACACCTTTTTTAACTGTTGGGTTTTGCTGGCGAGCGACGATATTGGCGACAATCGGTAGCATCGGTAATACGCATGGCGTCAATGCCAAGCCTAATCCTGCCAAAAATAATAACACCAATGCCAACCACGGATGCGAGGCTAAGCCAAAAGGGTCGCTATCAATCGTGTTATCACCAACAACGGTATTGCTTGTTGCAGCAGCATTATTTATGACAGCGTCATTGTTCGCTGCTTCACTTGTGACATTATCGCCTACCACTTCTTCATCGGCTCCAGAGATGGTATTGATTGCACCAAGCTCTGCATCTAACGCTTCGTCATCTAACAATGCATAATCAATCACCTCGTCATCTGGCGTAGTTTGCTCTGTAGCAAGACTATTGGTAACTGTCCCATCTGTAGAGGCTTGCGCAGTTTCTACATTGCTGTTATTGCTCGCAGAAACTGTAGCAGTACTACTTGAACTATTGGCTGCCGATTGTGACGCAGCAGCGATATTGACCGTGGTTTTTATTTTCTCCGGTGGATAGCATAGACCCGCTTTGGCACAGCCTTGCCAACCTATTGTCACGGCGGCATTATTTATCGCCTTGCCATTACTACTACTCAAAATGGTAGTAGCAACCATATTGGCTTGGTCAAATACCAATACTTGCCCAAAGGTCGGATCATCAATGGAGACTGGCTTTTGGCTAAAGGTAAAAGGTGCGGCACTCACGCCAGCAGGCAGCGTTAGCTTAATTTGGTCTTTATAAACATAGTGCTCAGGCGTAATGTCAAAGTTAATGGCTAAGCGCGTGCCATTATTGGTCGGTTTGCTGCTACTGCTAACTTGAAACGCTTCGTTAACGGGCAAAAATTTCGGTTGGGTCGCGCTTTTATCACTGCTAAATAAATCGCCCAATCCTGCCGCTTGCGATGCCACTGGCACGGCCGTCAGCCCAGTCGCTGCTAGCCCTGTCAATAATGAACCCGCGCTGAAAGCGAACGCCAACAGATAAGATTTTTTCGACGATTTATTTTGCGTTAATGACGGAGACTTTTCTGCGCTCTTAAGGGACATGAAGGGCTACCTATTATTTCCAATATTCGAATTGACCAATTCACTGTCTGTATGGACTTGTCTATTTACAACCCCAGTTCGGGATAAGCCACATTGTAACTCATGAGCTATGCTGAAGAAACCGTAGAGATAAACTTGGTAAACTAAGCGTATTAATCGGAGTTTATCATGACCAAGAAAGTAAGAACCTACAGTGACGAATTTAAAGCCGAGGCCGTCAAGAAGATATCAGACAATAATGGCAATATCTCAGCCACTGCAAAGCAGCTTGGCATTGCCATGCAAACGCTATCAAATTGGCATAACAAAGCCAATCAAGGCAAGCTTGTCGGCACAGAGCAATACGATCCTGATCTTATGAGTGCTCTTCAAGAAATAAAGCAGCTCAAGCGGCAGCTCAAAGTGGCTGAAGAGGAACGCGAAATACTAAATGAGGAGGGATAAAGCGAAGCACTGCTTCGCCCCGACGCAAGGGGAGAGCTATGCTCGAGTTGGCGACGGCGTACTTCGCGAGAAACAGCTAGTCAGGTACGCCTTTATCAAAGACAACCAGTTCCTCTTTCGCATCACCACTATGTGCCGTGTGTTAAGGGTTAAGCCATCAAGCTATTACGACTGGCTAAGTCGTGATCTCAGCGACCAACAGATACATCGCAACCAGTCTGAATTACTGGTTAAAGCGGCTCACAATGAAACGAAAGAACGTTATGGCGCAGATCGACTGCATGCTCATCTAAGCGAGCAAGGCCATAACATTAGCCTGTATATGGTAAGAAGCATCAAAGAGCAACACGGCATTAAATGTCGTCGTCATAAGCGCTTTAAAGTCACCACCGACTCCAATCACAACAAGCTGGTCTATCCAAACGTACTGGATCAGAAGTTTGATGCTAAGCGCCCTAACGAGTCGTGGGTCAGCGACATCACCTATATCTGGACGAATGAGGGTTGGCTGTACTTAGCAGGGGTCAAAGACTTATACACCAAAGAGCTTGTCGGTTACGCTATTAACAAGCGTATGACCGCAGATTTAGTTTGCAAAGCACTAAATATGGCCATCAAGAGTAAACGTCCAAGCAAAGGGCTAATCGTTCATTCAGACAGAGGCAGTCAGTATTGCAGTCACGCCTACCACAAGACCATTAAGCAGCATCAATTTATAGGCTCAATGAGCGGCAAAGGCAACTGTTTCGATAACGCTCCGATAGAAAGCTTCTGGGGCACATTAAAGAATGAGCTGGTATATCATCAAGACTATAAAACAAGGTTCACAGCCATCAATGATATTATCAGTTATATCGAGCTGTACTACAATCAGACGAGGATTCAAAAGGGTTTGGGCTATCAATCGCCAAGACAGGTGTGGTTTGATTATTATCGTCAAGCTGCGTAATTAAAATCTCCCAAGTTTATGTATACGGATTTGACGGCAGGGGTCAATAGTTTAAAACTTTTATATTTACGTGCGTTAGGACGTTACCTAGAAAAAATAAAAAACTTACACTGATTAAATTATTATGATTAAGTTTACTATTACCCTCGTCTTCTAAGTGTGGTTAGACCTTTGCCAAAATAGCTTAGTAGTAATAACAAGGTTATTATTATCAAGATAGGATAATTTCCCATAAGCATAAAGGGCGTGTTACCAACCCGTGCCTGTATCTCACCACGTAGTACAGTACGCTCAAACTGCGGTGCGCGTTTTACAATACGACCTTTATGGTTAATGATAGCGGTAACACCAGTATTGGTCGCTCGAATAAACCAGCGCCCGTTCTCAAGAGCGCGCATCTGTACCATTTGCAAATGTTGCAATGGTCCTGCTGAAGTGCCAAACCAAGCATCGTTGGAGACGGTTAATAAAAAGTCAGTATCGATTGCATTTTTACGCGTAGTGTCTGGATAAGCTACCTCATAACAGATAGCTGTCCCTATATTATGTCCACGTACCTGTAGCGGTGACTGCTGATCACTACCACGACTATAGCTCTTAATATCCTGACTACCAGCCAAATTTGGGAAAATATCGAGCAAACCTTCAAATGGAATATACTCTCCAAAAGGCACTAGACGCTGCTTCTTATATAGGCCTTCCGCTTCTATACCTCGAGCAATCACGCTATTATAAAATGGGGGATACTTATCAGTCCTTGCATTGAATGCCGCTTGATCCTTATAAGGGATACCAGTTATCCATGTCGTATTGGTCGCATTGGCTATTTCTATCATTTCACTAATAAAGCCTGCAGCCTCATCTTGAAACATTGGAATAGACGATTCAGGCCACACCACAACATCACGTCCCCATTCAGTACGCGTTAACTTTGCATAAATCTTTAGGGTTTCTACTTGATATTGAGTCAGCCACTTTATATCTTGTGAAATATTACCTTGAATCAATGACACTGACAGATCAGGTGTGCCCTTAGGTTTTGTCCATTGCGGATTGATTAGCCATAGTGATGTGCTAATAGCTAATGACAGTATAGAAACGACGATATAACTACTGCGCCGAAGCAGTAGCTCTACTAAACTTGCAGCCAATAGTATGGCAACAAAAGAGACGGCAAAAACACCAGCAACAGGTGCTAAGGACGATAACCAATACTCCTCAGTAAAAGCATAACCAACAAACAGCCACGGAAAGCCTGTGAATAACCAAGTTTTTAACCATTCTTGTAGCACCCAAAGAGCAGCAAATGAAAAGGGTTGTTTGTCTACCATACGGTTAAAGACTAATGCTAAAAATCCATGAAACAGTCCCATACCGAGACCCATCAATGCAATCATAATCAATGCGAGCCACGTTGGAGTATCGCTATAATCATGGATGGCAGTATATAGCCAAAAGCCGCCGACGCACCATAATCCCATACCGTAAGCTTCACCAATAATGAAAGCGCGGCGACCACTCATACTTGGCACCAACAGCGCATATAAAATCGCTGGTGATACTATTGCTAGCGGCCAAAATCCATAAGGCGCTAGCGCAAGTAAGAAAATAGCTCCTGCAAGCCATGCTGCTGCTAGCGTAAACCATAGCGGTAATTGATTTGAGCGAGTGCTCAAACGCTTTTTTAGACTAACAGTAGACAGACGCATCGCAAATTATCCAAAATTATAAGCCTTGAATTTTTAATTAAAATCCAAAACTCAAATAGTACCGTTATTACTACAGGCAGTATTTTAAAATAAAAACCGCTCATGATACCAGTCTGCACTGCTCAATGGATAAATTTACGTACCCTGTTTGATAGGTTATTATGCTACATTATCAAATGATATGAAGTGTTACGTGGCCTTCTCTGGCTCACACTATTTACAATATATGAGAGAGCACTATGACCCTCTTGAAAATAAAATCCAGTCTTATATTCAATCGTCATCTGTCTAAGAGGTTACGTAGTACATTGGTGTTATTTGTCGCCTCATCATTATTTGCTTGTAGTCAACCAAGTAGTGGCGTATCTGATGCAAGCACAATATCGATATCAACTGAAGATGTAGTGGCTGTTCCAAAGACAGCTGAACCAAACGTTACAAGTGCTCCTTTGATGACATCAGTGAGTAAACCAGGCCTACTAAAAAACGTCTCAGCCACTGTCTATAAAGATGCCAATTGCGGCTGCTGTAAAGAATGGATAAGTCATGCAGAAGATAATGGTCTAAGTGCAACCGCGCAAGATGTTGCGGACTTAGCCGTATTTAAAGAGCGCTACAGCGTCCCAACTGAGATGCGTTCTTGCCATACTGTAGTCACTACTGATGGTTACGTCTTTGAAGGTCATGTACCCGCTAAATATATAGCGCAATTTTTAGAGAATCCGCCGGTACAAGCTATGGGTCTTGCTGTACCTGGCATGCCTGTTGGTAGCCCAGGTATGGAGTATCAAAATAAATTTATGCCCTATCAGGTTATACAGCTCAATAAAGACGGCACGACCCAAGTTTATGCTAATATTGAATCGATAGAGCAGCAATTATAATGTGTTAGCAGTTAACAATAGTTTGATTACAGTGTTAGCGTTAAAAGTAAATGAGGCAGGTATAAGACTGTTCTATTGCTTATAAATTGATTCTTCATCTAAAATTTCACTAGTCATTGAGACTTTATAGGTAAAAATAGCTTTGAATTTGTAACTTTTGATGACAATGTAAGCCGATTTATTGATTATTTACTCTTAAGACGGATAAAAAATTAAGGAATAATACAAGAATATACAGGATGTATCGAAACAATTACGTAATATTACATAAGCTAGTAGGGAATTAAAATCTATATTGACACTATAAATTATTATATTATCTTAATAATTAGTTAAACCCTATATAGCATAATTACTTCAATCCAATAAAAAAACGTCTGATGGTTAAATCTAAATTATAGATTTAACCATCAGACGTTTTTTTTGCTTATAAAACAGTAGAAATTGTTGTCAATTTAGTCAGCTATACTCTATGTATGTTACACAAAATTACATAGAAAAATAGGTTTTTTCAATGCTCTTTTTATCATAAAGAGAGTTATTTTGTGATTTTCAACAGTGGTGACATGTTTTATAGCTTGTGCTAAAGTCGGCTTTGTGTTTTGGTCAACCGCTTGATTTTCAATAGCTTCACATGGCTTTAACAAGGTTGCCAGCGCTCCTGATCACACTTTAGATAAGCATTTTGCAACATAAGTATTACTCACTACGACGCGTATATGCTTGAGTTGTTGAAATTTAATTGACTGCGCTGTTATTGATAACAGCCTATTTTGAATTAACCGTAGGTATTAGATTTATGAAACAGGCTTTATTGATTTTGTCAGTACTGGGTATGGGCATAGCACAAACGAGTGGTGCTGCTATCACAATCTCTCAAACAAATAATACCATCACCAATACTTCTGTGGCATCAAACTACGGTTCATCAAAAAACATCTATAGCACCAAAAGTGGTGCTTATGTTTCTAATAATGATGAAATTAGTCAAGCAATTAGCAACCTAAGTGCGCAGGCCAAGCAAAAAGAGAATCAGCTTTCATCATTAAACAGCCGCTTATACGCTGAAAAACAACAGCAGCAAGTCAATACAGTTCCTGACAGCAATTCAGCCCCCGCTATCGCTGCTGCTCGCGCCTCAAAAGTGGCTTTATCTGGCAGCTCTGGATATTGTGCCCGTTACGTACGTAAAGCACTACAATCAGCTGGTTATGAATTTACACCCAATCCTTCAGCCTATCAGTACGCCACTCGTGGCACGCTTGAGAAAGCAGGTTTCAGCAAAATCAGCAATGATATGCCAACCCAAGTAGGTGATGTTATTGTCTATGATCGCTCATCAAAGCGTCCACATGGCCATATTCAAATTTTCGATGGTACAAATTGGATTTCTGACTTCCGTCAGAACAGTATCAGCCCATACAGTGGTGTCTATGCTTATACGACATGGCGCGATTCAAAATACGTGGATGACGCATCCGCATCAGATCGTAATATCCACCTTGCTATGAATGATAAATAAGACTTTCTAAGTCAGCACAACATAGTTGTTATTTCCTCCAACCCAGTAGTGATCTTAATATCATTGCTGGGTTTTTTTGTGCTTAACATCAGGGCGTATTTAACCTTTCATGATTTGATCCGTCAGAAATGAACACTACTGATATCATTACTCATGACAGGAGTTATCGACAAGCGCGTTTAAAATGCCACATGATGACGCTGGTGCACTACTTGCACATTTCTGGCGCAAAACGGTCAAGTGATGCTTTAAGTGCATCAGTTCTTCCATTCGTATTTCCACAGCATGAATGTGCTCATCTAGCAAGTTATTCACATCGCCGCAGTCCTTGTCAGGCGACTCCCAGTATTCAAGTAAGATTCGCACATCATCTAAAGCCATATCGAGCGTACGGCAATGTAGGATAAATTGTAGACGCTCAATGTGCTCTTCATTATATAAACGATAATTCCCTTCGCTACGAAAAGGCTCGGGTAATAAGTGCTCCTTTTCGTAATAGCGAATGGTTTCTACTGTGGCACCTGTGCGTTTAGCGAGCTCACCAATTTTGATTGTCATAACAACCTCTATGATTTAAATAATTAAAGTGGCTGTAAAGACTAGCGCTAGAGAAATTAAAATTACGAAACTGTAGATAAATAACCTTGACTCTAAAGCCACTAGAGGGTTCATAATATCATTATTCAAAGGGTAAATTATTATGAAATATCATATTGAAGGTATGGACTGTGCCAGTTGCATCGGCAAGATTGAAACAGCTTTGAAACGTATGCCTGGGGTTTCTGATGTTGAGCTAAATTTTGCTACAGAAACGCTAGAGCTAAGCTTGGCCCCTGATGCGCCGACTCAGGCTAGTGATATTGAAAAAACCATCAAAAGCCTAGGGTTCGGTATATCTGCCAATACTGGTCAACAAACTGTATCGGCTATTGATATTGACAGCGACAATCAGATGGCTCCGCAGGATAAGCGGTGGTGGCAAACTCAAAAAGGCAAACAGGTTGTTGGTCTCGGTATTTTGATGGGCAGCGCTTATGCACTGTCACTACTGTTCCCCGCTTATGGGATATGGGTGTTTGCCATCGCTGTGATTGTAGGCGTTTTTCCATTTGCACGCAAAGCCTTAGCACTGGCTAAAACAGGTTCATTCTTTTCAATTGAAACGCTGATGTCCGTCGCCGTGCTTGGCGCACTTATCATTGGTGAAGCTGAAGAGGCCGCAGCGGTTGTCTTTTTGTTCTCAATCGGTGAACTGTTTGAGAGTATCGCTGCTGATCGCGCTCGCGCTGGCATCAGAGCCTTATCATCGCTGGTTCCGAAAAGTGCGATTTTACTTGATGCTCAAGGTGGGCAGCGTAACGTTCCAGCGACTTCATTACAAGTGAATGACCTTGTGCTGGTGCGTCCTGGAGATAGGGTATCTGCTGATGGTTCCATTGTTCAAGGTGCGTCCAGCCTTGATGATTCGCCCGTGACGGGAGAGTCTGTTCCTGTTGCCAAGACGATGGGTGACAATGTATTTGCAGGGTCAATTAACATCGATGGTGTGCTCCAAGTGCGCGTAGAAAAGACAGCCGCCGATAACACCATTTCGCGCATTATTGAGCTGGTAGAGCAAGCCCAAGCCTCCAAAGCACCCACTGCCCGTTTTATTGAGAAATTCAGTCGCTATTACACACCGGCAGTGATGGCTATTGCCGCACTAATTATTATCATTCCACCGTTAGCCATGGGTGGAGATTGGTCGACTTGGTTGTATCGCGGTCTAGCACTGTTGCTGATTGCCTGTCCCTGTGCTCTTGTACTATCAACACCCGCTGCCATCGCCTCTGGTCTTGCTGTTGGTGCGCGCCGTGGCTTGCTGATCAAAGGCGGTAGTGCTTTAGAAACTATCGGCCAAGTGAAGACGGTCGCTTTTGACAAGACAGGCACTTTAACTGAAGGCAAACCACGCGTGACCGATGTTGTTGCCTTTACACAAGAGGACTCAAGTATTCAAGGTCAGAATTCTCAAGGTAAAGATAAGGTATTGGCGCTCTTTGCCAGTGTGGAGACAGGTTCTAGTCACCCGCTTGCTGAAGCTATTGTCAGTCATGCCAAAGCCGCCAAAGTTGTCATACCTGTGGCTTCTAAAGCTTCTGCTACTGCGGGTAAAGCGGTACACGCAACTATCGCTGGGCGCGCGCTAGCTATCGGTTCGCCTGTTTATGCCGCAGATGAGGCATCAATTTCAGCCGAGCAACAGGCACAAATCGAGGCGCTGCAAAATGAGGGCAAGACCGTCTCAGTTCTTTTCGATGAGCAAAGTCGAGAAGTGCTTGGATTGGTCGCACTAAGAGACGAGTTACGAGACGACGCTCATGAAGGTGTGGCTCAACTTAAAGCGATGGGTGTGCGCTCCGTCATGCTAACAGGCGACAACCGCTTAACCGCTCAAGCACTTGCCAGTAATTTAGACGTGGAATGGGAAGCTGAGCTGTTGCCTGAGGACAAACTGCGCTTGCTTAACGAGATGAAGAATAACAGCAAAATAGCGATGGTGGGTGATGGTATTAACGATGCGCCAGCACTAGCAACCGCTGATGTTGGCATCGCGATGGGTGGTGGTACCGATGTGGCCATTGAGACGGCCGATATCGCATTATTAAAAAGTCGTGTTACAGACATGGCCCATCTGATTGCACTTTCGCGTGCCACCATGCGCAACATTCATCAGAACGTCATTTTCGCTTTAGGTCTCAAAGGCGTCTTTCTGATCACGACCGTATTCGGCATTACTGGACTATGGATTGCGGTTCTAGCTGATGCTGGAGCAACAGTGCTCGTTACTCTCAATGCGTTACGTTTACTGCGCTTTAAAGGCGCGCCTCCACTGGTAACTCCGCCTAAAGTAGTTAAATAAAACCCTTCGAAATCAATTAAAAACTAGAGATAGCAGCAGATTTCGGGGGTGGGTTCTAATAATAAAAATTCCACCGCTACAGTAAACTGCAACCGCATTAGAGTAAATAAGGTTAGACCGTATGTTGATTACAGAATTGGGCTATTTTGCCTTGCTTACCGCTTTTGTATTGGCGTTATTGCAGGTAATTCTGCCAACTATTGGTGTTATTCGTAACCAAGTTGCTTGGCAACGACTAGCCCCTAGCTTAGCTTGGGCACAGTTTGCCGCCATGATAACGTCATTTGGCGCTTTGATAGCAGGTTTTTATTATAATGATTTTAGCCTCAGTTACGTCGCGCAGCATTCCAATACGCTGTTGCCTTGGTACTATAAGTTATCGGCGACATGGGGCGGACACGAGGGCTCTTTGCTGCTATGGATGACCATCATGGCCACATGGTGTGCACTGGTATCATACTTTAGTCGCGGCTTGCCGTTATCAATGCGTGCGCGGGTATTAGTTATTTTGGCCGGTGTACAGTTAATGATGCTAACAATGCTGATATTTACCTCGTCACCGTTTGAGCGTACCTTACCCAATCTAGCGGTCGATGGCGCTGATTTAAATCCTGTCCTACAAGATTTCGGTCTGATTATTCATCCGCCCATGTTATATATGGGCTATGTGGGTATGGTAGTGCCTTTTGCATTTTGTATGGCGGCATTGTGGGAAGGGCGTTTAGATGCTGCTTGGACACGCTGGTCACGTCCATGGGCGCTCGCGGCTTGGGGATTTTTGACCATTGGTATTGCACTGGGCTCGTGGTGGGCCTACTACGAGCTTGGCTGGGGCGGTTGGTGGTTTTGGGATCCGGTAGAGAACGCCTCGTTTATGCCTTGGCTTGTCGGCTTAGCATTGCTGCATTCATTAGCAGTCACTGAAAAGCGCGGGGTGTTTAAAGCATGGACCATCATGCTGGCTATTTTCGCCTTTGCCTTAAGCTTGCTTGGCACGTTCCTGGTACGCTCTGGAGTCCTTACCTCAGTGCATTCGTTTGCCGCTGATCCGACGCGTGGTTTGGTCATCTTAGCTATTCTTGGCATTATCATCGGTAGTGGTCTATTAATGTTTGCCGTTCGCGGTTGGCGTTTAACCGTTGAAAGTCAATATCAGCTGATTTCACGTGAGTCCTTTTTAGTGATCAATAACGCCATCATTTTGATTGCAACCTTAGTGGTGCTGCTCGGCACCCTCTATCCTATTATCGCTGATGCCTTTAGTCTCGGTCAGGTATCTGTAGGGCCTCCATACTTCAATGCGCTGTTTGTGCCTTTGACATGGCTGTTGTTAATCGCTATGGGTATGGGCTCTAATATTCGCTGGAAACAAGATAAGCGTCCGTTACTAGGGGTGGGTATCGCCATTGCCGCTAGTAGTATCGTATTGGCTGCTATTATCGCCTACTTTACCAGTCCATCTGCTATGTTCAATATTGGCGTGACTTTAGCGGTGAGCTTTTGGGTACTGCTATGGATGATCGTTGACTTTAGAGACAAAACCAAGAACGCCCCTAATTTCTTTAAAGGTCTGCGTCAGCTGCGTCTTAGCTATTGGGGTCAACAGACTGCTCATATTGGCGTATTGGTTGCTGTCATTGGCATAGCCTTTACTAGTAGCCTGAGTATTGAGCGTGACGTAGCAATGGGTATTGGCGATACAGTCAATGTTCAAGGTTACGATTTTGAAGTAACTGAATTTTTTGAAATAAAGGGTAGTAACTTTGATGCAACGCAAGCGCAAGTGGTGGTATCCAAAGACGGTCGTGAAGTGGCGAAACTGACTCCAGAAAAGCGTACTTATATTATCAGCACGATGCCAACAACTGAAGCTGCTATTGACCCCAGTCTTATGCGCGATGTTTATGTCGCACTGGGCGAACCTATTGCCGATGGTAGTAACCAATGGGCATTAAGGATTTATGTAAAACCATTAATTCGCTGGATTTGGTTAGGGGCAATTATCATGGCTCTAGGTGGATTAATTAGTATGCTTGATAAACGATACCGCATCAAAAAAATTAAAGCTCCGTTGCTAGTTACTGGTAGTTTGGCTACTTATGGAGTCAATGAGGTAGCTATTGAGCAGGCAATCTCAGTATCGACGATGTCGACACTAAAGGAGAAATAAATGACTATGTCGAATAATACTCCTGAGCAAAAAGATAGCCAAAACAGTAAGCAGCGTAACCCAAAGACAATGAAAAAAAAGCAGACGAAGCTATGGTTCTTAATTCCGCTTATCCTCTTTTTTGGTTTGGTAGTTATATTGTACATGCGCTTAGGTAAACCAACAGACATTGTGACCAATACCGCTCTTGAGCGTCCGGTTCCTACCTTTGAGCTGCCGTTATTAGCAGATACTACCCGTACTATCACCAATGATAATTTGCCGGATAAGCCGTTTTTACTTAATGTTTGGGGCTCATGGTGCCCAACTTGCGTTATTGAGCATCCGTTTTTAATGCAACTAGAAGAGCGCGGCGTTGATATCGTTGGTGTGAATTATAAGGATGAGATTGGTAATGCGCTCAGTTACTTAAACCGAGGCGGTGATCCATTTTCTATGTCTATTCAGGATTCATTGGGTCAGTTTGCTCTAGACTTAGGCATAACTGGTGCGCCCGAAACCTTTGTTGTGGATGGAGATGGCATCATTCGTCAGCATATTGTTGGTGAGATTAATGAAGCCAATTGGCAACAGCGTGTTAAGCCGTGCCTGACAGTACTTAATAAGGCTAATAAGAACAACGATAGTCCTGATCTCATTCAGGTTGAGGAGATGTGCAAATGAACGTTACTCGAATAAGAGCTCCTCAACTAAAACCCAATATAGTTTTAAAACTAGCAAGCTTAATACTAGCGTGTCTGCTTAACATGACGGCAAACGCAGCTATTGACGTATACGATTTTGACTCACCACAGCAAGAAGCTCAGTATCGTGGATTAATAGAAGAGTTTCGCTGCCCAAAATGCCAAAATCAAAACCTTGCAGCCTCTGATGCACCGATTGCACAGGATCTAAAGCAAAAAGTCTATGATTTAATTAAAGATAGACGTAGTGATGCTGAAATACGCGTCTATATGCAAGAGCGCTACGGTGACTTTATTAGCTACAAGCCGCCTATGCGACCATCAACATGGATCCTATGGTTTTTTCCACCACTATTATTGCTCGTCTTAATTATTGGTTGGTTTTGGCAAAGTAAGCGTCGCCAAGTTGTTGCCCGTGGTCAAAGCGGCGTCACAGTGAACAGTACTGCTGCCTTGACCTCTACGGAAAAGGCTGAGCTTGATCGTCTATTATCGCAAGCTGAGAGTGTCGACCACGACATTACTAGCCTAGAGGACAAAAAATGACTCTATTTTCTACTTTTGGCTTATTTGTAACTCTAAGCTTGCTGATTGCTCTTATATTTGCGCTGATTGCTATTATGCCATGGCTACGAGCACCGCGTTTGCAGTCCAAACCAATAGACAATCAACTGCTAGATATTAATGTTGCAGTATTTCGCGAACGTTTAGCTGAGCTACAAACAGATAAAGACAGCGGTACTATTAATAATAGCCATTATCAAAATCAAAAGCTGGAACTGGAGCGTCAGCTATTAGATGTGCAGCGTCAGATAACACCTATGGTCACCCCTGATGTCAAAAGCCGTTTAATTGTCGCAGCTTGGATCCCAATATTGGCTGCAATGGCGTATTTACTAATAGGCAATCGTACGCCCGTGTTTGATTTGTGGACAGCTGAGGACAAAGTAGGACAAGTGGCTGACGACCTATTGACAGCTAAAATTGACAAGCCGCCATCATGGGCGTTTGAAGATGGTCGTCAACTGATTAGCGCCATGCAAACCAATGTTCATCGTAATGCTGATGATCCTAATCGCTGGATGCGCCTATCCGAGCTTTTCTTATCTATGGAGGCAACTGATTCTGCGCTGGAAGCCTTATCTCGTGCCTATCGTTTAGCTCCTGAAAATGAAGAAATCGCCACCACTTATGCTCAGACTAGCTTTTTCGTTAATGAAGGTCAGTTAGACGCCAATATTCGCCGTGTATTACAAGCTATATTAGCTAAGAATCCGCAGCATGAACGGGCTCAAATGCTCATGGCAATGGGTGAGACTCGTAGTAGTAACTTTGCCCAAGCGCAAGGTTGGATTAAACGCTTACAAGGCAGCATTGTGGCCAAACCAGGTGATCATACTAAAGCTTTAGCAAGCTTAGATGAGTTAAGCAACTACGTTAGCACGCAAGAAAAGCAAGCGCTAGAAGGTATTGACGTGACAGTGAAAATTAACGCTAATTTATTACCGTTAGTGAAAGCTGATGATGTGTTGTTTGTTGCGATACGTGACGTTAAAGGAGGTCCACCGTTTGCCGCCAAACGTTTACCCATTAGTATTATCAAGCAAGGTGAGGCTAGTATCCGCTTAAGCAATCTTGATGCGATGATGCCAGATCGCACGTTAAATTCAGCTCGTAGTGACAAAACTCAGTTAGCAGTCGTTGCTCGTATTAGTCATAGCGGTAATGCCATAGCAGAGTCAGGCGACTTATCGGGTAATCCTATAGTGATTAGCGCTGAACAGACTCAGGTTAATGTTGAAATCAATCAACAGATTCCCTAATAAAAAATTATTACCGTAAGTTTCATAACACCAGAGCGGTAAGTGGAGCCGTTTATAAAAGTGGCGCGATTAATAGTCGTATACCAAAAACATATACGTTTAACAT
This sequence comes from Psychrobacter sp. bablab_jr014, assembly GCF_016464015.1. GTDB lineage: Bacteria > Pseudomonadota > Gammaproteobacteria > Pseudomonadales > Moraxellaceae > Psychrobacter. The sequence goes on from NZ_JACDXT010000025.1 coordinate 15,704, forward strand.
TGTTCATTGTATAAACACAGATAAAGAAAACAACTATGACTGAATCTACCGACAGATTAGATAGTACTAAATTGAATAGCGTTGAATCGGCTAGTACTAATATTGCTGACAATAAAGTACCTATAGCTGTGAGTAGTACTCATCAATCGATTGACTCTAAAACCATGAATCATACGCCTAAAGCTATGTACGTGACTTCAGGCAACTCGATAACACCTAAAGGTAAGTTGGATAAAATGCCAAAAATGGTTGCCAATGGCAGTCGCGCTTTTATCTGGTATTTGTTGGCGATAATGGTGTTAATACTTGATCAATGGACTAAGTGGTTGGCCCAAACCAAATTAGCGTTCAATGACCCCGTACCGGTCATTGAACCATTTCTCAACTGGACACTCGCTTATAACTATGGGGCAGCATTTAGCTTTTTAGCCGATGCTGGAGGTTGGCAAAAGTGGTTTTTCTCAGGTATAGCATTGATAATGGCTATTTTTTTGACGGTTTATTTAATCAAAGCGCCACGCAAAGCTAAGCTATTATCTATGGGTTTAGCATTAGTCCTTGGCGGCGCGATTGGTAACCTAACCGATCGTTTAAGACTCGGTAAAGTGGTTGATTTTATCCATGTGCATTATGCTGATGTCTGGAATTATCCTATTTTTAATGTTGCAGATATAGGTGTCTGTGTCGGTGTCGCATTGATTATAATTGACATGATATTTTTAGAAAGTAAGCGTAATAAATAAGCACATTGATGCCGATTATCACGAACAAAATGAACTAGCGTCGTAGTCACTCTATACGGAAAAATACTGTTTATACTTGAGTATGTTTATAAAATGTGAACTGGAAGGTAATGTATGACTGGTATAGGTACTCACTCATTTTAGGTCTTAAAACTCAATACTTAAAAGCTCTGCGTAGAGCCATTATTATAGAGACATTGAATAATCCATAAATTCTTTATTGATAATAACAAAAGGAAAATACAGTGTCACAGACTCAGCCAACTATTGAAAAAATTCACAGCCTTAGAAAAAAAACAAGAGACAGCGTTAAAAAGTCTTACCCTTATATAGTCGATACACTCTAAAAATGTCATAGCACTACTGGGATGAATTTTGCGCAGCCTCTGGGAACGCAGCACGCAAGTAAAATTTATACCAGTAGCGCGTTTAAATCCATAACATTTTTACATTCAGCTGACTATAGACTATTAATTGATTAAGAGACCTGTTTTGATAGTGCCCCTCGGGTATAGCTTTTGAAACCATTTTTCTTTATATTGTCACTTAGACAGGCTGGGCATTTGATGTATAGTGTCATTTGCATTTCACTATTTATCAATTTCTCAGCCTGTTTTTTTTCAGCCTACTTTTTGAACCACCACCCGGATATAAATGTAGCTATGAATAAAACAACTTTTAAAATATCGAAGATGGACTGCCCTTCGGAGGAAAACCTAATCCGAATGAAATTAGAGGGCCACTCGAATATTGAACATCTTGAGTTCGACATTCCTAACCGTCAATTAACTGTGTTTCATCATGACAATATAGAAGGGATAGAGACTGCTATTCATGACCTAAAATTAGGAGACACCCTACTCTCGACCGAAACCATTGACCCCTCTGATCCCAACAATAATTTTAAAATTGATGCTGACTCTAGTCACAAAAAAGATGCTGAGCAAAGAAAGCTACTATGGATAGTGCTGGTCATTAACTTTGCTTTCTTTATTATTGAAATGAGCACGGGACTGATTTCTCGTTCGATGGGGTTGGTCGCCGACAGCTTAGATATGTTAGCAGATAGCTTAGTGTACGGAATTAGCTTATTTGCGGTCGGTGGAACGGTCATTAAGAAAAAACGGATTGCTAGAATTGCCGGATATTTTCAAATTACGCTAGCGATTCTTGGTTTTTTAGAAGTACTAAGACGTTTCTTTGGCAATGAGCAGTTACCTGACTTTTCTACCATGATAGTCATATCGATTCTTGCGCTAATTGCAAACTTGATTTGCCTCTATTTACTACAAAAATCGAAAAGCAAAGAAGGAGAAGCCCATATGCAAGCCAGTATGATTTTCACTTCAAACGATGTGATTATCAATTTAGGGGTAATTGTTGCAGGGATTTTGGTTAATTGGTTACACTCTAGTACGCCTGATTTGATTATTGGTAGCATCGTATTTGCTTTAGTTATTCAGGGCGCCTTTAGAATATTGAAGTTGAGTAAGTAGCCAAGCCTAATAACTGAAGCAAATAGCTCAAGTAAGTAGCTTAATTAAACCGCTAAGTGTAAAGTAACTGGGTTTGAAGCAAATAAACATCATAAGGATATGAGACCTCAAGCAATGATTGAACAAACTTTAAATCTAGTCACCACCAAAGACCATCAGCAAGTTGCCGTTTGGCGAATAATAGATGATGAAGTCTTTGATAAGAATCTGGTGGTGGTCAACTAATTTAGGACACTAATAAAATTCAAACCTACATCGCCATTACTTATAACCCTGAGTCGAGAACGGATAATAATTATAAGCGTTGGGGCAACTTTTATGACCGCCAAGATCTGTTAGTAGGTGACGAGTTATGTCAGGTGGTTAATTTTCAGAGACCTTCCTAAATTTTGTGTAAGTATTTAATCTAAACGTCAGTTACACAGAATCTGGGATGGTCTCTTCAAGTCCTCACTAGCGCACCGATCATAGATAGAATATCTATGGTAAGTACATCATGAAGTACACTGTGGCTATCTCAGCAAGTTGAAACCTTAATACCATTAGCTCACAGCCAAAGATTCAAGTCCTCACTAGGGGACCGAACCAGTGAAGGCACCTGATTGATTCGCCATAGGTATACTCAATAAAATTCAGAGGAGCAATAGACACTTTAAGAACAACATGCGTTCCTGCGTCATTTAGTATTTTTAACTTTTTACGCCTGTAGGCTCCAACTGTAAATCCTCGATCTTAGGTTGTTATTAGTAAGGCAGAGGCATACCTTATCTATTAGCTCTATCTGAAAAATTTAGTAGATAGTAACATATTAGACCTCTTGCAAAAGTACCGTTTTATTGACCTTCGTTAACGGAGTATCAAAGGCTAGCAATGACTTATGCAAGAGATCTATTATATCTTATACCTCTGCACACGACAAAAAAATCATCCCCACCCGATTTTCATAGGTTTAGGGGTTAAAAAGCTAACTAACTGTCGAAATACATTCTTATCATTGTTAAAGAACACCAAGTGAAGGCCCTCAATCAACACATCCAGGCCAAG
>NZ_JACDXT010000026.1 GCF_016464015.1 Psychrobacter sp. bablab_jr014
GATCGCTAAAATTGTTCCAGACAAGGCGCAAAGCGACGATAATGCAGATGCCTTAGCGAGATTTGCAACGCAGTATGGGGCAATTTTAGCATCAGCCCGCAGGGACAGGACTCTTTTTTGCCGCTTCATCGTTAAAAATAAGCGTTTAGAATGACTAAACTTATTATTTTTAACCTCGAATCGCCTAAAAAATAGTCACTGTCAGTGCCATGGTCGAATGTTCAACACGCCCTAATACAAAACTTTCGCTAAAGCGCAGCAGATGAGCGACAAAGACCCTTGTCCGCTGCAAATTCTCTAATGTCTGTTATCTTATCCTAAATTTTGTGACCTGTGCAGCAGATGACAGCAGTCATTATTGTTGTTAATGGTCTAACATGGCACATCGCCTTAAACTTCCTTATAATAAAGCGCTCTTTTTACGTGTTTTTTAGACTGCTATAGTTTTAGCTCCTATCATGGTGTGACCTGCTTTATGACTGATGTAACTGCTTCTTTAACCGATACAAAATCATCGCAGCCGCTGCGCGTGGTGTTTGCAGGTACGCCTGAATTTGCCGCGCAAAGTTTGCAAGCACTTGTTGAGCAGCAAAGCGCGTTGAATATTGAGATTGTGGCGGTGTATACCCAGCCTGACAGAAAGGCGGGTCGTGGACAAAAACTCACGCCATCAGCGGTCAAAGCGGTAGCGCTTGAGCACAATATCGCCGTCGAGCAGCCCTTAACCTTTAAAAAATCTACAGAAGACGGGCAGCAAGCGCGCGCAACCTTACGCAAGTATGCGCCTGATATCATGGTGGTCGCCGCTTACGGACTCATTTTGCCCCTTGAAGTGCTAAACACCCCACGTTACGGTTGCCTTAATATTCATGCTTCCTTACTGCCGCGCTGGCGAGGGGCGGCACCGATTCATCGCGCGTTACTGGCGGGCGATAGCGAGACGGGCATCACTATCATGCAGATGGATAAGGGGCTGGATACAGGTGATATGCTCTACAAAACCTACTGCCCGATTGCGACTGATGACACCGCTCAAAGTTTGCATGACAAGCTCGCCGAGCAGGGCGCAGATGCCATTACGACCGTACTTGCCGATTTGCCAAGCTATCAAAACCAAGCCGCAGCCCAAGACGATAGCCAAGCCAATTACGCTGATAAGCTGGTTAAAACCGAAGGCGAGATTGACTGGACGCAGCCTGCGGCAGTGATTGAGCGGCAAATCCGCGGACTAACGCCGTGGCCAGGCACCTATACCTTTTTAGACGGCGCGCGTGTCAAAATATTGGCAACTCTGCCTGTTAATGATAGCCAAATGACCGACTTACCCGCAGGCACGGTGATTAGCGTTGGTCGCAAAGCGATTTTAGTGGCGTGCGGCGCTGATGAGGCAAGCAGCGACGCAAGTCATGACGATGAATCTAGCAATAAGATAAACACCACCCTTGCCATTACCCAGATGCAGTTTGCAGGCAGTAAGCCGATGAGCGCTGAGCAGCTGTGCCACGGTAACAAACTTGATGACGGTGATGTGTTCGCCATGTCTGCACCATAACTTTTTTATATGATGCTGTGAGAGGCGTCAAGGAAACCTTACTTAATGAAATCTTCTTCTGTTTCGACCCAGCCTGCACTTAGCATCAGCAGTATTCAAAAGGGCAGTGTACGCGCGCGCGTACTGCGCACGTTACTCATGATTCACGCAGGGCACTCCTTGGCCAGCTTGCTTGACCCGTTATTGTCGCGCCTGCCTGATGTGGACAGAAGCTTTGCGCATGCGCTACTATTGACCACGTTGCGCCAGTGGCACGCTACTGCGCGCCTCGTGGACAGCCTATCAGACAAGCCGATTGACGAGATGCCTGTCCGTGCCAGTATTCAGCTGGGCATCACGCAGTTGTTGTACCTAGAAGTCGCTGATCATGCCGCGATTAATGAAACCGTCGAAGCGGTCAAAGAAATCGACTACGCGCGCGCCTCTGCCTTAACCAATGCCATTTTGCGTAAAGTCGCCAAAAATCCCAATAAATTTCGTAAAAAGTGTAATAAAAACCACAGCCTACCTAATTGGCTGGCGCAGCAGCTCAAGCAAGACTGGCAGCCTGAGTATGACGCCTTGACCCAAGCGCTGCGTCAGAGTGCGCCGATATTTTTGCGCGTTAATACTGCAGTGACGGATACTGACAGCTATCATGCTGCGCTTACAGACGCTGAGATTGACAGCGCGCCTGTCACTTTACGTACCGCTACCGCTGCTACAGAAACCGCACTCGAAGTCACCGCCTTGCGCCTACAGCAATCGGTCGCTATCAGTGAACTGCCTGATTTTGAGAGTGGCGCAGTGAGTGTCCAAGATGCACACGCCCAGCTTGCTGCACCAATTTTACAACAAGCATTGGCGCAAAACGTCCCAAGCGCGCCCATTCGTCTGCTCGATGCTTGCGCCGCCCCTGGTGGTAAACTGGCACACTGGGCAAACTTGCTGCAAAGTGGCAAGGCGTTTCACGTGAAACAAGAAAATGCTGCAGTAAATGTAGATGAGATTTTACTGACCGCGATTGATAATGAAGCCAATCGTCTTGGCCGTATCGAAGACAATCTGGCGCGCCTTGTGCAGCAAAATACAAGCGCTGTAACGCCAAAGATTGATGTCATTTGCGCCGATGCCACCACATGGCAAGCCGCCAAGCCAAGTTTTGATGCGATTTTATTAGATGCGCCTTGCACCGCGACGGGCGTCATCCGTCGTCATCCTGATATTGGCCTGCTCAGACAAGAAAGTGATGTTGCGCAAACCGTCGCGCTACAGGCAAAAATCTTGGACAACTTATGGTCACAGCTGAACGCAGGCGGCTACTTGTTGTATGTGACGTGCTCTATCTTGAAACAAGAAAACGTCGAGCAAATGCAGCACTTTTTAAGCACGCATAGCGACGCCCGCGCCATTGACTTTAATGAGGATTGCAACTGGGGTATTGAGCAGGCCATCGGTCGCCAGTGCTTACCACTCGATAATGACGGCGGCGATGGCTTTTATTATGCGTTATTGCAGAAGGTTAAAAGCTAATCCAAGCGCGCTACGATAGACAGCAATAAAAGCAGCATATTCGCAAGTGTGTATTGGCATTGCGCCTATAGATTGCTATCTTAGGAGCACGTTTATCACGCGTTTTGAATACAGACACGCCCTAAAACAATGAAGTTAATTACCCGATAGGACACACCATGAAATATATCAGTACCCGTGGTCAAACTGCGCCCATGGACTTTAGCGACGTTTTGTTGATGGGGCTTGCGCCTGATGGCGGTCTGATGCTGCCTGAAACCTATCCGCAGATTGACGATGCGACCTTGAGTGAATGGCGCAGCCTCAGCTATTCTGAGCTGGCACTGGCGATTATGTCAAAGTTTGCCACCGACATTCCAGCGGCCGACCTAGAAGATATTATTCAGCGCACGTATAATACTAAGACCTTTGGCAGCGCGGACATCACGCCAGTGCGTAAGCTTGACGACAATCTGTACGTACTTGAGCTGTCAAACGGTCCGACCTTGGCATTTAAAGACGTGGCCATGCAGTTTTTGGGCAATGCCTTTGAATACGTGCTCAAGCAAAAAAACAAACGCATCACCATCATCGGCGCGACCAGTGGCGATACAGGCAGCGCGGCAGAATACGCGCTACGCGGCAAAGACAATATCGAAGTCTTTATGCTCTCGCCACACGGCAAAATGAGTGCCTTTCAGCGTGCGCAAATGTACAGCTTGACCGATGCCAATATTCATAACATTGCCATCAAAGGCATGTTTGATGATTGCCAAGACATCGTCAAAGCCTTGCAGCAAGATGCCGAGTTTAAAGCGCAATACGATTTGGGCACCGTCAACTCGATTAACTGGGGACGCATCTTGGCGCAAATCGTCTATTACTTTAAGGCGTATTTTGCGGTCACCAATAGCAATGATGACAAGGTCAGCTTTAGCGTGCCGTCAGGCAACTTCGGCAATATTTGTGCAGGGCACATCGCTCGCGAAATGGGCCTGCCCATTGGTCGCTTGATTGTCGCCACCAATGAAAATGACGTACTAAATGACTTTTTTAATCAAGGCAAATACCAGCCGCGCGCTGCTGATAACACTTATGTGACCTCAAGCCCGTCTATGGACATCTCAAAAGCCTCGAACTTTGAGCGTTTTGTCTACTTGCTGCTCGAAAAAGACACCGCGCGCGTACATGAGCTGTTTGATGGCGTGAAACAAGGTCAAGGCTTTGATTTAAGTGACGTCATGAGCGCTATTAATGACCAATACGGCTTTGCGGCAGGCAAGTCCACACATGAAGATCGCTTAGCGACCATCAAAGACTTGTATGACACCCATCAAGACTTGGTTGACCCGCACACCGCAGACGGCATCAAGGTAGCAAAAGAATTGCAGCAAGCAGGTGAAGTCATCGTATGCGCGGAAACTGCGTTGCCAGCCAAATTTGCCGAGACCATTAATGAGGCAGTCGGGCAGATTGAGATTGCGCGCCCTGCACACACCGAAGGTCTAGAAGACTTGGCGCAGCACGTGACGGTGTTAGACAACGATGCTAATCTGGTCGCAGAACAAATTCGCCAGCATGTGAGTGCCAATACGGCGGCGTAATTGCTGATACACGCTCACATTGTCTTCGTTTTTAAAGCACTGTTTCATGTGAAACAGTGCTTTTTTTTGGTTTAAGATTTTGCAAATATGTTTTTAAGCTATCCATAAAGAAAAGCAAAACCTAATAAACCGCATAGCGTATTAAGTACCGATTTTATTTTGCAAAAAAGCCTAACGATTGCTGCAAATTTAAGTTACTCTAATGTAAAAAGTTGTTTAATATTGTGCTATGGTAGCTTTATTTTAGATAGCAAGGCTGCTGTCCTTTGCCGCCTACCGAGCGGCATTCTTATTGTTTGCTATCGCTACTGTACTGTTCACTAATGATGGATATGACCATGAAAACAAGTCTCAGCCGTATGGCAAAATCTGTTGCGATGGGCGTTTTTGGTAGCGCCTTGCTGATGTCAGCGGCGCATGCTAACAACCCTGCACCGACCATCAAAGCCGATGCCCCAAACCGCTATATTGTTAAAAAGGGCGATACCTTATGGGACATCTCAGGCCGCTATTTGGACAGCCCATGGCGCTGGAAAGAGATTTGGGCAACCAATAAACAAATCAAAAATCCCAATCTGATTTATCCAAATGACATACTGATTTTGTGTGTGATTCAAGGCAAGACACTCGTTGGCGTTGATACAGGCGAAGGCTGCGCAGGCGTAGAAAAACAAGTCTTAGGTACTGCGCCAGTCGCAGCGGTCACTGTGACCTCGACTGCCAACAGCATTCCACCGATTCCATGGTCAGCCATTCAGCATTGGCTGGACAAAACCATCATTGTGAACCCAAAAGACTTTGACACCACACCGTACGTCCTCGCTTCCAAAAACCGCAACCTCATTACCGCACGCGGTGATAAAATCTATGCTAAAGGCGTGCCTCTATTGGTCGGACAGCGCTACGGTATCTATCGTAAGGGCGAGCCTTATATCGACCCTACTACCCAGCAGTTAATCGGTTTAGAAGTCACACAGGTGGCGACAGGTTTGGTGACTTCGGTGGCGAGTAATGGCGTGAGCAGCATTCAACTGACCGACACCTATGATAAAGAAGTGCGCGAAGGCGATCGCGTGTTTGTAGAGCTAGACAATTCGATTCCGCCAGTCTTTTACCCCGTCCCTGCCAATGTCACGCGTGGTGGTTTGATTGTGCGTGTTATGGACTCTATCAGTTCGGCCGCACGCGGCAGCGTGGTAGCGATTAACTTGGGTAAAGCGCAAGGTGCAAAACCAGGCGATGTCTTGACTGTGTACCGCAAAGGCCCATTGGTGCGCGATGTCTATGATAATGACAGTCCAGTACGTCTGCCTGATGAGCCTGCGGGTATGGTGATGGTATTTAATACCTTTGATGAGATCAGCTATGCTTATGTTTTAAGCTCCGAGTTGCCGCTCAACACGGGTGATAGGCTGCTACCACCGCCTTATTTATAAGGCAGTAAACGGTTATGTCAGTATCATCTAAATCTGTCCACCTGTCTGTTTCCAAGCGCGCTATGGTGTCACTGTGGCAGCGCGTGAATACTTCGCTAAATGCTTATTATAAGCTAGTCACGCATTTTGGTAATGCTGAGGCGGCATTGCAAGCGAGCAGTCAGGCGTGGCAACAGCTGCGTATCCATAGCACGCACGTAAAACGGCATCAAGATGCGGATGGCGATGCCTTTGTCGATAGCGTTCAAGATGCGCTGGATAAAGGGCAGTATCAGCTCTTATTTATTGATGATGCGGCGTATCCTGAATCGCTAAAGCAGCTATACGACCCACCACCACTACTGTTTTATAAAGGCAATATCGAGCGCTTAAACGAGCCGCAAATTGCTATCGTCGGCAGTCGCAAGCCAACCACGCACGCGCAAAAGACCACCTTTGATATGGCGCAGTATTTGGCGCAGGCAGGCTACGTGATTACCAGTGGTTTGGCAGTGGGTGTGGACATTCGCGCGCACTTAGGCGCGCTGGCGCAAACAGAAGCCTCTCATCAAGGGCGCACGATTGGCGTGATGGGCACAGGTATTAATGTCTGCTATCCCAACCATCATGAGCATTTGGTCAAGCAAATCATTGAGGCGGGCGGGGTGGTCATCAGCGAGCTGTTGCCCGACATGCCGCCGAATAAGCACACCTTTCCGCGCCGCAATCGTATCGTCGCAGGGTTGTCACAAGTTACCATCGTCACCGAGGCCACCTGCAATAGTGGCTCGCTGATTACCGCGCGCTTGTGTAACGAACAAGGCAAGCAAGTTTTTGCGGTTCCCAGCCATATTGACAATCCTAATGCCGAAGGCTGCCACCATCTGATACGCGAGGGCGCAACACTCATCTATCATCCGCAGCAAGTCATTGAGGACATGAAATACAGTGCGCCGCGACCATTTAGCGACTTTGCTGCATCCTGTACTACCAGTCCGTCTCAACAGCCAAACAATGCGCCGAAAGATACTGCATTACCAACCCGTAGCGAACCTGCCAGCAGCAACCCACCTGCCGCTAGTGTGCCTGAGCACCTAACCCAAGTTTATGCGCATATTGATTGGCATGGTCAGGATTTGGACGCGCTGGTTATCGCGACCGAGCTTGCACCGCCTGTGCTTATTGGACAGCTGATGGAATTAGAGTTATTGGGGACGATTCAGACCCAAGGCGGACGCTACAGCCGCGTGTAAACTTTTCTGCATAGGTTTTTTGGTGCAAATCCATTATAGTACGTACTCACAATGCTAAGTAAAAACAGGGCGTAGCCGCCTTTGGACTGGTATTAATAAAAAAAGAAAGAAAAACGGGTGGGTAGCATGAGCGTACAACAAGTATCGAAGCCGTCTTTTTACATGATTAACGATGTACAGACCGCCGTAACGTGGCTACGCACAGGGCATCTGCTCGCTTATCCGACTGAGAGCGTCTGGGGCATTGGCTGCGACCCCTTTAACGAAGATGCTGTCGAGACCGTGCTTGCGATTAAACAGCGCCCAAAAGCCAAAGGCATGATACTGGTCACCGATGCTATTGAGCGTATTGCGCCACTACTTGCCAGCCTACCCCCCGAGCAGCGCGCCACCATCAGCGCCAGTTGGCAGCCGCAAACAGGCGCAGCCAAACGCCAAGCCAACACATGGCTACTGCCTATCACGGAGGCACTGCCTGTCGCTATTCCTAACTGGGTCACAGGCCAGCATGACAGCGTGGCGGTACGCGTGATTGACCATCCACTTATCAAGGCACTGTGCGCAGCACTGGTTAGTGAGCACAACCCTTATGGCTTTTTGGTATCTACCAGCTGCAACCCCGCGAGCTTGCCGCCCGCCAAGACTCTAGACGATGCCTATGCTTATTTTGCAGACAGTGACTACAGCGCACAGGTGCGTTATTTGCAAGGCGAAACCTTAGGATATGAGCTGCCCAGCCAGATTCGTAAGGCCCTTACAGGCGCGATTATCCGCTAAGCGCCCCGTAAGCGTTTTATGCTTAACCCATTTTACCTTTCACGATACTAGGGGGTGTCCCTAATTCAAGCGTTTAGGACTAAATGGGCTAAAAATGGCTAAATCTTTGGCAAACGGTGTCAAATAGCTGGCCAATATCTTGATATTACCTGCGCTATTTTCCTTGTTTGCCTGCGATTTATCTCATTTTTATCACCATTTTTAAAATAGGAACACGCCCTAGCCAAAACAATACGGCTGCTAAAATGACGGTGTTGGCCTTTCTTAACCTTAACTTATTTTAGTAGTTTCTGTATTGACAGAAATAAAAGAGTGCGGCAAGCTAAAACCAACACTCTATTTGTATGTATAGGACATGCCTTATGAAGCTTAGCCCCATTACCGAGCAGTTTATTTTACATTGGGGCGAGATGGGCTCGCGCTGGGGCGTCAATCGCACCATGTCACAGATTCACGCCTTGTTATACATCACAGGCAGACCGATGCACGCCGAGGAAATCGTTGAGACTTTAGGCGTGGCACGCTCTAACGTCTCGACCAGCATTAAAGAACTGCAGCATTGGGGCTTGGTACAAAAGGTCTCACTCTTAGGCGACCGCCGCGACCACTTTACCACCGAGCTGGATGTTTGGGGGCTGGCGCGCACCATTGTCATAGAGCGCCAACGCCGCGAGCTTGCACCGACCGTCACCTTTTTACAGCAGTTGGTGGACAGTCCTGACTTTGCCGCAGAGCGTCCCGAGGTACGCGCACGCGTCAAAGACACACTTATCTTTATTGACACCATCACCACATGGTCAAATGAAATGCTCAAACTGCCGACCAGTATCCTAAAAAAAGTACTCAAAACGGGCAAAAATATTCGTGAATTGCTGCGCTAAACACATACATAGAACCCGTAGCTAAGAACAAAACCAAAACAGTCACCAGCATCAAACCCTGTAAAAATAAAAGAAAATCAGTAAGAAAGAATATAAAAGGAGTGAAGCGATGAAGGTATTAATCAGCGGGGGTTCAGGATTTTTAGGCACCGCACTAAGCAAGCAGCTTTTGGCGCATTACCAAACAAAAAACAGTCCTATCGACATCACGTGGCTGACACGTGATACCCAGCAGGCGCACTTGCATGAGGTCACCTTGATGTCTTATGACGCGCTCAAAGATACCGATACCGCGTTTGATGTGGTCATCAATTTGGCAGGCGCGGGCATTGCCGATAAGCGCTGGAGCGATGAGCGCAAACAGCAGCTGATGGACAGCCGTATCAAGCCGACACAGGCGCTACTTAACTTTATCGAACGTAGTGAACATAAGCCCAAGTGCGTCATCAGTGGTTCAGCCATCGGCTGGTATGGCACGCAAGGGGATAGGCCATTGACCGAAGACAGCGGCTTTGAAGACGACTTTGCCCACCGTTTGTGCGCGGCGTGGGAGCAGCTGGCAGCAAAAGCGACTGAATTTGGTGTCCCTGTGGCGCTGATACGCACAGGCGTGGTCATTCACCCAAGCGGCGGTATGCTTGGTAAGTTGTTGACACCGTTCAAAATGGGGCTGGGTGGTCAGCTTGGTGATGGCACACAGATTATGAGCTGGATTAGCCGTGATGACTGGGTGTCTGCATTGATATTTGTATTAGAGCAGCAGTTGGCAAAGGCGACGAGTGCTGCGATCGATACACCCAAGGTGACGATTTATAACTTTACCGCGCCCAATCCTGTGAGTAATGCGGTATTTACCAAAGCCGTTGGGCATTGGCTGCATCGTCCGACCCTATTTACCTTGCCACGTCCGCTACTCAAGGTCATGTTCGGTGAGATGGCAACGTTACTGGTCGATGGACAAAAGGTGCTACCTAAAGCACTAGAGGATAGCGGTTATACGTTTGTGCAGCCGACCCTCGCCGAAGCCTTACGCCAGCAAAAAAAGCGTTAATAGCGGGGTAGCACTACACAGCCACAGCGTAAAATTAATGAATCATCCGTTAATAATGGCGCGGTAGGGATTATTTACTGCGCCCCTATTGGGCATAAGTCATTCCTTTTAAGCGTACCTATCAAGGCAACATTGGCATTATTTTAATCATTTATTTCTGTAATTACAGAAATTATGGAAGATAAATAAATAATTAAGGAGAATACCATGCGTCATCCGTCATTATCCCACATCGTTTGGCGAGACTTGTGCCAGCAAAGCCCCCTTGAAATCCTATACAACTTGCTCTTACCGTTGCCGTTCTTACTGTTGTCATGGTGGTGTGCTTATTACGGCTGGTGGCTACCTGCACTGGCTGGCTCGTTTTTATTTTTTACTGCCGCTCTTCGTCAAGCGCACGACGCCTATCACAGCACCTTAGGCGTTGGGCGCAGATTCAATGACTTTATGCTATATGCGCTGACCAGCACCATGCTATGCAGCACGCACGCTATTAAAAAGACCCATCTCAACCACCACCGCGACCCATTAGGCACAAGTGATGTGGAGGGCAACTGGGCGCGTTTGCCGTGGTACAAGGCGATTATTGGCGGCGGGGTTTTTTCGGTACGCATTCAGTGGTATGGGCTGACGCATGGCAGCAAACGTGCGCGTAGGCAGGTCGCGTTTGATATGCTGATTATCCTCAGTATTTTTGCTGCTGCGCTTTTGTGGTCGCCAGCGGTGCTGGTGTATCACGTGCTTGTTATGCTGCTTGCCAATACCTTGGTAGGATTCTTTGCGGTATGGAGCGTACATCACGATTGCGATGAGACCATCTACGCGCGCAGTGAGCGCCATCCACTTGCTAACTTACTTACCTTTAATCTGTTGTATCATATGGAGCATCATTTGTTCCCAGCGGTACCCACGCAGCATTTGCCAGCGCTTGCCAAGCGTTTAGAAGCGACCGCGCCCGAGTGGGTACAGCAGTCTGTATTGCCCATGTCAAAAGCTGCCCCAAAATTACTGCCCGCCATTGCCACAAAAAAACCACTCAGATGAGTGGTTTGGTTTACTGATAGCGGCTTTAGAACATACAGGCGCCGCTACAAGCCTGCAATGGACTTGAAGGCCGCTTCGTCATAGTCCTCACTGTGGGTGACTACAATCGTGCCATTATCAGGGTTAATATTAATCCATTTGACGCCCTGTACTTCACTGCCTTCTTTAGTAATCTTATCAGCGAGTTCGCGGTCACTAATGGTGGCTTGATAACTGGTTTGTGGCATAGCTGCCTCCTATTTATAGTATTTAACCATCCGTTTTCTTAAGAGTTTACGACAACTATCATAATGCAAAAGTGCAGCATATGACCTATAAATACTGCCATAGCTGGTATCGTTGCACCAGTATGGCATCTATATTAAATAACTAACCTTAACAAAACTTAAAAGCCAGCGATAGACAGCTCATCCGTAAATCTGACACTTTGTCCTGTTTTTTATCATTAACTAAATGTACAGAAGATACAACACAGCTTAAGATAATAAACTCAATAATATCAACAATTTTTGTAAGGGATTACCAAGTAAGATACGTGTAAAAACACAATCATAGTAGGGTTTTTGCAGCCAGTTGTATGGTCGGCATGGGTTTGTGCACAAAATTTATAGCGCTGGGGGCTTGAAATTCACCTCCGTTACCTTTATCAAACAGCAAGTCCGCTTGATTCACCAATCGACGGTGGACAGGCACCCGTTATTTGATAAAGATGCTATAAAGCACAGGTCATCACTACCCTATGACCTATTTTTTTGAGTGTCATCGTTATTATAAGAAATCACAAGGAGCTACCATGAGCGAGCAGACCCCAAATCACGAGTTTGATAATAAAGACCCACAGCCAACGCACAGCAATATCGAGCGGGAGCATACGGTATTAGAAGAAGCGATTGAAGAATTTGACCCACAGTCAAACAATGGCGAATTTGAAACGGTCAAAAACGACGTGGACTTGCAAGCTTTTGAAGCGCGTATTGCGGAGCTAGAAGGCGAAGTCAAGCAAGCCAAAGAGCATACTGCTCGCGCCAATGCTGAAGCCTATAACGCACAAAAGCGCATGGAGCAAGAAGCCGATAAGAGCAAAAAGTTTGCTTTGCAAAAATTTGCCAAAGAGCTGTTAGAAGTGGTGGACAACCTAGAGCGTGCTATTGACAGTGCAGGTGAGGACGACGCGGTGACCGAAGGCGTCCGCTTGACCCACAAAGCGCTACTCAACGTGTTAAACAAAAACGGCATCGAAGTCGTTGACCCACAAGGTGAAGCCTTTAACGCTGAATTTCATGAAGCGGTCGGCATTGACCCCAATGCTGCAGCGGACACCGTCGGCACAGTGCTACAAAAAGGCTATAGCCTAAACGGTCGCCTACTGCGCCCAGCATTGGTACAAGTGGGTCAATAAGCAAAAGCCATTGTGTGAATCGGAATAATCCTTAAAAAAGGTAAGGATATTCACAAATATTCACACAAAAGCGATTTTTTGTGGGGGTATTGCCTTGAAAAAACTTCCCCCACAACCGATATAAAGCAACAAGTGACCGCGGACGGTCAAAAGATGCCAATAAAAAAACGCACTCCACTGTCATTGAATGATGGTAATTCCTAGCGACTGGTGGCAGCGACTGGCACGACATATATTGAATGTAAACATAATATTTATTAGGAGTAATTGATTATGGGTAAAGTGATTGGTATTGACCTTGGTACAACCAACTCATGTGTTGCCGTAATGGAAGGCGACAAAGTCAAGGTCATCGAAAACGCTGAAGGCGCACGCACAACGCCATCAATCGTTGCTTATAAAGACGACGAAACCTTGGTCGGTCAGTCAGCCAAGCGTCAAGCAGTAACCAACCCAAACAACACCTTGTTTGCCATTAAGCGTCTGATTGGTCGTCGTTTTGATGACAAAGTAGTACAAAAAGACATCGGCATGGTGCCATACAAAATCGCTAAAGCCGACAACGGCGATGCGTGGGTTGAAGTCAATGGCAAAAAACTTGCGCCACCACAGGTATCTGCTGAAATCTTGAAAAAGATGAAAAAGACGGCCGAAGACTATCTAGGCGAATCAGTAACTGAAGCCGTTATTACCGTACCTGCGTACTTTAACGATTCACAGCGTCAAGCGACCAAAGATGCGGGTAAAATCGCAGGTCTAGACGTAAAACGTATCATCAACGAACCAACCGCCGCTGCCCTTGCCTATGGCATGGACAAAAAGCAAGGCGACCGTACGATCGCGGTATATGACTTGGGTGGTGGTACTTTTGACGTATCAATCATTGAGATTGCAGACGTTGATGGTGAGCAGCAGTTTGAAGTACTGGCGACCAACGGTGACACGTTCCTAGGTGGTGAAGACTTTGACTCAGCGCTCATCGACTACCTTGTTAGCGAATTCAAAAAAGAGCAAGACGTCAACCTAAAAGGTGACTCATTGGCTATGCAGCGTCTAAAAGAAGCCGCTGAAAAGGCAAAAATTGAGCTATCAAGCGCGCAGAGCACGGAAGTGAACCTACCTTACATCACTGCAGACAGCAGTGGTCCTAAGCACTTGGTCATCACTATCAGCCGCTCAAAGCTTGAAAGCCTGACTGAAGAGTTGGTACAGCGCACGGTTGAGCCTTGCAAAATTGCTTTGCAAGACGCAGGTCTAAGCCCAAGCGAAATCGACGACGTTATCTTGGTTGGTGGTCAGACACGTATGCCACTCGTGCAAAAGAAAGTCGAAGACATCTTTGGCAAAGAGCCACGTAAAGACGTGAACCCTGACGAAGCGGTCGCCGCTGGTGCAGCGATTCAAGGCGCGGTATTGTCTGGCGACAAGACCGACGTACTACTGCTTGACGTGACTCCATTGACCCTAGGTATTGAAACTATGGGCGGTGTGTTGACGCCAATCATTGAGAAGAACACCATGATTCCTACCAAGAAATCACAGGTATTTTCAACCGCTGAAGACAACCAGCCTGCGGTAACCATCAAGGTTTACCAAGGCGAGCGTAAAATGGCTAGCCAAAACAAACTGCTTGGCAACTTTGACTTGACCGACATTCCACCAGCACCACGTGGCATGCCACAAATCGAAGTGACCTTTGACATCAACGCTGATGGTATCATGAACATCTCAGCGACTGACAAAGGTACGGGTAAAGCGCAAAGTATCCAGATCAAAGCAGACTCAGGCTTGTCAGATGACGAAATCGAGCAAATGGTACGTGACGCAGAAGCCAACGCGGCAGAAGACGAAAAATTTGCAAATCTTGCGCAAGCGCGTAACGAAGCAGACGGTCGTATCCACGCGGTACAAAAAGCGCTTAAAGACGCAGGCGACAAAGTTACTGACGATGAAAAGCAAAGCGTTGAGACGGCAATTAGTGAGCTAGAAACGGCAACGAAAGAAGATGATGCTGACGACATCAAAGCCAAGCTAGAAGCGCTAGACAATGCCTTCTTGCCAATCAGCCAAAAAATCTACGCCGATTCAGGTGCAGGCGCTGAAGGTGTTGACCCAAGCCAGTTCCAACAAGGCGCGGACAACGCAGACAATGCCAAAGCTGATGACGACGTGGTAGACGCTGAGTTTACTGAAGTCAACGATGACAAAAAATAAGCCTTAGCACTTATTACGTCAGACAAAAAACGCACCTTTCGAGGTGCGTTTTTTTATGCGTGTTTGAGACAGATAGGTTTTAAAAAACGGTTAAAGGCGTGTGGCTCATAGGGTCAAGGTTTTTTTGCGCTAATGATCAGCACCTCGTACGTCAAGGGTACACAATCGTTATTCGCCGTATTCTGTTGCCCAAACGCTGCCCAATAATCTTCTATAAACCGAGCAAGACGCGCCTTATTCCACACAAATGGCGCATCAGGGGTGTTGGTCGACACGCCCGTCAGCTTCATGTGCTTAAGCACCGCATAAGGGCTGTCAAAATGCAGCTCAAAACGCTCGGTGTGCAGCTCAATGTCCGTTAAGCCAGCATCATTAAGCGTTTGTTGCCATTCTAAAATGCTTGGGTAATGTAGCCCTTGACCGAGTAAGGTTTTTATTTGTAGAAAGTTATTGGGCGTAAAGGTGCTAAACAGCAGCTGCCCGCCTGTGTTTAACTGCGCTGCCGATTGCGTGACAAATGATAGTGGGTTATCAAACCACTGAATGGCATTGGCACTGATGATAAGGTCGTAATCAGCGCTCAAGTCCATCGTCTCGGCATCGCCAATATACAGCGTGGCATCAGGTAGCAGCTCGCGTAGCGTTGGACGCGCCGCTTCGGTCAACTCATTGATGTGCCATGCTTGCGTTGTCAGTTGCGTCTTTAACAGGCGCGTGAGCTGCCCACTACCTGCGCCTACTTCGAGCACTTGTGCTGGGGTAGTATCCATGATGCGCGTTAATAACTGCTGGCACACCTGCTGCTGAATACGCGCGTGCTGCTCATAGTGTGTGGCGTGGGCAAAGTGCTGCGCGATACGCTGCTTGCGACTACTGAGCGTCGTTGAGGAGGGGCACATAGGGTGTCCTTATGGTCGTTACAACTGAGCGATAAGGTGCTGACAATCATCCTTGCGGATGGCTGCATTCATTACAAGGCGAATGCGAGCGGTATTCTTGGGTACGGTCGGCGGCCGAATGGGCAACGCATAAAACCCCGCGTCCTGCAGCGCTTTGGCTTTTGCAACAGCAGCGGCATTATCACCAGTGACATAGGCGATGATGGGCGACTGATACGCCTTAGGCGGTGGAGACATTACTTGATACTCAGGCGGAATGGCTTGGCTGAGCATTTGGCTGATATCGGCTAAGTGCGCGCGCTTATCTTGCAATTTGGGCATTTTTGCCAAAATAAAGCGCGTCCATGCATGATTGATCGGCGGCAGCGCAGTGCTAAATATCAGTGAGCGCATTTGATTAATCAGCCATGCCTTATTGTCATCACTACAAAAAATATAAGCGCCGACTGAGGCAAATGCCTTACCAAATGTGCCGACTAAATAATCAATCTCGGCTAAGGTGTGCGTTTCTTCTGCCAGACCCAGTCCTGTCTCACCCAACACGCCGACGGCATGCGCCTCATCGATATACAGCTCGATGCGGTTATCATTGCGCTTAAGCGCTACCAGTGCGTCTAGATGCGCGCGGTCGCCATCCATACTAAAGATGCTTTCGGTAACGATAATGATGCGTTCAACATCGTCGCCCGCTTGCGCGATAAGCTGTGCCAAATGCGTGTCGTCATTGTGTCGGTAGCGGCGATAATGGGACGCACGGTTTTGGCACAGGCGAATACCATCAA
Organism: Psychrobacter sp. bablab_jr014; assembly: GCF_016464015.1. GTDB lineage: Bacteria > Pseudomonadota > Gammaproteobacteria > Pseudomonadales > Moraxellaceae > Psychrobacter. Next base: position 16,363 of record NZ_JACDXT010000026.1, read on the forward strand.
TGATGCTGGCATGTACCAATTTGTCCGCCAAAATCAGCGTTGGTACAGGCAGCGCAGTTAAGGCAGGTAAGATACCAATATTGGCATGATAGCCGCTGTTAAAAACCAGCGCGGATTTGCCATCGGTTGCGGCGGCGGCATACCAAACGCCAAGCTCCGACTCTAACGCCATCAGCTCATTGTCATTGCCTGTCAATAGCCGTGACGAGGTCGAGCTCATCTTCGGCAACATATCCTGCTGTTGTAAATGACAAAAAAACTCACGCTGTAAGGCACTATCCATACCCAAGCCTAAATAATCATTACTGGCAATGTTTAACAGCGGACGTCCTTGACTCAAGACGTGCCGACCTTGTTGATGTAAACAAGGCAGCGTGCGGTACTGCTGTTCTTTTTGCAGTGTTTTTAACGCGGCTTGCAGCTTTTCTTGGTTGCGTTCATGCACGACCAACGCTCCTTTAATTAAAAATAGCGTTTATTTTGGCTATTATTTATACAATAATTGAGGAATTATTGCACAAAACGGCTGCTTGTAACAAAAGATTTCATATCTTAGCCTTTGTAACTTGCGCCTAATGAATTCTTGCAAAAGTTAACCTGCATACCATCAAACATTGACAGTATATCTGACATGATTTGTTACTATGTATTCATCGTTAGCAGGTAAGGCGATACGAAGAAAGTTTCATACAACATGACTTGCCTGTCCAATTTGATTTTAAGGAGATGACGATGAAAACGCTACAAAAAACATTACTTGCCCTAACTGCTGGTTCATTGATGACTGTAGGTGCACAAGCGGCCGTCTCTTATGGTAACGGCTACACTGGTCAGCCATATGTGGGCGCAAAAATCGGTCAGTTTGATAATGATGTCAGTGGCGATGACCCAACCGCGTATGGTGTGGTTGCAGGCTATAACTTTGATCCAAATTTTGGTATGGAAGCAGAATACGTCGGTTCAGATGATGCTGACCTAGATGCTGGCGGTGATTATGATACCAAAACTTATGGCGCGTATGGTACTTACCGCTATGCCTTCCCAAATACCAATGCATACGCAAAAGGCAAACTTGGTATCGCTAAAACAGAACTAGAAGCAGATTTTGATAACGGTAATCGCGATTCAGTGAGTGATACTGGTATTGCTGGTGGTATAGGCCTTGGTTATAATGTCAATCCAAATTTCGGCGTTGAAGCTGAATATTCTATGATGGACAGCGACGCAGATACTAAGCTAATGACTGTTGGCGCTAATTTAAAGTTCTAATTTTAGAATTATATAGTAAAAGCATAGATAAAGAAGCGATCACATTATGTGGTCGCTTTTTTTATGCCTGCTATTTTTATGGGTGAAAATACAATAAACAAACCGTATTCTCGTCATGTACCTTAAATGCTTTGAAATAAAATATGCTATATTAAATCAATAACTTATAAAAAAGGCGGGCACTTATGGACTTGCTTTATATGATTGAACCGTGGCATTGGCTGGTACTTGGCTTTTTGCTGATGATTGCAGAGATATTTATTCCTACATTTGCAAGCATTTGGTTTGGTGCCGCAGCCGTTATCGTTGCGGCGCTGTCTTGGCTGTTGCCTATTTCTTTATTACTACAAGTGATTATTTGGCTGACGCTTTCAGTTTTATTCATGTTTGCTTGGGTGAAATATGCCAAGCCATTATCGATCAATCAAAGCAGAACCGCGTTAGGGCATAACGAAATTATCGGTGAAACAGGTATGCTTGTGGTCAAACCCACAGCAAATCATTTGGGTCGTGTGCGTTTTAGTGTACCTATTTTAGGCGCTGACGAATGGCTTTGCCGCGTTAATGAGGGTAGTGTCCAAATCGGTGATCGGGTAGTGGTAATGGCAGTGAATGGCAATGAGCTAACCGTTTCTGCCACAACGCAAACACCGTTAACCAAGCAAGTTGAAGCGCCTGCAATGCCAAGTACACCTGATATTAACCCTAAAATACCCAAACCTAATAAGCGCAAACTCCACTTAAACAAGCCCAGCCTAGACCGCACACGCCTCAAAAAAAAGTTTGTAGATAAATGATACTAAAAACCAGTAGTCACGCAAAAAAGTCTTCTAAAAGTCTTCTATTAGACACTGAGTCTTTGCCGTATTGTAGAGGGCAATAGCATAAGGAGAGCATTATGAACAGTATACTAAACAGCCTGAGTGGCGGCAGTATCGTACTACTGGTATTGGTGGCGCTGGTTGCCTTTACTGTATTTAAAAGCGTACGCATTGTACCGCAAGGCTATAAATGGATTGTCCAGCGCCTTGGTAAATATCATCAGACCTTAGAGCCTGGCCTAACGTTAATCATTCCTTTTATTGATAGAATTGCCTATAAGGTCACGACCAAAGACATCGTGCTCGACATTCCGTCGCAAGAAGTCATCACGCGTGACAACGTGGTCATCATTGCCAACGCCGTCGCTTATATTAATATCGTACGTCCTGATAAAGCGGTGTACGGTATTGAAGATTACGCGCACGGTATTCGCAACTTGGTGCAGACCTCTTTGCGCTCGATTATCGGTGAAATGGATCTAGATGATGCGCTCTCAAGCCGTGACCAAATCAAAGCCCAGCTTAAACATGCTATTTCTGAAGATATTTCCGACTGGGGTATTACGCTAAAAACGGTCGAAATCCAAGATATTAATCCGTCTGACACCATGCAAATGGCGATGGAAGAGCAGGCGGCGGCAGAGCGTCAACGCCGTGCGATTGTGACGCGTGCCGACGGTCAAAAACAAGCAGCAATCTTGGAAGCCGATGGTCGCCTAGAGGCCTCACGCCGTGATGCCGAAGCGCAAGTGGTGTTGGCAAAAGGTTCAGAAGAGTCGATTCGCCTCATCAGTAACGCGATGGGTGAAGAAGAAATGCCGATTATTTATTTACTGGGCGAGCAGTACATCAAAGCCATCCGCGAGCTGGCAGAGTCGGACAATGCCAAAACTGTAGTCATACCCGCCGATATTTTAAACACCGTCAAAGGCATGGTCGGTGATAAGTTTAAAGGCTAAATGTATGCTATAAAAAAAGACCCGCTATGGGTCTTTTTTTTATGTCGATTTAAATGGCTTTAGAAAAACGCTCAGGGTATTTTTGCTGCATGTAGGTATCAAACACCATAGCGATATTGCGCGCCAGCAGGCGACCTTTTGGCAAAATACGAATGCCCGCCGCGTCCATATCTACGAGTTTTTCACGCTGCATCGCGCCGAGCTGCTGGATTTCATCCAAAAAGAACGTCACCGCATCAATACCAAATTTTTGATTCACGTCTTCAAAATCAATATAGTCATGACACAGCAAATTCATAATCACGTACTCACGCAGACGGTCTTGGATTGAGGTTTTAATCGCTTTGACAGCGGGCATCCGCACGCCTGATAGCGCATCAATATGCTGCTGATAGTCTTGTAAATCGGTCGCGTTTTGTAATATATAGCGGTTGCGTGCGGTACTGATTTGGCTGATTGCCGAGACACCAAAACCAATCAAATCACAATCACCCATCAAGGTATAGCCCTGAAAGTTGCGGTGCAGTTTGCCCGCCCGCTGCGCGACCGCTAGACTGTCATCAGGCTTGGCAAAATGGTCGATACCAATGTACTGATAGCCCGCCGCGCCGAGCTGGTCAATGGTGTTGCCAAGGATGGTGAGCTTGTCGCTGGGGCTGGGCAGGTCGGCATCTTTGATTTGCTTTTGTGCCTTAAAACGCTCAGGCAAGTGCGCGTAGTTAAACACCGACAGGCGGTCGGGCGACATCTCAATAATACGCGCAATCGTCCGCTGCATTGAGGCGGGCGTTTGCTTGGGCAAGCCATAAATCAGGTCAATATTAATAGAGCGAAAGCCCAAGTTGCGCGCTTCTTTGATTATACTTTCAATTTGCTCGGCATCGTGCACACGATTGACCGCGATTTGTACCTCATCGGCGAGGTCTTGCACACCAAGGCTGATGCGGTTAAAGCCCAAACGGCGCAAGGTCGCTAAGGTCTGCGCGCCCAGCTCGCGCGGGTCAATCTCAATAGAATAATCGCCTTCCTTATCGTCAACAAACTCAAACTGCGTCTGCAAATAGTTCCACAGTTTGACCATTTCAGCATCGCTTAAAAACGTTGGCGTACCGCCGCCCAAATGCAGCTGCTTGACCACAGGTTTGTCCGCATCGTTTGGCGCTTTTAGCAGGCGTCTTTTGTATTCGATTTCTTTGAGCAGGTAGTTAAGATAGTCGCCTGAGTCGCTGTTCTTCTTAGTGATGATTTTATTGCACGCACAGTAGTAGCATAGGTGACGACAAAACGGGATATGAAAATACAGTGACAGCGGCGTGTGTGCTTCGCGCTGCTGCAAAATATCTGCCTCAAGCAAGTCTTCAATCGGCGCCAGCTCCAGCGCGGTGGGGTAAGAGGTGTAGCGCGGCGCGGCGGTATTGTAGGTCTGGATAAGCTCGGCATCGAAGCGTAGCGGCGGCATAGGTGTGCTGCGCGCTTTGGCATAAGGATTGGGCATCTCCGCGACAGGGCGGACAGTGGTGGGCGCGTCAATTGCGCTCGCGCTTGAGTCTTGCGGGGATTGTGGATGCATAGCTACTCCTTATTGAACGCCAATCAAATACAAACCATCATGCCGCTATCACGCTACTGGTGAGCAGGACAGCGCGCTTATTATAACAAATCCCTATTAAAAGTAGGTATATCTGTTATGGATAATATAAAAACAAATGCGCTCTAGATACAAGTCAAGCTCACCAAAAATATGGCACAATACACAACATTTGCACGCTTATACAATATCTTTTATTATCAAGGCATCTACCCTTTGGAGTCGTTATGTCCTTTGCTCAAGTTTATACCCGCTCAGTGGTTGGGCTGCACGCGCCGCAAGTCATCATTGAAGTGCATCTGTCCCAAGGGCTGCCTGCCTTGACCATTGTCGGCTTGCCAGCGGCGGCAGTACGAGAGAGTAAGGACCGCGTACGCTCAGCGATTATTAATTCTGGATTTCAGTTTCCGAACAGACGCCTGACGATTAATCTGGCCCCTGCCGATTTACCCAAAGATGGCGCGCGCTTTGATTTGCCCATTGCGCTTGGGATTTTGGCAGCCAGCGGACAGCTAGCGCCTGAGCGCTTGCGTACGTTTGAGTTTATGGGCGAGCTGGCACTAAACGGCGATGTGCGTCCTGTGACAGGCAGTCTGGCAGTAGCGCGGGCATTGTGTGCAGAGAAAGACATCTCGCGAGCGCTGGTCGTACCGACGGATAATGGCGAGGAGGCGAGCCTCGCAGGTGACGTCACGGTACTTGGCGCACCGAGTTTACAAGCGGTCTGTCAGCATTTACGCGCAAACGATGATGCGGCGGATGTACTGCCGACCATCACGCCCAGCAATGTACCGAGGCACGCCAGTTATAATGTCGATTTAGCCGATGTCAAAGGACAGCACCATGCCCGGCGTGCGCTAGAGATTGCGGCGGCTGGCGGACATTCCTTATTATTCGTAGGACCACCAGGCTCGGGTAAAACGCTGATGGCATCACGGCTGCCGACCATTTTGCCTGAGCTGTCTGCTGAAGATGCACTGGAAGTCGCCAGCACCTATTCGGTCGCGGACAGTGACTATTGTTATGGCAGCCGACCGTTTCGCCAAGTGCATCACACGGTATCGGCAGTGGCGCTGGTCGGTGGCGGCTCGCGTCCTCGCCCAGGAGAGATTACTTTGGCGCATAAGGGTGTGCTGTTTTTGGACGAGCTGCCCGAATTTGACCGCACGGTGCTGGAGGTGTTGCGCCAGCCGCTAGAATCCAAAAACATCACTATCAGCCGTGCCAATGCACAATTGACCTTTCCTGCCAACTTTCAGCTGATTGCCGCTATGAATCCGTGTCCTTGCGGCTATGATGGCGACCCCTCGGGGCGTTGCCGCTGCCGTCCTGAGCAAATCAAACGCTATCAGGATAAGCTGTCAGGACCCTTGATGGATAGGATTGATCTGCATATCACTGTGCCTGCGCTGCCTGTCAGCGACCTACAAAATCAGCAAGGCGGCGAACCATCACAGCAAGTACGCGCGCGTGTTGAGGCGGCAAGCGCCCAGCAGTATGCACGGCAAAACAAAGCCAATAGCGAGCTTAGCCCAACCGAGCTGGACAATTACGTGGTGCTCGGCAGTGGGGAGCAACAGCTCATGCAAATGGCACAGCAGCGACTTAATCTATCGGCGCGTGGTTATCATCGCGTATTACGTGTGGCGCGTACCATCGCTGATTTGGCAGGCAGCGCACAAGTACAAAGTGCCCACTTATCGGAGGCGCTCAGTTATCGCGGTGCCTAATGTTATTTTAAAATTATAGGATTAGGTCATCGGACAATAGCCACGCGGTCAGTTTAGCAAAGCTATCAAACACATAGGTCGGCTGGCTTTCGCTAATCGGCTGCCCGTAATTATAGCCGTAGGTCACGCCGACTGTATCGACACCAGCGCGTTGACCTGCCAAGATATCATTGATTGAATCACCAATCATCAGCGCTTTATCCGCTGAGATTTGTAGCGTCTCGCACACATGATGCAGGGGTGCGGGGTCGGGCTTTTTTTGCGGTAAACTGTCGCCGCCCATGACCACAGAAAAATGGTCTTGCCAGCCAAGCGCCTCTAAGATGCGCGGTACAAAGCGTATTGGCTTATTGGTCACCAGCGCCAGCGTATAGCCTGCCGCTTTAAGCTTAGCAAGTCCGCTGTCCACATCAGGGTAGGGTGTGGTGTGACTGACATCGTGCGCGGCATATGCCTCTAAAAATATCGCCTCGGCATCATCAATCTCTTGGCAGCTCAAGGCGTCACTGACGATACGCTCGCCACTTAATGCCCGCGCTACCAGCATGCGCGAGCCATTGCCAATCCAGCCTTCAATGGTCGATAGCGGATACGGCTCGCGCCCCAATTGCTGCATCATTGCATTGGTCGCAGTAGCAAGGTCGGGCACGCTATTGATCAGCGTGCCATCAAAATCAAACATCAATACAGGCTTTAATAGTGGCATAGAGGGTGGCTTCTCTTGTTATTATGGAGTTGGATGTAGGGAATTATCGCTCAAATAAGTCTAGCGCGTTGCTTATGACGTCTAAACCTCTTTTCTAAACCTCTTTTCTAAATATCTTTATAACGCTCGCGGTGCGCCGCTTTCATGTCTAAATAAGTTTGGTTCTCGCGGCACTTGTCCCATTTTTCTTTAAAGATGCGTGCCGATTCAGCTTTGATGGGGTCTTCCTCTTGGCGTGGCAGCTCTTCGCGCCCATGTGCGCCGCTTTGTCCTTTTTTATCATCAGGCACCGCGCCTTTGTACTTTTTGCCGCCTTTATGATTGGCGTAGCGGCGAGCGCGAGTGTAGCCCATCTGCAAAAACTTACGCGCCATATCCGCGCCGACAAAGTCATCATCGGCCAAATAATCCAAAAACATCTGATAAATAATATCGCTGCTCTCTTGTGCGACATCAGGTGTGGCAAAGCGCCAATGCGGCAGGATTTCTGACTTGTACGGCTCAACCAATAACACACCTTGCTCACCGCGTCCGACACGATACAGCTCAGGCTGCGCGCGCAGATCGAGGTTTTTATAATCCAAATCGTAATCAAATTCGCGCATGAGCGTATCCTTATGGCAGATAGCACAGTATAGCGAGGCGCGGATAAGAAAAAACACCCCAACTGTGTGCAAGATACGTTACCGCCAATAAAGAAAGTAGCAAAGACAAAATACGCACGCATAAAAAAACCCCAAATACCGAAGCATTTGGGGTGTTTTCATATCTGTTAACGAATGGTGGCTCGAGGCAGGATCGAACTGCCGACACACGGATTTTCAATCCGTTGCTCTACCGACTGAGCTATCGAGCCGTCTTCGTTGAGGTCGCTATTAAACTAAATATCCGCGCCTGTGTCAAGCCTTTTTGCCAGACTTTTTATAAAAAGGTCAAAATAGTTGGTTTTTGCGCCATTTTGGATGAGTTAGCCCTTTACGCGCAGCATATCGTATTCACTCATGATTTGGTGAATCAACGGCTCAGCAGGGACGAACTCGCGTGTACCACGGCGCACTTCGGCGTCATAAACCATTTTAATGAGTTTGCCTTCGATACCGCGATTTTCATTTTGCGGATGGACGCTTAAGTACTGCAAGCGCTTGGCATCGGTCTGCCCGTCATCAAAGCAGGCGAGCGCCGCGATGGGTTTGTCATTAAACATCCCGACATACAGACAGCCGCCGCGCAAAAAGCTCGTAGTAATGACGTCTAGTACCTCAGGCGCGTCAGGGTGGCTGTGCTGGTAGAGCGCTTGTAAGCGGGTATGCAGCTCATTGGTGCTGCTGGGTTTTTTGATGATGGGCGCATCTAGGCGGGTGATGGGGCGCGCTTCTAATGGCATGACAGCTCCTAAGGGCAGAAAACACAAGGTCAAAAAAATAGGGCACAGCTATTTTAGCAGAATTGCGCAAATTTGCGCCTCAGTTACGCGCGTAGCGTGGCGGTCGGCGTTGGGGTTTGCTATGATGAATGGCATTCATTTTAGTTTATTTTTCGCCATTTTAGCTATAGAAGGTCGCTATGACAGCCAATACTCCTGCTTCTTCTACCCAAACGCCCCAAGCCGCCATGCCAGCCCACCAACACGGTCGTGCAGCGCGCATCGCCACTGTTGCCCGCGATACCGCCGAGACGCAAATCAGCTGTACGGTCAATCTTGATGGCACAGGTCAAGGGGTGATTGATACGGGCGTGCCGTTTTTGGATCATATGCTCGACCAAATCAAGCGCCACGGTCTGTTTGACCTTGATGTCAAATGTACAGGCGATGTGCATATTGATGACCATCACAGTGTGGAAGACACAGGCATCACTATCGGTCAGGCATTTGCCAAAGCGCTCGGAGATAAAAAAGGCATCCGTCGCTACGGGCACTACTATGCGCCGCTTGATGAGTCTCTGTCGCGCGCTGTGGTCGATATTTCAGGGCGTCCAGGACTGCACATGGACATTCCCTTTACCCGCTCGCACGTGGGTAGCTTTGATGTCGATTTGTTTAGTGAATTCTTTTATGGCTTCGTCAATCATGCGTGGATGACCGTGCATCTGGACAACCTAAAAGGCAAAAATAGCCATCACCAGATTGAGAGTATCTTTAAAGCTTTCGCCCGTGCCTTACGTATGGCGTGCGAATATGATGAGCGTGCGTTAAACACCTTGCCATCGACTAAGGAGGCGCTCTAATGGCTCAAACGGTCAAAGTCGCGGTACTTGATTATGGCATGGGCAACCTGCACTCGGTCGGTAAGGCGCTGAGCGTCGTGGGCGCAGAGGTGTCTGTGACCAATGACCCCAAAGTGGTCGCCGCCGCGGACAAAATCGTCTTTCCAGGCGTTGGCGCGATGCGTGATTGCATGGCGGGTATGCACGAGGCGGGCATTGATGCGGTGGTAAAAGACGCGGTGTTTAATAAGCCTGTGCTCGCCATCTGCGTGGGCATGCAAGCGCTGTTTGCCAGCTCGGCAGAAAACGGCGGCACACCGTGCCTCGATCTCTTGGGTGGTGAGGTGTTAGCCTTTGACCCGACATGGCGCGATGCGGCAGGTGATACCATTAAAGTCCCGCATATTGGCTGGAATACCGTGAGCGAGATGGACAGCGCGCATCCGCTATGGCAAAACATTGAAGACAACAGTCATTTTTACTTTGTACACAGCTATTATTGTGCGCCTGAGGACAGCAGCATTGTCGCGGCGGTGTGCGATTACGGGCAGCCATTTTGCGCAAGTGTATTAAAAGACAATCTGTTCGCCACCCAGTTCCACCCCGAAAAAAGCCATACCGCAGGCTTGCAACTGCTTAAAAACTTCGTTGAGTGGGATATTTAAGGCATAAACTATTCGGGCACAGCTTATCGTTAATAAAGCGCTACCAAAAACGCCCAGCCGTTACCAAGTATCTGTGCTTGTGCAAGGTCAGCGTCAGTCTACTGGTTTAGATTAGGGCTTTTTGGGAGTGTTGCCGCTGTGCCCTTAGCGTTTTATAACTTAAAGCATTATATCGTCGAGTTGACAGGCTTAGAGCGTGATGCTCTGCATATTTATATTGGCATCATGGTGTACGTGGCGCTGATGTGGCTGCTCCGCCGTTATTTACCGCACTATAAAGCGGCATTGCTTGCGCTGGTAGGCGTCACTGTTATCACACTCATCGGTGAGTATTTGGACTTACAACAGCAGGTGGATTTTGGTCTTGAGATGCGTTTTGGTGACAGCATCCACGATATTATAAACACCTGCTTCTGGCCGTACGCGCTCTATGCGCTCGGCAGATGGACGACATTGCTAGATGCGCCGCGCCGCTAATGGGCTTTTATTATCCATAAAACACGCACAAAAAAGGGCACTGTATAGCGCCCTTTTTTATTGCTTATGCGTTATCTATTTTGCTGCGTCGTCATACACCGCACGCACCACCTCGCCGATGCCTTTAATACCCGCAATCAAGGTCGCCTCATCCGCTGCGATGCTCATACGGATGCACTCGTGCGCGTGCTGAAAATCGCTGACATCAATACCGGGGAAAAAGTACTCACTCGGTACGATTAGCGTGCCGTTTGCTTTTAGGCGCTGATACAGCTCAAGGGTGGTAATCGGCAAGTCCTTAAACCAGAGCCATAAGAAAATCGCGCCTTCAGGCTTATGAATCACGAGCGGATAGTCGCCCAGCTCCGCTTTTAGATTGGCAATAGCAAGGCGTGCTTGATTTTTATAAAACGGCTTAATCTCATTGTCCGATAGGTCTTTGATGGTGTCGTCTTTCACCAGCGGCGTGGCTATTGCTGCCCCAAAGCGCGTGGGCGATAGGTTGACCACCGCATTCATCGCGCTGATGGTCTCAATCACTTTTGGCGCAGCGACGATGATGCCCGTACGCACCCCAGGCAGCCCGATTTTTGAGAGGCTAAAACACAAGATGGTGTTGTCATCCCAGTTCAGCGTCACGTCTGAATAGATGATGTTCGGGAACGGCATGCCGTACGCATTATCAATAATCAGCGGCACTTCATAACGCGCCGCAAGCTCGCTCAAATGCGCCATCTCGTCATCGGTCAACACGTTGCCTGTCGGGTTGGTCGGGCGCGAGCAGCAAATCGCACCGATGCGCCCTTCTTTTAGCGCAGGCAAGTTCTCGAGCGCCTCAAAGTCCACACGGTATTTAAAAAAGCCCGTCTCACCCTCGTGCGTCACTTCTTCAATGTGCGGCGGCACGGACAAAAAGTGCTGACCATCGACATGCACATCGCTATAGCCGATATATTCAGGCGCAAGCGGCAGCAAAATCGACTTGTGTACCGTCTCGCCATCCTGCACGAACTCGCCGCCAAACAGGTTAAATAAGTAAAAAAAGGCGTTTTGTGAACCATTGGTCAACGCGATATTCTCGCGGGTCAGCCGCCAGTCATAATGACGGTTAAAAAACCCAACCAGCGCATCAATAAAGCCTGCATCCCCTTGCGGGTTTGAGTAGTTGCTCATGCTGCTAAGCGCTGTGCTGGCAAGCCCATTACCCTCCGCGCCATCGTCCCCAAGCGCCTGATAGGTGCGCAAAAACACCTCATTAATCGCCTCAATACGCGCAGGATTGCCCCCGCCCAGCATATTGACAGGCTGATCGCTCTTGAGCGCGTCGCCCAAGTCGTCCATCAACTGTGAGATACCCGTTTGCTCTGTAAATTGTTGACCAAATTTTGAAAAATTCATAAGACTACCGTGAGTGTAAGAAGTTATGCGGTTGATAGGGTGTGGCTAGTATAGCAAAAGGTGGGGATGAGGGGAGGGGTGGTTTGGGAGGATAAATTTATGAAGGCTATAATTCTATAAAGGATATTGATATATCTTAATTAGTTAGAGTATTAAACCTGCTAACTAATGTGCACCTTTCATGTTATATTGACAAAAATCTTAATAAATGAGTAGGTATAAATATGGCTGCTGAGGCTCTAATATTAACTGCATTGAAAGAACCAGTGAAAAAGCTAGCAAATTGGATTTTTGATGAAGCTTCGGTAAAGGTTAGTGAAGCAAAGATGCAAAATGCACTATCTAAATTACATGAAAAAATCTCTGATGTGGTTATGGTAAAAACTTTTTATCAGATTAATGAAAGTATAGATCTGCATAAGTTTTATGTTCCTACTAGAGTTGAAAATATCAGTACTATTGTCGATAGTATTGAAAAAATAGATTCATCTTCTATTGTGCTAGAAGGCACAGTTGGTCAAGGTAAGTCTATATTTATGCGTTATCTAACTTATCAAGAGGCTAATCGAGGAGTTAGAATACCTATATTTTTTGAGCTAAGAAGACTAAACGAAAAACAAACATTAGAGAATGCGATAAGTACTCTTATAAGTAATTGGATACCTTTATTTAAAAAAGAAAATTTCGACAAAATAGCTAGTAGTGGTGATGTGGTTTTATTTCTAGATGGCTTTGATGAAATTCCACAAGAAGATGTAAATAGAATAATTAATGAAGTCGAAGGTTGGTATGAACGTTATCCAAATATGCAAATAGTCATAAGTACTCGACCTGAATCTGAAATTCAAAAGTCGATTCCATTTAAAGTATATAAGCTTGCTAAATATGAACTTTACGAGCAAAAAAACCTTGTCAGAAAGCTGGTTTTAGATAATGAGTTCCAAAAGAATTTAATTAAAAATATAGAGAATAGCTCAACTGAAATTAAGGGATTGTTAAAAACTCCTTTAATGGTTACTCTTTTCGTTAAGCAGTATGAGGTTAATCTAAAAATACCAAAAAATCAAAGTGAATTCTATGAAAATTTATTTTCTAATATAGTATCCCTCCATGATAACACTAAGGCGGGTTTTATAAGAAATATTAATAGTAAAATTGATGTTATTAAGTTACAGGAGGTTTTTGAAGAGTTCTGTTTCCTAACAGGAAACAGTCAAAAGCTTATACTTAGTAGAAAAGAGGCTATCGAAGTAATTAAGAAATGTATAAGCAGCCAAGATATAAGTGCAAGTCCTAATGATATTCTTAAAGACTTTTCTACTGTAGTATGTCTTTTCTTAAAGGATGGATCTGAATATTCATTCATACATAGAAGTATACAGGAATACTTCTATTCAAGCTTCATCTCTAATAAGTCTACTATAGCAAAAGAAAAGTTTTACAATAGAGTAATAGGAGATAAAGATATTTATTTTAGATTAAGAAATGCCCTTGATTTTTTAGAAAAAATAGATAACTATAATTATAATAAATACTTTAGGCTTTCTGTGATAAATAGTTTTATCTGTGGTTTTAACATAACTAAGAATGGTAATGAATTAACAGAGCGTTTTTACTTTAAAGTCGATAATGATAATTTTTACTTTACATTAGTTGGAAAAGATATTGTTATCCCTTATTTAGGTATGTTACCAGAAATTTATCATGATCTATTTTATTATATTCATAATAGAGTGAGAGACAAATACGGAAAGAGTTCAAGTTTGAATATGTGCAACACTATGGAAAGTTTGGGAGGTAGTTATAAAAGTATATATTGCTTTGATGATGAAGACTTTATTGAACTTGTTAAAAACCAATCCTCTTTAGCAGGATATAAGCTATTAAGATCTAAAGAAAAAATAACAAATTTAATAAATTCTAAAGATGATATTGAATTTAACTTTGATTGAAAAATATAAAAACACTTTAGATTAGAAGCGTTAGAAAGTCTAATTATTATTTCTAACGCTTCGATCCCTAAATCATTGCCCGAACTCTTGCCATAATCCCGCGCCCAATCACCAAGCGCACATAGACAATCGCAATAATCAGCAGCACCGCGAGTAGGGCAGCCAGCCCAAGCGCAAGGGTCAGCCACGGCATACTAAAGCGCAAATCAAACCAATAGGTAATCAGCAGCCACGCGCCAGCGGTCGCAAGTGCGGTCGCAAACACCGCCGCACTCATCCCAAGTACACCAATTTCCAGCATATTGAGCGCGTACAAATCGCGCTTTTGCATCCCCAGCAGGCGGAACGACGCACTGTCTTGAATGCGCTCTTGTGAGGTAGACAGTAAGGAGCTGATGAGTACCATCAAGCCTGTAAACAGCGCGAGCAAGGTAAACACATATACGAGGCGGCTCATCTGCTGCACCAGACCCTGTATCTGCTCGGCGACCTGCGCGCCATTGATAGCGGTGATACTCGGGAACTGCCGCGACAGTACGCCCTGAATCTCAGAGATGCGCGCATCAGGGACGTGCGCGGTGGCAAACTGGATTTGCGGCGCTTTGGATAAAAATGTCGGCTCAAATAAGAAATAAAAGAACGGACTCGGACCGCGCTCATAGCGGGTACGGATACTGCTGATGGTGCCTGTGACCTGAATGCCTTGGATATTAAACACCAGCGTGTCGCCCATACCCACGCCCAGCATCTCGGCGGCGGTATCGAGGATGGACAGCGGCTGCGCTTCTTGTAGGCTCGGCGCGCTGTCGCCACTACTCTCAGGATACAGCGCGTCGCCATTGACACTGTCGGTGACAAACTCGGTATCCATGAGCGTGTCGGTATAGCTGAGATTAAACACTCGCGTGGGGTCATCAAAGCCCTCTTTGGTCTCAATCTCAGCGGCAGGCACACCGTTTGCGGACAGCAATCGTGCGCGTATCACAGGGTAATATTGCACAGGTACGCCGAGCAAGTCATTAATTGCGGTGTGCTGCTCGCTTTGCACATCGAGCAAAAAGATATTGGGCGCATCGTCAGGATACGCGGTGATAAACTGCGTATTGATGCTGTGATTGAGCGCGGCAATCAAGGTGAGTACCGCGACCGACAGCGCAAGGGTGACAAAGAACAGCGCCGATTGATTGCCCTTACGCGCCAGATTATGTACCGCCATGCGCTGCATCCAGCCTGTGCGATAGCGTTTGGCAAGCCAAGCCAGCGCGCCCAGCCACAGTCGTGCAATCAGCCAAAACACCCCGACCAAGACAATAAGCGCGGCAAACAGCTGCGCGCCCAGACGCAAAGACGCCACTTCATACGATAAAAACGCAGACAGTCCCGCACCGACTACCAGCGTCCATAGGATGGACTTGGGCGAAAAGCGCGTGCTTTCTTCTACGTTGCTGTGTCCATTTAACAGCGCAATCGGCTGGGCGCGGCGCAATAAGCCAAGCGCGCGATAGGTGATAATGATGCTCAAGACAACAGCGATGGTGATGGTCTTAAGCACGCTCAATGGCGCGACCGTCAAGCCTAATTCCGCAGGTAATATCGCTGCCATATAGGGCTGCGCGAGGGGTAGCAGCGCACTGCTTAGCAGCAGCGCAATGCCTGAGGCGAGCAGCGCCATCATCACCATCAGGCGCTGATAGCTGCGCTCAATCTGCGTGCGTGTCTCACCGAGGGCGAGGCGCATGGCGTTGGCGGCTTGTTGCTTGGTCACAAAAGCAGTGATGATGCCATACATGGCGACCGCCGAGAGCAGCAGCACCGCGATGACCAGCAGTTTTAAGAACAGCAGCACATTGTCCGAGATTTGCGACAGTGAGGTGTCGGCATCGCTGGTGTCAGACAGCTCAATATTGGGGTAGCGGGTGAGGGTTTGGGTCAGTTTGTCTTTGAGCTGGGCTTGGTTGTCAGGCGTTGCCGCGATGGCGATGCGGTAGCTGACGCGGCTGCGTTGTCCCAGCAGTTCGGTTTTATCGAGGTCGGCTTGGCGCATCATCACCCGCGCACCGATACCAAAGGCGCTAAGCGGACGGTCAGGCTCAGTGAGGAGTACATCCGCGATGGTAAATTCGGCTTCACCGATGCGTACGGTATCGCCGATCTTGGCGTTCAGTCCCGTCAGCACTTCAGGCGCGACCAGTACCGTGTTTTCTTTTAATACCTCATCAAAGGGTTTGTCCGATTGCAAGCGCACATCGCCATACAGCGGATAGGCAGGCGAGATGCCTTTAAGCCGTGCCAAGAGCGTATGCGTGGGCGTGATCAGCATCGCGCTAAACTGCTCGTCATAGACCACATCGTCTTTATCGAGCGTATTGACGGTTTGTAGCACTTCGGCAGGCCATTCTTGATTGCCGCTTAGGACGATATCGCCGCCCAGTAGCGCGCGCTGATTGTCCGTCACGTAAGTATTGACCGTTTGCTGGATAGAGTCGAGCGCGAGATAAGTGGCGAGCGACAAGCTTAAGGTCAATACCAACAACACAGGATAGACCCACAGCCGCCACCAACTGCGCGTAAGCGCCTTACTGCCCAGCGTGCCTTGTAGCCATTGCGATAGCGCGTTTGTCTTGGGTGTGGTGGTATCGGTGTTGGATAATGGATTGGTTTGCCTCATGAGTCTTGTATCCGCCCATCGTGCATGACGATGACACGGTCGGCGAGCTTGGCAAGCGCCGCATCGTGGGTGACGATGACCAGTGCCGCGCCCACTTCGCTGCGTAAGTCTAAGAGCAGCTGCATGACCTGTTCGGCATTGTGCTCATCGAGATTACCTGTCGGCTCATCGGCAAACACAATCTGCGGATTGGCGACCAAGGCGCGCGCCACTGCCGTACGTTGCTGCTCGCCGCCTGAGAGCTGCGCGGGTAAGCTGTCGCGGCGATGGGAGAGCCCAACCGCCTCAATCAATGCATCGACCCGCGCAGGGTCAGGACGGCGGGCAATGTCTAAAGGAAAGGCAATGTTTTCTGCCACGCTCAAGGTTGGCAGCAGATGAAACGACTGAAACACAAAGCCCATCTGCCGCTGGCGAATGGCGGCAAGGGCGTCTTCGCTGAGCTCATGCAGCGCTTGCCCTGCCAAATGCACATCGCCCGCATCAGGATAATCGAGCGCGGCAAGCAAGCCAAGCAAGGTCGATTTGCCCGAGCCAGATTTGCCCATGATGACCACAAACTCACCTGAATTGACGGTGATATCCACCTCTTTAATGATGGGTAAGGATTGCGTGCCCACTTGTACGGTCTTGGTCAGGTTGCGCCCAGTCAATAACGGCGCACTGTCGGTAGCGTTGGTCACTGGCTGCCCCCTTCGCTTGCCGTATTGCTTGCTTTTTCATCCATGGTGTCATTCAGGATGGGCAGTAGGGCGGGCAAGATATTGTCATTGACCACGATGCGGTAACCTTCGGCAGTCGGGTGGATGGCATCACTTTGATTCAGTTGCGGATTGGCGGCGACCCCTTTTAACACAAAAGGTATCAATGGCACGTCCATGTCTTTTGCCACACGTGGATAAATCGCGGCAAAGTCCGCCACATAGCCTGAGCCAAGATTGTCATAGATTTGCATCCCGCCCAAGATGACCTTGCTGTTGTTCTCGCGCAAGGTTTTGATGGCGGTGCGGATATTGTCTTCGATGATGGGCACGTCGATACCGCGCATGGCATCATTTGCGCCGATGATGAGCAGGGTAATGTCAGGTTTGGTCTGCGATACCCAGTCGAGGCGATTGACCATGCCTGTGCTGGTTTCACCGCTCAAGCCTGAGTTAATCACTGTCACATTGGGGTAGCCCATCTCTTTGAGGCGCGCTTCTAGTTGCGCGGGGTAGTTTTTGTCCGCATCGACGCCCAGCCCTTCGGTTAAGGAATCACCGAGCGCCAATACCGTAACTTTTTCATTGCGTATCTCGGTTGGCGTGGTGGTGTCTTTTTCGTTAGTCACCGTTGGTGCTTGGGTGCTGGTGTTTTCAGTGGTATTGCTATTGGCAGTATCGCTGGTATCGTCTGTACTTTTTTGGCACGCGCTCAATCCCAATGCGCCTGTCAATACGACAGTGCCCACGAACCAAACCAACCGCTTACTGGCTGATTTGATGGTAAGTTTTGCGGTTGGTTTGCTGGCTGGTGTGTCGGTGCGGTCTTGCCCTGTCATGCGCTTGTCCTCTTTTTTTATGCATCGAGTGTAACAAAAAAAGCAATAGACAAGCGTTGTACAAGTTTTATTGACCGTGTGTTTTTAATGAAATGGGCAGATTTATTTTAAGGTTAAGGCATACGCTCACCATCGACCATCAGCGGACGACTGATTTGCCATGCAAGCACCACATTGACCACCATAAACGCGAGCATCAGCCACAATGCCAGTTGCCAACTGCCCGTCAGCTCATGCAGCCAGCCGCTACCCAGTGGTCCAAAAAAGGCAATCAAATAACCGACACTTTGCGCCATGCCTGATAAAGTGCTGGACTGCTCAGGTGTGTGCGTGCGTAAGGAAAACAGCATAATACTGAGGGTAAAAATCGCCGCACAGCCCAAACCCATCAATGCTGACCATAGCCACGCCAGCTGGGTAGAAAACAGCAATATGCCCGCCACACCTGCAACATTACACAGCGCCGCAGTAACGGCCAAAAAGCGCAGCATACCACGGCGATTCATCAGCCACGTGATACTAATAATGGCAATCGGTCCCATAAACTGAAAGACTGACCCCATTTGTCCTGCACTAATTGCAGAGAGTCCTTTAGACAACCAAATCGACGGTAAAAAACTGGCGACGGTATAAAAGAGCAGCGACTGAATACCCATAAAGATGGCGATTTGCCAAGCGATAGGTAGCCGCCACATGGACAATGATGCTGTCGATGTAGTGTGTGTGGGACGCTTCGCTGCCGTGCCGAGCTGCCGCTTGAGCCATAGCCACACCACAAATGCAGCCACGCTTAAAGCCGCCCATATACCGAGCGCCCATTGCCAGCCCAATGTGTTGGAAATAGGCAATACGCTACCCGCTGCCACACCTGCGGTAATGGTCATGGTCAGACTAAGGACGCCTGTAAATAAGGCGATGTGCTTAGACGCGTGGGCTTTGATAATCGGTGCCGCCAAGGTATTGGCAAAGCCAATCGCTAAGGTCAGCACTGCCGTACCCACAAAAAAGCCAATCCACGATACCCACAATACACGCAGCAGCAGACCAACCGTCATCAGCGCAATCATGACGATAAGGGTATTCTCTAGCCCATAGCGCCGACCGAGCGCAGGCGAGATGAATGAACCAATGGCAAACGATAACATTGGCAAGGCACCCAGCCAGCCGATCTGCATGGCGGACAAGGACAGCGCCTCTGAAATGACGGGTGCAATCGAACCAAGCGCGACAATAGGGGCACGCATATTGGTAGCAAGCAGTATCAATGCCACGAGCAATAACCAAAAGGTCAATTTATTGGACGTTGGTGCTGAATCGGGGCGGGCAGGTGTGCGGGTCGTGCCGCGTGGGTAGGACATGATGACCTCGTCATCATTAGGGTGTGTCTTTATCTTAAAAATGGCGATAAAAATGAGATAAATCAAAGGCAAGCAGCAGCAAAAATTTAGCCATTTTTAGCCCATCTAGTCATGGACGTTTATATGGAAGACACGCCTTAGCAAAAAAGAAAATGCGCTGCACAATAAGCAGCGCTACGGATAAGTATTACGGCAACTCAAACAATAAGAATAGATAACATAGTAAATCAGCAAGCGATTGAGCGTATTAGAGTGTTAAAAAAGGGTTAAACCGACTTACCCAGCTGCGCCGCTTTGGTCGCTGTTTCTTGCTGTTCTGCCATTAGGGTTTCGCACTTGTTGGGGTCGTCACCGCAAAATGAGCATCGCTCCTCGCCCATCAGCTTAGCAACACCGCCACAAGAGCCTTTGAGCGGCTGCTTTTTGACCATATAGCCAATACCCATAAACAAGAAAAACAAGACAAAAACGCTAAAGGTAATGGCAAGCATCGGAAGCAATTGACTTAACATAATAAAACCTCAGTGCCAAAAAAATGTGTGAGTTACCAAAGCATTATTTTTAAGCATAAATTCAGGTAACTGACTTTAGGGCGTGTCTTCATTTTAAAAATGGTGATAAAAATGAGGTAAATTAAAGGCAAACAAGGAAAATAGCGCAGGTAATATCGAGATATTGACCAGCTATTTGACACCGTTCGCCAAAGATTTAGCCATTTTTCGCCCATTTAGTCACAGACGTTTGAATTGAAGACACGCTCTAGTATAACAAATTTTATTCATCAAAGAACGACTCAGCGGTTACGATACTTTGTCCGCACGTAACTTTTGCATGGCCTCGGTTTGTACCACTTGCCAATCATCGGCATTGTGCTCTGCTTTATTCATAGGCACGCCGTCTTTGGGCACCACAAACAAGGCCGCGATATTGTTTTTCTTAGCGGTCTCTAGCGCTTTAGGGTAGGGCATCGCGGTCAAGGCGGTTGCCCAGGCGTCTGCAGCGCCGACGGACTCTGCCGATACCGTCACCGACGGCGCGCCGCCAACGATGGGCTTGCCAGTGAGCGGATCAATGGTATGGCTGTAGCGCTCTCCACTAAAGACGATAGAGTTACGGTAATTACCTGAGGTAGCAAGGTGCATCTGATTGTCAGATTTGATGGGCTGACGAATCGCGGCGATGGTTTCGCGCTCACTGACCGTACTGTCTTGCAGTGGCGCGTCAATCGCGATTTGCCAAGGCTGTCGTTGCGCATTCACACCTAAGGTCGACACTTCCCCACCAATCTCAACCATATAGTTGATGACGTTGTATTTGTTTTTGAGCACATCGGCGATGACATCGACGCCATAGCCTTTGGCCACCGCTGAAAAGTCCAGTCCCACACCGTCTTTGGTTTTGTAGATTTGCTTGTCGTCTTCAATCACATTATCAAAGCCAATCAGCTGGTACGCAGCCTCGATTTCTTTGGCACTTGGCGGACTTTGCAAACGCTCAACCGTCATGGTGCTACCAAAGCCCCAGGTTTCAATGAGTGGCAAGACGGTTGGGTCAAATGCGCCGCCTGATTGCTCATATACCGTGCGTGAGATATCGAGCACACGCGCAAAGTCATCATCAATAGCAATCGGCGTATTGGGCGCTAAACGATTAAATTTGGAGATGGTCGTGTCTTCTTGATACGTCGACATACTCTCATTAATCTCTTGTAAGCGCGCATCAATCGCTGCTTTAACATCCGCCTCATCCGCGCCTTTTGGTAGCTGATAGCTGATGTGGTAGCTGGTGCCCATGGTTTCGCCGTGCAGATAGTCGTATTCTACCTTTTGATTACAGGCGCTGAGCAGTAGACCTGTAGACATTACCAGCACACTGGCGGGAATAGCGATTGCCGATTTGGTTTTTTTTGCAGACATAACAACATCCAAAACTAAAAATAAATAAAAAAAAGAGCGCCATGACTGACGCTCTTTAGGTACATTATTTGGAAGGCGTACTTCGCGGGTCAAGGCCGTAGCGAGAGTGCTTGGTCTTAACCACCGAAATCATCAAGCATGATGTTTTCATCTTCAACGCCAAGGCTGTGGAGCATATCAATTACAGCGGCGTTCATTACTGGTGGCCCACACATGTAGTATTCACAATCTTCTGGGTTTGGATGATCTTTCAGATACTCTTCTAAGAGTACGTTGTGAATAAAGCCTGTGTAGCCGTCCCAGTTGTCTTCTGGCAAGGGGTCTGACAGTGCCACATGCCATTCAAAGTTATCAAACTCTTCGGCCAATTGGTCATAGTCTTCGACGTAGAACATCTCACGTATCGAGCGCGCACCATACCAAAAGCTGATTTTGCGATCAGAGTTTAGACGCTTTAGCTGGTCAAAGATGTGCGAGCGCATCGGCGCCATACCTGCACCACCACCGATAAAGATCATCTCAGCATCGGTATCTTTGGCAAAGAACTCACCATACGGGCCTGATACCGTCACCTTATCACCAGGTTTTAGGCTAAATACCCAAGACGACATCTTGCCCGGCGGGATACCTTCAGGACCACGCGGCGGTGGACTGGCGATACGGATATTAAACTTGATGATGCCTTTTTCTTCTGGGTAGTTCGCCATCGAGTACGCACGAATCACAGGCTCATCGACCTTTGAGACGTATTTAAAGATGCCGAATTTTTCCCAGTCTTCTTGATATTCTTCAGCGATATCAAAATCTTTGTAATGAACTTCATGCGGTGGCGCTTCTAGTTGTACATAACCACCAGCGCGGAAGTTTACTTCTTCGCCTTCTGGAATTTTGAGTACCAGCTCTTTAATAAAGGTCGCCACGTTATCGTTTGAGATAACCTCACATTCCCATTTTTGAACATCAAAGAACTCAGGGTCAATCTCAATCTTCATGTCTTGTTTCACAGAAACCTGACAAGCAAGACGCATATTGTCGCGAATTTCACCTTGGGTGAAATGTCCTTCTTCGGTAGGCAGAATTGAACCACCACCGTCAATAACACGGCAGCGACACTGCGCGCACGTACCACCGCCACCACATGCTGAAGACAAAAAGATGCCTTCGTTTGCAAGGGTTTGCAGCAATTTACCGCCCGCTGGGGTCACTACATCATTATCGGGATTATCATTGATATGGATGGTAACGTCACCTGAGCTGACCAATCTTGAGCGTGCCATCAAAATAATGGCAACCAAGCTCATGATGATCAAGGTAAACATAGCCACGCCACCAATCGCCGTAGCATAATCCATGATAGGTATCCTTAATCTATGGGGTAGGGGAAGGGTAAACCTAAGCCCCTACCGAATAAATGAATTAAATAGGTCAAACCGTCACTTGAGTGATTAGATCGACATACCACCAAACGACATAAAGCCAAGTGACATGAGTCCAACAGTGATAAAGGTAATGCCTAGACCACGTAGCGGCGGTGGGATGTCTGAGTATTTGAGTTTCTCACGAATACCCGCCAGCGCTGTGATAGCAATCGCCCAGCCGAAGCCTGCGCCGACGCCATAAACGACCGACTCGCCAAAGTTGTAGTCACGCTCAACCATAAACAGTACACCACCTAAGATGGCGCAGTTCACAGTAATCAAAGGCAAGAACACCCCAAGCGCGTTATAGAGGCTCGGTACGAACTTATCCAAGAACATCTCAAGAATCTGTACGGTCGCAGCAATCAAACCAATATAGCTGAGTAAGCCTAGGAAGCTTAGGTTGATATCAGGAAAGCCTGCCCAAGCGAGCGCACCATCTTTTAGGATGAACTGGAACAATAGGTTGTTTAGCGGTACGGTGATACCCATGACCACGACTACTGCTACACCCAGACCAATTGCGGTCGATACTTTCTTAGATACCGCCAAAAAGGTACACATACCCAAGAAGTAGGCAAGCGCCATGTTCTCAATAAAAACTGAGGTAATAAATAGACTGATATAGTGTCCCATTAGTGACCGCCTCCGTGAGCCATGCCTTTTGATTGCGGCTTCATCACGTATTCAGGATCTTCGACCTGCTCAGGCTTCCAAATACGTATGATGGTGATAAATAAGCCAATGATAAAGAACGCAGACGGTGGCAGTAGTAGCAGACCGTTTGGTAAGTACCAGCCGCCATCAGTCACAGGCTGTAAGATGGTGATACCAAACCAGCTGCCTGCACCGAAGATTTCACGGATACTGGCAACGAATAGCAATACGGCTGAGTAGCCAAGACCGTTACCGATACCATCCATAAAGCTTGGAATCGGTGGGTTGCTCATGGCAAAGGCTTCAGCACGACCCATCACGATACAGTTGGTGATAATCAAGCCAACGAAAACCGACAGACCTTTACTGACATCATAGGCGACTGCTTTTAGCACCTGATCGACCAAGATAACCAGTGACGCAATAATCGTCATCTGCACAATAATACGGATGCTCGATGGGATTTTATTACGAATAATCGAGATAAAGAAACTTGAGAACGCGGTGACCAATGACAATGCGATACACATGACCAAAGCGTTGGATACGCTGGTGGTAACCGCTAGTGCCGAACAGATACCAAGGATCTGTAAGGCAATCGGGTTGTTGTCAAAAATCGGCGTGGTTAAAATGCTTTTTGTGTCAGCCATATCATGCCTCCTTGCCACTTTGAGCGGTTGCATCAGCGCCATCAAGCGTCTGACCACTCTGTTTACGCAACTGGTCTAAGAAAGGCTTGTAGCCTTGCTCGCCGAGCCAAAACTGAACCATATTGCTCACACCGCGACTCGTTAGCGTCGCACCACTGATGCCATCAACGTAGTTTTCACGTGGCGTACCTGCTTTGGTTACACCCGTTGCCACATCGCCCGACTCATCATAAGCGTGGATACCGTTCCACTGTGCGCGCCACTCTGGCTCTTCAATACGTGCGCCCAGACCTGGGGTTTCTTTGTGTTCATAAAAGCTGATACCTTTGATGGTATTCAAGTCGCTCTCAAGCGTTAAGAAGCCATAAATTGTACCCCAAAGACCGTAGCCTTTAATCGGTAGCACGACTGCTTCAGGCTGACCTTCTGCGTTTTGTTTTACATAGACTTTGGCGTATTTAGGTTTACGACCGATACTGGCAGGATCGTTGTCACCCAAATCTTCACTTAGCGCTTGGTTCTTTGACGCTTGGTCGGCGTCATAGCTGTTTACATCATCGATGCCCGCTTGTTTTAGCTCAGCGTCGTCAGCGTAGTTACCGCTGTCTAGGTTGATGATTTTAACGTCAAAGTCTTTAAAGCGCTCAGCCACGTCTTTATTGGTGTCTGAGGCAGGGTCAAACTGACCTGCGGCCACCAAAATGTTTTTGTTACGGTCAAGACGCGCGTTTTCGACCTGTGCTGGTTTTAGACCAACAGCGACTGCCGAAACCAATACTGAACACACCAAGCATAGCGTCAGTGCCACACTGATGGTTTTGAAATTGTTACTTTTGGGCTTGGACATAGCGAACCCTCCGTGCAGTTTGGCGTTTGATGTTTGCTTGGGTCACAAAGTAGTCAAACAATGGGGCGAATAAGTTGGCAAAAAGAATAGCAAGCATGATGCCTTCTGGGAACGCTGGGTTGACCACACGGATAAGTACCGTCATAAAGCCAATCAAAATACCATACGCCCAGCGGCCTTTGTTGGTATGCGCTGCTGACACAGGGTCTGTCGCCATAAATACCGCACCAAAGGCAAAGCCGCCGATGACCAAGTGCCAGTAGAATGGCAAGCCCATCATTAGGTTGTCTTCTGAACCAATCGCGTTAAAGACCAGTGAGGTCAAGATAAGACCGACCACACAGCCTGCCATGATGCGCCATGAAGCAATACGCGTCCATAGTAGACCGACCGCACCGATTAGAATCGCGAGTGTCGAGACTTCACCGATACTGCCTTGGATGTTACCAAAGAAGGCATCGCTCCACGTGATGGCAGTGCCGTACGCGTCAGTAAATTGCTCTGGCGAGACGCCAAGGGCTGCAAGACCGAGCGGGGTTGCGCCTGAGAAGCCATCAACCGCTGTCCAGATAGAATCGCCAGACATATAGGCAGGGTAGGCGAAGTATAAGAACGCACGACCCGATAGGGCAGGGTTCAAGAAGTTCTTACCTGTACCACCAAAGACTTCTTTAGCAACCACGACACCAAAGGTGATGCCTAACGCCACTTGCCATAAAGGAATATCAGGTGGCAGACACAGTGCAAACAGTACCGAGGTCACAAAGAAGCCTTCGTTGACTTCGTGTCCGCGCACGACCGCAAAGATAACCTCACACAAGATACCAACGGCAAAGGTCACAATATAAATAGGTAAGAACTGCATCGCCCCGTAGACGAAACATGCCCAAATACTGTTTGGGTCATAGCCGACCATGCCCGTAATAATGGTGCGCCAGCCCTCAGGCTGCAAGCCTAGATTGGCAATCGCCATGAGTGCTTGATGGCCGACATTGTACATGCCCCAAAACATCGCTGGGAACGTACACAGCCATACGGTAATCATGATGCGCTTTAGATCGATACCATCGCGAACGTGCGATGACGCATACGTCGTCGAGCTTGGCTGACGCAAAAACGTATCGAACATCTCAAAGACCGCATAGTATTTTTCATGCTTGCCACCTTTGGTAAAAGACGGCTCCATACGATCGAATAGGTTGTGTAAAAATTTCATCGCAATTAGCCCTCCAGCTCAATACGCGTCAAGTTATCGCGCAAGATGTCACCGAACTCGTACTTGCCTGGAGAGACAAAGGTACATAGCGCCAAGTCTTCTTCATCAAGCTCAAGCGCGCCCAAATCTACCGCTGTTACGATGTCTTCGACAATCAGTGCGCGTAGTAGCTGGGTCGGTAGGTAGTCTTGCGGCATAACCTCTTCATAGACACCAATCGGTACCATGGCACGAGGTGAGCCGTTTGTCGTGGTGGTAAAGTTGTACTTTTTGCCACCAAAAAACTGAGAAATATAAATCGGCAGCTTAGAAAAGCGGTTGCTACCAGCACTCAAGAAGTGGAATGCTGGACGCTCATAGCCTTCAGCCAATGCGCTGATTTGATTGTGAAAACGACCTAAATAAGCCACATTGTCAAACAGTTTGCGACCTGAGAGCACAGAGCCTGAAATCACGCGGTTGTCGCCTGAGGCCAGCTCGCCTTTGATCATTGCATTTACGTCCGCACCGCGCTCAGTTTTGATCAGGTGCGGGTTTTTGACCGCAGGCCCTGCCAAGCTGATAAGGCGAGAAGTGTATAGACGACCTGTGGTAAAGAGCTTACCAATCGCAATCACGTCTTGGTAGCCAATGGTCCACACGGTTACGCCGCGAGCAATCGGGTGCAAAAAGTGAATGTGCGTGCCCGCAAGACCTGCTGGGTGCTTGCCTTTAAAGCTATGATATTCAGTCGTGTTACCGCTTGCCGTGTTTGTCACTTTGGTCAACTGGGCATCGCCATGATGACAGACATAAGTTTTTGGGCTTAGGGTTGAGAGAACGGCAAGGCCATCATTAAAGGCGGTCAACTCTTCATTAATGAGTAGCATTGGGTCAAAGGCAAGAGGGTTGGTATCTATTGCCGTAACGAAAATGGCTTGAGAACGTGCGCCGATATCAGGGGTGCGGCTAAACGGACGTGAACGAAACGCGGTCCATTCACCAGAGGTTACCAGTTGGGCTTCAACTGTCTCAGCATCTAACTGTGCAAGTTTGTCTGAGTCGTAGCGCCCAAATTCGACTTCTTCACCGTTTGGGTCAACCTCAATTACCAGACTTTCAAACACACGACGCTCACCGCGGTTCACGGCGACCACTTTGCCTGAAGCAGGCGCAGTATAAATCACGCCTGCACGTTTTTTGTCTTCGTAAACGGGTTGACCTTTGGCTACGATGTCACCTTCTTTGACATTCATTGTCGGCTTCATCCCTACGTAATCATAGCCAACCAAGGCCACGTGCGTAGGTTTGTGCTCAGATATCTCGCGGGAGGGTTCACCAGTAATAGGCAAATCCAAACCTTTTTTGATGGTAATCATAAGCGAAAACTTAGTCCATAGTCTAAAACGATACCAGACGTCCTGTTCGGTACGACAGCAACAAGCACGACAAATGGCAACAAGCCCGCAGTATTTTATTTGTATAAACAAATTATACTGTGCGCGTGTTGCCTATGCTCTAGCATTGTTACAACTAAGAATATTAACGCTGACCTTAGACTCCTTAACAACACGTTAACGTCTTATTCAATTACCAAAGTGGCGACCGGCTACCAAGGTGTATGACGGGACACTGAGTCAAGCAGCCGAGTTATAAAGTGCGGCGTACTCAGACAGCGGATATCATACGTTTATAGAAATCCTAAAAATTGTATTATAAGCACATTGTATGTAAAGGGTTTTTTACGATATTGGTGTAACCAAATACAAGCTAAGTAGAGTAAAACGCTCGCCTATGAGCATTTTATTAAACCAGCTGCACAGATTAACAAGTTATACACTGCAATCGTGCGACAGATATTTTGTAACAAAATATCTAATAGTAAAAACCCAATAATAAATGTCCCTAAACCGATACAACACGAACCAAAAATAGCGTCTACGCTGTACAGTTTGGTAACAAGAGCAACAACGGTATCTGTCTGTCGCCTGTTACCTGCCAGTTGGTTGGGTAGCGCCCCAATACGACGGCATCTATAGGGAATCAAATACAAATTTACCTAGGATTATACGCCAAATTGACCTAAAATTGCCAGTTAGTAATGATATTTATGTCTAAGTAACACGCAAATAAGTCCATGTTACAGTAAGGGATTTTGGGTAAAAATAATTTGATTTACCCGCAATTTTTGACCGTATTTCAACAGAAAATAGCAGACCGCCATGACGTGGTTTGTTTTCATTTTTATATCAGCATAAGGAGTACTCATGAGCGCCGCCCCATTAATTATCCCTGCAATTGATTTAAAAGATGGCAAGTGTGTGCGTCTAAAACAAGGACGCATGGAAGATGATACCGTCTTTTCTGATGACCCTGTGGCGATGGCTGCGCGTTGGGTCGATGAAGGGGCACGCCGCTTGCATTTGGTGGATTTAAATGGCGCGTTTGATGGGGTGCCTGTCCACAAGTCTGTGGTCAGTGACATTGCTCGCGCTTATCCTAACTTACCCATTCAGTTGGGTGGCGGTGTGCGCACCATGCAGACCATCGAGCAGTACATTGATGCAGGTTTGACCTACATTATTATCGGCACCAAAGCGGTCGAAGAGCCGAGCTTTGTCACCGAAGCCTGCCGCGAGTTTGCAGGGCACATTATCGTCGGTATTGATGCCAAAGATGGCATGGTTGCCACCCATGGCTGGGCGAATGTGACCGATACCAAAGCCACCGAGCTTGCCAAGCGTTTTGCCGATGCAGGCGTGTCCTCTATCGTCTATACCGATATTGCCCGTGATGGCATGATGCAAGGCGTGAATGTTGAGCAAACCGTCAATCTTGCACGTGAAGGCGGTATTCCTGTCATCGCTTCAGGCGGCGTCACGGATATGAGCGACATCGAGCTGCTCAAGCCTTATGGTGATTGTATTGAAGGTATTATTACAGGGCGCGCTATTTATGAAGGTACGCTCGACTTGGGTGAAGCCCAGCGCTATCTAGACCACTAAGCTTGAATTACTAAAGCGCGCTTATCCCTGCCGATTGTCTCTACATTGTCTGTCCATTGGTTCTTCTGCTTTCTATATAGTGGTAAAGTGGAAGAACACGGCAAAATCAATGTAGGACAAGGGCACGGCATGACAATAACTCTCCCCTCTCGACATTTCAGCAGCGCATTGCTCATAGGTATGAGCGTCTTTGCAACGCCGTATCCTGTAGTTGCAGAAACTTCCCTGACAGACATTGGCGCACAGATGACAGGCGTCAGCGTGGATGGTGGCGACCAACCTGCTGATGGTGACTCAGCAGCAAATGAAGCGCCTAACACGCCAACCAACGATGCCGAAACCAGCAGCATCACCTCTGCGCCCGATACTGCCGTGCAAGACAGTGATATTCGTGCGCGCATTCGTGGGATTTTTTCTGAAATTGAAGGCTTACAAGCGGTCAACGTGACTGTCAATCAAGGTGTGGTCACGCTGGCAGGTGAGACCGCCAATGAAAAAAAAGCCCAGCAAGCCATCAATCTGAGCAGCCGCATCGCCAATGTGGTCACCGTCAATGACGAGATTGAGCGTACACTTGATGTTCAGGACAATGTCTCTACTGTCTACCAATCGCTTATCACTCGCAGTAAGCAACTGCTTAAAGCCTTACCACTGGTGTTTATTGGTATTTTGCTGTTTGGTATTGTCGCGCTACTGGGCAGCCAACTTGCCAAGCAGCAGCGCCTA
This sequence comes from Psychrobacter sp. bablab_jr014, assembly GCF_016464015.1. Taxonomy (GTDB): domain Bacteria; phylum Pseudomonadota; class Gammaproteobacteria; order Pseudomonadales; family Moraxellaceae; genus Psychrobacter. The sequence goes on from NZ_JACDXT010000026.1 coordinate 46,113, forward strand.
TGGCAGCGCGTCACACCCAATCCTTTTGTCGCCGAGCTGCTCGCGCAAACGGTAAAAGTTATTTTTATTATCTTAGGACTGATATTAGCGCTCAGCTTGATTGGTGCAGAGACCATTTTGGGCACGCTATTGGGCGGTGCTGGGGTTATCGGTATTGCGGTGGGTTTTGCGGTCAAAGACACCATCGAAAATTACATTGCTTCTCTCATGCTCAGTATTCGTCAGCCATTTCGCGCGCGTGATCAAGTGGTGATTAATGGACAAGAGGGCATCGTGGTTCGGCTCACTTCTCGAGCGACTATTTTAATGACCTTGGATGGCAATCAGCTGCGCATTCCAAATGCGGAAGTGTTTAAAGGCACGATACTCAATTACACCAAAAATCCTGAGCGCCGCTTTACCTTTGAGCTGGGTGTGGATGCCAATGATGACCCGATTGCCGCCATCAAGGTTGGTTTGGATGCGATTAACCAATTGGATTTTGTCTTAGCGACCCCCAAAGCAGTGGCGGTGATTAACGAAGTCGGCGACTCCAATATCGTGCTTGAGTTCCAAGTGTGGGTGGATCAATCACAGACTGACTTTGCCAAAGCGCGCAGTATCGCTATTCGCGAAACCAAGCACGCCCTTGAGGACACTGGCTTTAGCTTGCCTGAGCCGATTTATCGTTTGCGCTTTAGTCACAAACTGGAGCAAGCGCTCATGCACCTGCCTAATGGGGATGCGCCAGCCAAAGCGGCGGTGAGCATACCTGATACCACCATGAGTGATAAGGAAAAAGCCGAAGCCAAAGCGCGCGCCAAGCAGATTTTAGAAGGCTGTGACACCAGTGATGTGTTAGACGCGAAGCCTGATGCCAAGCTCTTGGCAAAAGTAGAGCAAGAAATTGCCGAAAATGCCGACACGCCTGATTTATTAGACAGCCGCAGTCCGCAAGAATAATAGACATGCTGGCAATGGCGATTGAATAAGACCCTCTATAACAGAAAAACGGGCACAAAAAATGCAGTGCATTGTCTGTACGCGTTTATCCCTTTTGTCTGTAGAGTACCGTCATGCAGCCCAAACACATCATCATCGCCGCCCTTGTCGGCATTGTCGCTTTAATTGTTTTTAATGTGCTGAACAGCCACAGCCGTCCTGAAGTTGCGCCCGTCCAGGTAGAGAGCAGTAGCGAACCCGCAGCGCAGGAAAGTGCCGCAACTGTCAGTAACACAGAAACAGCCGCCCCGAGTCTTGGTGAGCAGCCCAAAGCCATTTTGGACAATGTGCATAATAATATCGATGCTGCTGAAGCCAAAGAAGCGGATAAAATGGCGCAGGTCGAAGGCAGTTTATAACCACGCTTACCAAAAATTAGTCATAAAAAAAGGGTCAACGCTGACGTTGACCCTTTTATCTATCTGCCGTAAATAAAAACTACTGACTTTTTTTACGACTACTCTTACGGCTATTAGTGCGGCGTTTTTTCTTGGTTTGGTTCATTTGGCTCGCTTGTAGTTTGGCTTGTAACTCAAAGTCAATTTGTAGCAAGTCCATATTCACGCCAGCAACTTTGATGCGTACCAAGTCGCCCAAGCCAAACAGTTTCCCGTGATCTTGACCGATAAGCTGTTGTTGCTTTTCGTCATAGACAAAGAAGTCATCGCCGACATTTGAGATGTGTACCAAGCCATCAATATATAGGTCGGTTAAGGTGATAAACAAACCAAAATTGGTCACGGTCGTCACCACACCATCAAACTCTTCGCCCACATGGTCTTTCATGTAGTGGCACTTGAGCCATGATTCGACAAAGCGCGAGGCTTTTTCAGCGCGGCGTTCAGTGTCCGAGGTTTGCGTACCTGCTTCATCCAATGAAAAGTCCATCACAGGCTGCTTGGTACCTGTAACTTTGGCTTTAATCGCACGGTGTAGCATCAAGTCAGGATAGCGGCGAATCGGCGAGGTAAAGTGGCTGTACTCATCGTATGCCAAGCCAAAATGCCCGATATTATCAGGGGCATAGTTTGCCTGCATCATTGAGCGCAGTAGCATACTATGAATGCTGATTGCGTCAGGACGGTCTTTGGTCGCTTCGATAATGCGCTGATAGTCCGCCTGCGTTGGGTTTTCTTCAGGGAAACTTAAACCAAAGTTTTTCGCGTATTCATGGATACGACCTGATTTTTCGCCATCGGGCTTATCATGATTGCGGTACAGCACAGGCAATTCATGCTTGAGGGCAAAGTTTGCCGCACACGTATTGGCAAGCAGCATGCACTCTTCAATCAGCTTGTGCGCATCGCCGCGCGTACGTGGCAAGATGTCCGCAATACCGCCTTTTTCGTTGAATTTGATATAGGTTTCAACCGTTTCAAACTCCATCGCATGACGGGCTTCGCGTTTTTTCAGCAGCAGTTCATACAGCTGATGCAAGGTGGCGACCGATTTTTTAACCGCCTCATTGCCAGTGAGCGTTGTCGGTAAGCTGTCATCTTTGGGGTTTTCAAAGTAAGCATTGACTTGATTATAAGTCAGGCGTGCTTGCGAATGCATAACCGCAGGATAAAACTCATAGCCTGTGACATTGCCTGCGCGCGATACCTTGATATCGGCAACCATACACAGACGGTCAACTGACGGATTGAGGGAGCACAAGCCGTTTGACAACACTTCAGGCAGCATCGGAATGACGCGATGCGGGAAGTATACCGACGTGCCACGCTCGTACGCATCAATATCAAGCGGCGAGTTCGGCGTCACATAGTGACTGACATCAGCGATGGCGACCAATACGCGATAGTTACCGCCTGAGCGCTTTTCAGCAAACACGGCGTCATCAAAATCGCGTGCATCTTCACCATCAATGGTGATGAGCGGTATATCACGCAAATCGACACGACCTTTGATGTCTTTTTTGCTTGGCTCTTTGTACGCTTGCGCTTGTTTTAACGCTGCGGGGCTAAACTCTGAGGGAATGTCGTAGTTTAATAACGTGGTTTCAATGATCAGCTCGCGGTCATTATCATCGTTGAGTAGGGCAGTGATTTTACCTGTGGCAAACTCATGCTGGTTTGGCCAGTCGATGATGTCAACTTTAACAGGGTCACCTACTTTTGCGCCGAGGGCATCAACATTGTCATCGGTTACGGTGATGGGCTGGTGATTGTTCGGGCTTGCCAGCTCGACGCAGTAGCCATCTTCATCGCGTGCCAGCGTACCGATAAACTGGTTTTGCTGACGCTCATTAACCTTAACAATACGCCCTTCGGTGCGCCCGCGATTGTCCGTAGACGTACCGATGGCATCGACGGTATCGCCATTAAACACCCAGCGCATTTGTTTTTCATGCAAAAATAAGTCAGGCATGTCCTCAAGCACCACAAAACCAAAGCCTTTGGCATGTGCTGAGACCGTTCCTGTCACCACATCGTGCGTGGTCACAGGACGATAGCGATAAGGACGTCCATCGCGCGTGACCTGACCATCACGAACCATGGCTTTAAGGCGATTACCCAGCGCATCGAACTGTTCGGGGTCATTAATCTCAAAAATATGTGCCAGCTCAGGATGCGTCGGTTGACCATTCTGTGCAATCGTTTGTAGTATCAACTCTCGGCTCGGAATAGGGTTATCGTATTTTTGTGCTTCCGCCGAGGCATTTGGATCGTTCCAAGTCATAAATTACCGTATCTGTCTTTTAATATCATAAGTAAGGAGTATCTTAACACGAACCACCTGACAATATCTTGCAACAATGATGATAAGTCAGGTAACCCGTTTGTACGACCCAAAAGCGAGCGGCCATTCATCTGCGAATGCAGACAGTTTAAACGAACTGTCTAAATGGTCACTTTGGTGTTGTCCGATTGCTGAGTTATTTTCTCAGCATTGATATCCTTGGACACCTCAAGCACGGTGGTCTGGTTAGATTTGTCCAGATACTTTTGTGCTTTGTCCACTTCGGTCGTCAAAGTATTAATCGTCTGCTGCATGCTGTCCAGCGCTTGCACCTTGTAATTGCTGATCATATCCATCGTTTCATAGATATTAGTAAAGGCATTTTGTAGCTTATCCAGTTCAATGGTGGCGCTGGTCGCTTGCTCATGAATCTCGCCTGATTGGCGCTTGAGCATCGCTGAGGTCGATTCAATCAAGCTGCTGGTGGTTTTATTGAGCGCAGTGATTTGGTCGAGTACCAGTTTTTGATTGGTCATTGCCTGCGCGACCACAACAGCGGTGCGTAGCGCAGAAATGGTGGTTGTCGTAGCGCGGTCAACGCCTTTAATAAGCTCAAGGTTATTCTTACGAATGGTGTCTAAGGCCAAATAGCCCTGAATATTAACCGCCAATTGGGTCAAAAAATCAGTATTTTTTTGGCGCACATAAAACAGCATTTCTTCTTTAATAATACGCGCTTTTTCTGGGTCAGTGGCTTCAAGCGTTTGTACCTTTTGCGCCAGTTGCTCATCAATCTTTTTACCGACATAGATATATTGGCGAATAGACTGCATCAGCGCCCACATATTGATTTTTTCTTGCTCAATGGTGGCGTTGTCTTTGAGCAGCTCATCTTTACCGTTGTATAAGCTGGTCACCACCGCATTGATGTGCGACTGCGCTGATTCGTACTGACGAAAATAATCTTGCACTTTATTGCCAAAAGGAATCAGACCAAACAGCTTGCGTGAGCTGGTCAGCTCTTTTTTACTAGGGTCAAGATCTTCGACAATGCCGCGCAGCTCGGTCAATGATTTGGCAATCGGGGAGTTGTCAAAAAGACCATCGTTCAGACTTTTGGCTGGCAAGTCGAGCATACGGTTCGATACCTGTGCGGACTCGCGGATTTCTTTTGAGCCAAGCTCATGAATAGATTGCACATTTTGACGAAAGTCAGGACTATCGACGGGATTGGTAATCACATGGTCAATAAAGGCATCAACCTTGGCATCCAGCTCAGGGATTTGGTCTTTATCGAGCGGCACCATCTGATCGGCTTCATCTTTTTCGACTTCTTTGACAGGTTCAGGGGCGCTAAGTGTAATTGTTTGGCTGGCAGCATTTTCAGGTGGGGTTAATGATTGCATCAGGTGTCCTTATCCAAAGAATAAACAGTGATAAAAATTCGGCGTTGATAATTATTATAAGTAATTGGCAGTATTAGCCTAGGGCAGCAAGCTCATAGCGTCTGCAAAATAAGCGATACGCTTAAGACTACCGCGTTCTGTGGCAGGTGGGAATATGGATTTTGTAAAACGATTTGCGAGTTCCTATCTGCTTGTGCGCCAAACAGCGGACATGACACAAAATGTTAAGGCAACAAAAAACCACCAATACGCGGTGGCATATTGGTGGTCAAAAAAGTACACACGTCATTATCGAACCAAAGACTTGGCTGATTATTTTTTCTTAGTTGGCCCTAAGAGCATACCCATCTGGCGGCCTTCCATTTTTGGTGGCTGCTCAACGTTTGAGATATCAGCGGTATCTTCGATGATACGCTCAAGCTGACGGCGACCAATATCTTGGTGCGCCATTTCACGACCGCGGAAGCGGATGCTGATTTTTACTTTGTCCTGATCTTCTAGAAAGCTAACGATCTTTCTCAGTTTGACCTGATAGTCAGCCTCTTCAGTGCTTGGACGCAGTTTCATCTCTTTTAACTGGGTCTGCTTTTGGTTTTTCTTCGCTTCTTTGGCCTTTTGTTTTTGGTCATATAAGAAACGCTTGTAGTCCATGATTTTGCAAACGGGTGGTTTGGCATCAGGAACCAGTTCAACCAAGTCTAAGTTTTCATCACGTGCCGCTTTCATCGCGGTATTGATATCAACCACGCCCATCTGTTCGCCATCTTCTTTAACAAGACGAACTTGTTTGGCGCTGATATCTTCGTTGATGTTCAAACGGTTTGACTGTTTAATAGGTATTACTCCTCATCTGTTTTTTGATTCTGTCGACCTTTTTGAGCGATGGCAGTTTGTACCAATTCAATAAATGCCTCAACACTCATGACGCCTAGGTTCTCACCTTCACGCGTACGGACATTGACGCTGCCCGATTCGACTTCCTTATCCCCCAATACTAGCATATAAGGGATACGTTCTAATGTTTTCTCTCGTATCTTAAATCCAATCTTTTCGTTACGCAAGTCACTAATGGCGCGCAGTCCAGCAGCACGTAGGGTTTGCACCACTGAGTCACAAGCATCCGCCTGTTTATCGGTGATGTTCATAACCGCAACCTGTTGCGGCGCAAGCCATACAGGCATCCAGCCAGCATAATGCTCAATCAGCATACCAAGGAAACGCTCAAATGAACCCAAAATCGCACGGTGCAACATGACAGGCGTCTCACGCTCGCCATGTTCGTTAACGAACTCGGCATCTAAGCGCTCTGGCATGTTCGGATCGACCTGAATCGTACCGCACTGCCACACACGACCTAGGCAGTCTTTTAGACTAAATTCAATCTTAGGACCGTAGAACGCGCCTTCGCCAGGCAGATATTCCCAGTCCAAGCCTGAGCTATCAAGCGCATCTGCCAAGGCTTTTTCGGCCGCATCCCACGCCGCTTCACTGCCCACACGTTTTTCTGGGCGAGTAGAGAGCTTCATTTCAATATCCGTAAAGCCAAAGTCGTCATATACTGCCAATGTCAGCTTGATGAATTCTGCCACTTCTTCTTGGATTTGCGCAGGCGTACAGAAGATATGCGCGTCATCTTGAGTAAAGCCGCGCACACGCATCAAGCCATGTAGCGAGCCTGACGGTTCGTTACGGTGGCATGATCCAAATTCTGCCATACGTAGCGGCAGGTCACGGTACGACTTTAGCCCTTGGTTAAATACCTGTACGTGGCATGGACAGTTCATCGGTTTTACCGCATAGTCGCGGCTTTCACTCGATGTGGTGAACATATTGGTCGCATAGTTGCCCCAGTGTCCTGAGCGCTCCCACAGACTGCGATCCACGATTTGTGGCGTTTTAATCTCTTGATAGCCATTATCGTATTGTACCTGACGCATATACTGCTCAAGCACTTGATAAATCGTCCAGCCGTTTGGATGCCAAAACACCATACCGGGTGCTTGCTCTTGCATATGAAACAGGTTCAGCGCTTTACCAATTTTACGGTGGTCACGCTTTTCGGCTTCTTCAATACGCTGAATATACGCTTTTAGCTGCTTTTTATCCGCCCACGCCGTACCGTAGATACGCTGTAGCTGTTCGTTTTTAGCATCGCCACGCCAGTAAGCACCTGACATCTTAGTCAGCTTAAACACTTTTAAAAAGCGTGTGTTCGGCACGTGCGGCCCACGGCACATATCCACGTATTCTTGATGATGATACAGACCAAAAGCATCTTCGCCCGGCATATCATTGATTAGCTGTAGCTTATAGTCTTCACCACGCGATTTAAAAATCTCAATCGCCTCATCACGCGGGGTCATTTTTTTGACGACATCATAGTTTTGATTGATCAGCGACATCATACGCTTTTCAATGTTTTCCATGTGCTCAGGGGTAAATGGCGTATCACTATAGATGTCATAATAAAAGCCATCTTCGATCACAGGACCGATGACCATCTTTACATCAGGATACAGCTGCTTGACCGCATGACCGAGCAAATGCGCGCACGAGTGGCGAATGATATCCACACCATCATCATCTTTTGGCGTCACAATCTCCACATTGGCATCAGCGACGATAGGGTCGCACGCATCGACCAAATGTCCATTCACCCGTCCCGCGACCGTAGCTTTTGCCAGTCCCGTACCGATACTTTGCGCCACCTCCATTACGGTGGTGCTGCCTTCGAAGTTTCTTACGCTACCATCGGGTAAAGTAATTGCGACCATAATTGATTACCTATATTTGAATCCGCCAGCAGTGATGATTGCAACCATCAACCATATGACCTTAAGATTATATTGTGACTCATAAATGACAGTACACCAGTCGATGTCTCTAGATGATGCGCCCTTTAAATACAGTTAACTGACGCCTCAAAGCATACCGTCCCAAAGTCAGCCATCATAGCAAAACCACGCTATAAACGCCAGATGACAAGGGATTAAGCCAAATCAATAACCAAGCGGCTTATCTATATAGGTATAAACGCCATAAAAACAATAGCGTCACCCGATAAGCAAAGAAATAGCTATATAGAAAACACTTTCAGAATGTGCTAACTATATAAGAAAGATAAAGCAAAAAAACTAAGGTGCATAAGATAGGTAAGTAAACGACTAAAAACAGGCAAAAATAGAAAAAGATAAAATAATTTAAACAAAGTGTTGACACACAAAATAAACGCTCTATAATACGCCCCACTGATGAGGCAAAGCGGTTGTTAAAACGCTTACTTGCGAAGTTAGTAAAAAAAAGAGTTTGACAGTTTATAAATTTATGATAGACTAGTCGGCTCACCCATACAGCGAAGCGTATTAGCTTAGTGAGTTTGGGTAATAAATATTTACTGGACGACAGTGATATTACTTTTTAAAAGCATACTAAAGAACAACTTGTGTGGATTTTTGCTGACACAGAATGTTAGTTATTCAGCCAGTAATGGCAAAAAAAATTATCATTCATGATTAGCAAATAACTCAAGTTAATTCATATACGAACATACGAAAAGTTAAATGCGAGTGATTGAATGAGCCAAGATTAGGGACCATCTTAAAAGGTCTCAAGTAGATTAAACTGAAGAGTTTGATCA
>NZ_JACDXT010000027.1 GCF_016464015.1 Psychrobacter sp. bablab_jr014
CATATAACAATTTTTATCGCATAAATAGGAATCCCATTTGACACTGTCAAATCAATATTTTGCACAGAAACGGCTACCGAATGGCTACATACGGAGACATTTCTGTGTAGGATTCCTCTTATGCTCTTTTAAAATTTTAAAATATTTTAAAATATAAAAGTTACATTATACACCTATTTTTTTCAGGTTTTAGCTTTTTATTGAGAAGGATAATTAAAATAAAAAAACATATTTTTTTCTGAAAGTGTTGAGAAATAAATTTTAAAATGATTTATAGCCTCTCTGTTGAACAAAAAAAGTTTTTAGTCATTTTTATACGTGGAATGATTAAATGTCCTAGAAAGGGCTTAAAATGCAAAATAAAAAGACTACTCATTTTTTGAGTAGTCTATCTGTAGGATAGTTTTTGATATTCTAAATGAAAAGGAGTAATACATAAATCATTTTGTATACATGGGATAATACAAGGTTTAATGCATGGGATAAAAAAGGATATGATTTCACTTTTAAAAAGGGTATTTGAATAATAGAATTGTATTGTAGACATTGATTATTTAGGAGGAATAGAAAATGAGCGAAGAAAAATTCGAACAAGCAAAAGGAAATATCAAAGAGACTATTGGAGATGCTACTGATAATAAGGATTTAAAAGCAGAAGGTAAAGGAGATAAAGCTTCTGGTAAAGCCAAAGAAGTAGTAGATGATGTTAAAGATAAAGCTAATGACTTGATTGATAAAGTTAAAGGAGATAAAAACTAAATAAAAATTAAAACGTCTTAAGTATTATTATGTAGCATACTTGGGACGTTTTTTATTTAAAGTGAATAAAAATAAATAATAAGACACGCATTTATGCCGAGAAAATTTATTGATGTTGAGAAGAACCCTTAACTAAACTTGGAGACGAATGTCGGCATAGCGTGAGCTATTAAGCCGACGATTCGACAAGTTTGGGGATTGTTAAGGGTTCAGAGGCTCAACGTCAATAAAGCAATTGGAATAAAGCAACAAAAGGAGTTGAAGAAAATGAGTGAGAAAACTAAGAAAAGCATTCGTATAGCATTATCTTTTGCACAAGTAGTAGTACAGTCATTTATAGTTTATTATGCTTACAAGCAATATAAATTATCTAAAGAAAATTAATTTTTGATTATGTAATAAGTTTTGGTACTAAAAAAGACTTGATCTGATTAGACCAAGCCTTTTGATAGTGTTATATTAATAAACAAATAAAAAGAAGTCGCTCACCCACCGACCAAAGTTTGTGAACGACAATCCAAAAAGAAAACATGAGTTGTTTTTTATGAATTTGTATATTTAAATACTAAACGATATTTAAATATACATCAAGATAAATATTCGGGTGGGCGACTTCTTAAATTAAATTAAGGAGTCGATTTTTTATGAGTAGAAAAGAGCAAGAAATTCATTCAAAGCAAAGCACATTACAAGAAGTTACAAATTACACCTCAACCGGATACTCTAATAGCCGGTTAGGAGTGCATTCTGTGCACCCACAAAATCCTAAATTAAGTTTTGACGCTATGACAATAGTTGGAAATCTCAGTCGTGACAACGCTCAAAAGCTATCGTCATTTATGAGTATCGAACCACAAATTCGACTTTGGGATATACTACAAACGAAATTTAAAGCTAAAGCACTGCAGGAAAAAGTTTATATCGAATACGACAAAGTAAAAGCAGATACATGGGATAGACGTAATATGCGTGTTGAATTTAATCCGAATAAACTTACGCATGAAGAAATGCTTTGGTTAAAACAAAACATTATCAACTACATGGAAGATGACGGTTTTACAAGAATAGATTTAGCTTTTGATTTTGAAGATGATTTAAGTAATTATTATGCAATGACTGATAAAGCAGTTAAGAAAACTGTATTTTATGGTCGTGACGGGAAACCAGAAACAAAATATTTTGGCGTTCGTGATAGTGATAGATTTATTAGAATTTATAACAAAAAACAAGAACGTAAAGATAACGCAGATGTCGAAGTTATGTCTGATCACTTATGGCGTGTAGAAATTGAACTTAAAAGAGATATGGTGGATTACTGGAATGATTGTTTTAATGATTTACATATCTTGAAACCAGATTGGACTTCGCCAGAAAAATTAAATGAACAAGCAATGGTTTACATGTTAATTCATGAAGAAGACAAATGGGGAGAATTGAATAAAAGAACTAAATATAAATATAAAAATTTAATTAAAGAAATATCTCCAGTTGATTTAACGGAATTAATGAAATCGACTTTAAGAGAAAATGAAAAACAATTACAAAAGCAAATAGAATTTTGGCAGACAAAAGGTAAGAAGCTATTTTAAAAATGGCTACCATTTGACTCCCTTTTAGCTCCCAAATGGCTCCATAAAAAGGGAGCTATTTGGGAGCTATTTTTGATTTTATGTAGCCATTTGGGAGTCATTTTTGATTTTGGGTAGCTATTCGGTAGCTTTTGTGTAGTCGTTCGGGAGTCATATAACAATTTTTATCGCATAAATAGGAATCCCATTTGACACTGTCAAATCAATATTTTGCACAGAAACGGCTACCGAATGGCTACATACGGAGACATTTCTGTGTAGGATTCCTCTTATGCTCTTTTAAAATTTTAAA
>NZ_JACDXT010000028.1 GCF_016464015.1 Psychrobacter sp. bablab_jr014
ACCCAAGCCCATCCATTCCGCCACCCGCTTTACTGTGCTTACCTGCCTTTTCTGTAAACTGATTGGCACTGATGGTAATATTCGCGCCCTCTAAGACGATGCTAGCACCGCCTGCTGTCAGCGTGATTTTATCATTCGCCATTACCTCAACAGCTTGCGTTGATGAGGCAATATTGACATCCTGCTTTGCCGTTGCTTCAAGCTTGCCTGTATGTGCGGAAAGTAGGATATTATCTTTAGCATTGGTCATACTGATGCTGCCATCAGCGACCATAGTCATGGCTTCGTTACTCACTTGGCTATAGTTCTCACCGCTGGTCAGGATATAGTCACCTTGGGTTGTGCTGAGCATCTCACCCATAGTACGGGTAATGAGGGTCTCTGTGCTGCTGTAGCTGATATCGGCAGCACTGTCTATTAGGGTAAAGGGTGTCTCTTGATGCGTCTTGGTTTGCTGCTCCTCACTGATGGTCTCTAGCTGGGTTTTAATGTCGCTATGATCATTGACGGTTTTACCCAGTCCCTTTGCTAGTTGCGTCAGAAGCTCGGTCAGGTGTTGTCCACCGAGGGCGGTTTGGGTGAGGGTCGGGGTGTGGTGTTGATAGTCATGCTCCCCAGATTGCAGATGCGTTTGTGGATACGTTGATAGTGACAGTGCGTTGCCTGTTTTAACGCTGATTTGTGCGTCTGTAGTGACCTGTATACCGTCACGCTTGGCAGTGCTGTCTGTAGCGGGGTCAATGATGCCCATTTTTACCTGTGACGTGGTGCTGCCTTTGACTTGCCACTGGGAGTACGCCTGCGTGTCTCGATGGTCAGTAATCCATTCCGTGAGTGCGCCACTGTCTTGATGACGATAGCCGCTTTCGATGGCTTGCTCGTTCTCAGTAGCAAAGAGGCTAGGGCGCGTCTCAGACAAGAGGCTGCCTGCATTGATTAAATGCTCGCTAGCACCAATCGACTGTATGAGGGTTTGGTCATCAGCGCGGTGGGTAAAGTGCGTGCCGTAGCTCGCGCCTGCCTGTGCTTCTAACCGATGGATAGGCTGGGCACTGGCATCCATGACCGCCATTCGAGTTGGGGTCATATGGTTGCGACTGTCACTGTCATCTTGCGCCTCGGTGAGTCCTGTGACTGCAGGGACGTACGGTTTGGTATATAGCGCGCCGACCCATGGCGTATCCGCATTAATAAGACGCAGCTGGGTTAAGTGGCTACCAGCATCAAGCATGGAGGCATGGCGTTGTTGATGTCGCGTGCTCAGTGTTAATCCTGTGATATGCGCTAGGCTATTACGCGCTAGATGAGTGATGTGCGTCACACGATAATGATGATTAAGACTGTCATGTCCCGTTAAGTGAAAGGTGTCTGCAACTGCTAAGTCATTCACCACAGATAGGGCATTATAGTGATGGTGCTGAGTATGGTTGGCATCGGTCAATATCTGTGCGTCATCCACGCTATGGGTATCAATCACGGGCGCAAATGCGGCAGGGGTATCGATGGTCAGTCCTGATGAGACGACCGAGGTATCATAGATAGGCGCACTGGTCGTTTGTTGTCTGCTGTGTGTCACACCTGTCACATCAAAGCGATCGGCATACACATGTGCAGGTATCACATGGACGGATTGATTTAGGCTCAAGACAGGTGCTTGTACGCGGTCATGCAGTGCTTGATGATAGCGGATAGCGCCGAGATTGCGACTGATGGTATTGTCTTCAGTAGGCTCGGCATTGGTAATCACGAGTGTTGGCGGACTGTGCTCAGACGTATTATTATGCCGCAGATAAGCGCTTAAACCTTGACGCGACAAACGCTCGCAAATGTGCGCCCAGTCACTTTGTTGCCACTGCGTCATGCGCGCAGGCGTCCAGCTTTGATTGGTATCATCAATTATGCTGACATCTACTTCGGACAGGCGCTCAGCGGTCATAGTCACAACATCGGTTTGTATGTCCACATGTGAGCATTGATGCGTGTGTAATTGATACGTGATCGGTTGCGCCAGTAGGCGATAGTAGCCATAGCTGCCTTCGTGGTCAATTTGTCTGATGGCAATGATATGCAGATGACGATATGCCATACCATTTGGCGTCTCATAGCTGATGGTCAGCGGCGAGCCGATGAGTGATGCTAATGAGGTAAACGGCGTATGGTGCTGCTCGTGAATATAAGCATGGATAACATAGGTGTCTATGCCGTGCTGCGAGATGTTGTCAGCAGAATTGGCGCCCAGCAGCTGTAATATTCTGTCTTCATTGTGTGCTTCCATCAATGACTGCTGCCATGTTTGATGTGTGCTCACATCTGATACACTACTGGCATAAGCCGCCTGTGTGCTGCGCTCACTGGCATACAGTCTATCGCCATGCATGGGCAAGACGGTGTTGATAAGACGAAACATAACAAGTGTCCCTGTAACTTTTAATAAGGCTTGGATTAAGTTTCTTGCTCACGGGTGACGTGACTAGTTGTCAACCGTAAATTCAATACGGCGATTGCGTGTGCGTCCTGCTTCGGTATCATTGGTGGCAATAGGGTCGGTATCCCCTTTGCCTGCCGTACTGAGTCGTGAGGTATCAATACCACGACCAATTAGATACTCTTTAACCGCTTCAGCACGCTGATTTGAAAGCAGTAAATTGGCACTGGCATTACCTGTATTGTCGGTATGGCCCGTAATGGTAACTGACTTATTGCCAACGCGATTCAGGGCGCCTGCCATCTCATCCAAAATACCAAGGCCACGCGGTGTGAGGTTGGTACTACCTGATTCAAACTCGACAATACGGTCGCCGAGCGTGTCATCGATCAAGCGCTGCTCACCTTCGACCACAACCAAATTATTTTCAAGTTGGTATAGGTCGGTTAGGCGAGTATGAATACGATTTTGAATGGCTTGTTTTTGCTCAAGGCTATTCACTTTGCCATGCAAGCTAATGGTCGTGCCATTAATATCAATGCGCCCTTGACGAATAGCGGTAATGTCGCTATCAATAATGGCACTTGTGACTTGTTGCCAGTTGGTCGGTAAATTGATACCAGAGTGCACTTCTATTTCGTCATTGACCCTATGCTCTGGATACTGTTTTTGAAGTTTATCAATCAGTTGTTGCTTGTCCGACTGTGTGGCAACCACGCCTTTGATAACCACAGGCACACTGCCATTCTCGATATTGCTATTATGGTGGTCAGCAAAAACGAGCATGCTGACTGACAGGCTGGTCGCTATCAAGGCGCAAATACCGCGTTTGTAGTAGCTTTTTTTGTTGTTTTGTGCGGCAGCTGGGTTATAAATCAACATAACAATCCCTCTTTTATCTTTGGTAACCATAATTGGAGCGAACCGTAAAACCGTGACTATCACTGGGCTAAAAATACGGTTTTAAACAGTTGCCGCACATCATATAAAAAGCTGTCTTCGCGCAGCAGCATTTGGCTAAAGCGGGTCAAGCCAATGTCCTCATTGATATAGTCTTGTGTCCACTGACTATCGTCCATCACGACCCAGTCTTCATGAAATGTAGTATCCGTATCGGTAATTTGTGCCAATACTTGACTGTCTGGCTCACCAAAACCAATAAACAGCTGATAGGTGTTATTACGTTTATAAAAGTAGGTGTTTAAATGCAGCTCATGCGGTTGATAAAAACCATGTATTAAATCATGCCAAAATGTCGCAAGCCCAATGGCTTTATCTTTATCGTGGCCAAGTGTCCAGCACAGCGTCTTATTAAGACCATGAAAGCCCTTGGTGTAAGTCGGTAAAAACAACAGGCCTGCGGCGATAATTTGTTGGGCAATATCCTGCTTATCACAGTTTTTATAAGCCGCAATATCATAGAGCGTGGTACTGTTTATAAAGTCATAATATTGTGGACTGCCGCTGTTGTGCACAAGTACTGTATGTTGACTAAGCAAGTCTGTCGCTTGTGCATTGGACGTATTGACTACCTGCGTCAATGCACCATCAATATCACACCATATCGGCACAGATTTACTGGGCAGATAGTTCATCCACTGTTTGGGCTTTTCTAAGTACAGTACGCAAAAGCCGATAAGCGGATATTTGCGGCCACTACTGTCATGACTGGCAATCATGCTGCCCGTAATGACTTGTTGGGCGCTGGTATTCACATGACTAAAGCTGAGCGTGTTTAATGTCTCTGTTAGGGTGTTTGAGAGTCTAATGGCATCACTGACCCAGCGATCAATGGTTTCAATGTCGGCGACATGGTGCCGCGCGCGTACAAAGTCGCCGCGTGCAGGCAGTTTGCCAAAATAGCTCAGTGGTAGGGTGCTGTCTGATATCATGACGTCGCTTCCTCAGTAGTCGCTGCTACTGCAACATTGCTGTTATTGCTTGCATCATTTGTCGTGCTGCTGTTGTCCGTATCATTGCTGGCAGGTGTATTGGTCGTTGTGCCCACAGGCGTAGCACGCTCGCTGTTGTTTGCTGTGTTGCTAGTGGTTGCAGGCGCGTTTTGTGCCTGCTCGTTGATTTGATTTGCTGTACGGGTAACACCAAGACCGATGACTTCTTCAGGCAGTTTTAGACCTGTAAACGGATTGCCTGACTGTCCTTGAGAGGAAGCGCTCTCGCTACCACTGATGATTCTAAAGCGTACAGGAATACTGATGCCATCACCTGTCCACGTCATTTCAACGACATTGTTCTCAAGCTGGGTACGCTTTGCCGTATTAATAAAACGCTCGACGCCGAAGCTGCCTGCTTCTTCTAGTACGGTGTAGTCTTTACCATCGTAATCTTTTGCACGAATGCTCGCACCAGGTTGGCTGCTGGGGTTTGGCCATACAAAGGTTGTCCACGCTTGTGCGCCCATACGATAGCGTAGCTGCTGGCCATCAAGTACGATGGTGTATTCGGTCAGACCGCTCACAGGCAGGGGCATGATTTGGAAAGTCGTCTGGCGCGCACCACCTGTATTTGCTGTGTTATTAGCGCTGCTATCATTGCGCCCGCCGCCTGTATAATTGATAAAATAACGGCCAAAGTCAGCAACAAATTTAGGATTAAGCCCCAAGCCTGCGCCATTCCAAATCTTACTTGAGATTTGGTCACCGCGCTGGATAATAAATGGCGAGAGCGTGCCTGCGACGAATTTAGACACATAACCGTCTTGCCCAAAGAATTGACCAATTTCAGCAGGTGTGGCTTCAAGGTTGGCATTTTTGGTAAAGGGGTATTTTTTAGCAAGATTATCCTCAAAGGGTTTTTGCACTTGCGCTTGCCAAACTTTGTTAATCTCGGCTTTGGTGGGCGTCAGCAGCATATTAAACGAGCGCGTCAATGGCTCGCTGAGTAATGGTCTGACACGCGGTTTAATCTCTGAATTGGCTTGGCTTAAGATTTGCTCATCGAGTATTTGTAGCGACTTGGTCAGCTCAGAGCCCTCATTGCTCAGAGTCTGTGAGGCAAACAGCAGCGCATCTGGGCCAATATCTTCACTGCGTGCAATGTTGTTAAAGCGCGTACGGATATCGCCCAAACTGGTCAAATAACGATTGAGTAGTGACTCGTTCTGATTGTCTTCGCGTTTGATGACCAAAGCATGGATAAAGGCAAACTCCTGCGCAATAATCCCTGAAGCTTTGGCTGGCGCGTTATTGGCTGCTGATGAGCGATTGGCAGACACGGCGGCTTCTACTTGCTGCACTTCAGAAGGGCTTTGGCGCAGAATGGTTTGTTTAAACCAGTCTAAAAAAGAACGCTTAGCGGTATTTTCATCTGCTGTATCGGTAGCGGCCACACCATCCCAATGAGTCTGTGTGTCTAGCATCGCAAAAAATGCCATTAGCGGTGATTCTTTAGGATCAGACAGCTGGCTTAACAGTACTGCATGGTCTTTAAAGTCTTTACTCTCACGGATATAGACTTGAGATAAAAAGCGCTGCCACTCATGAATGTATTCTTGCTTATAGCGCGTGACCAGATATTTTCTAATCTGCTCAGGGCTGCCTGTTAGCGTCAAGTCATCTTGACCACTGGTCGCAAGCACCCAGTCATCAGCAACCACTTTTGTGGTCGCTGCTTTATCAATCTCATCGCTGATAAAATCTGTCCAAGCTTGCTTGGTAAACGTCCCTGATACCGCGTAACTGCCCAGTAAGACATTATTGACAGAATCTTTGGTGATTTGAGCGACTGTGACAGATGGAAAGCGAGCAGAGGCACGCATTTTAATCTCAGCGTATACCCGCTCACGCGCAGGCTGGCCTTTACTGACCTTCGTAAGCGTAGCACGGGCTTTATCCACCAAGCCCAAATCATTATCAATCAGCGGAAAGCCTTTATCATGTGTATGCGCTAAGGTAAAACTTAAGATGCGCTCAGCTTGACGAATCATTTTGTCTTCAGGCATATCAGCGCGATTGGCCTCTAGCCAACTGCGCCAAAATCGGGTCATCTGATCGCTTAAATGGCTGGTTTCTAGATGCTCATGATTGGCGAGCATCAAATACGCTTTTAATGCGTTATAAGCATCTTCGACGTCGGTAGGATCTGACTCAATATAGCGCTTCGCGGTATCGTTTGTGTCGGTCTCGCTCGTCTCAGGCGACAAGCGCTTGTTCTCAAGTGCATCAGCATTGTTGTTCACTTGCACTAAAAACTGCTCGATATTTTGTTTGGTGGGTTTGAGCAAAATAATATTGATACCGTTATAGTACTCTTCTAATAGTTTTTGCTTGAGCGTATCACCCTGATACAGGCCGAAACTCAATGACAATGGCGTATCTTCGTCGTAGCGCTCTAACTGCTCGATACGGTTTTGTAAGACAATCAAGGAGGCGAGCTGTTCTTGTAAGCGACCATCGGCCGTACTTTGTATCTCTTCGACTTGTTGTAAGTCGGCCAGTACGCGCTCAGTCAGCTGTCTGTTGTTGGCATACGACCATGTCCAAAGCGAGGATGCCACACACAATACCGCGACCGCGCTTAAAGTGACTACAGCACGGTGACTGCGTTTACTACGGTTTTTATGCTGCTTAACCAAATGCTTGTCTTTTAAAATCACCTTTGAAAATAAATGATGTAAAAAATACGGCTGGTTATTATTCGGCTGGGCGCTGGTCAAAGGCACTGCAGGTGTAGATAAATTATAGTTTTTGACCATCTGCGCGGTCATTTGGCTGTTGACCTGTCCTTTTTGTAAGGCACTGGTGAAATAAAACCCGCGCAAGATGGGCTTAAACTGAAAAGGATTGTCCTCAAACAAGGCATGCACCAATGTGCGAATCATGGGGCGCAGCGATTGAAATTCCATAGGAAAGGTCATCAGGCTCGGTGAGACCGTGCGCTGATGACGCAGTGAGAGTTTGGTCGTACTCAGATCTTTAAGACCATCAACCAAGGTATTAAAGTGTGTTTCAAACAAGTCTGTAATGTTGATTTCGTCAGGATTTTCAGGGTAGGGAATGGTAGCGCCCCATACTTGGTCGCGCTCTTCTTGCTCATAATCATTAAAGAAATCGCGGAAGCCTGAAATTAAATCCATTTTAGTAAAGAGGACGTACACAGGCGCATGAACTTCTAAATGCTCGGTGACATCTTGGACACGGCTGCGCAGGTTCTTTGCCAAATCAACGGCATAGCTTGGGTCATTTTGTGTCAAATCTGCAATACTGACGGTGATGATAATGCCATTAATGGGCGCTTTTGGACGGTTCTTTTTTAACAGTCCTAAGAACGATAGCCACTCCGAGCGATCGTCTTCATAGATAGAATAACGTCCCGCCGTATCGAGCAAAATGCCTTCGGTTGAAAAGAACCAATCACAATTACGTGTGCCCCCAATCCCTTTTACCGATAAAGTATCGGTCTTTTCCATAAAGGGAAATTTTAGCCCTGAATGCAGCACGGCTGAGCTTTTTCCTGCAGCAGGGT
The DNA here is from genome assembly GCF_016464015.1 of Psychrobacter sp. bablab_jr014. Lineage (GTDB taxonomy): Bacteria > Pseudomonadota > Gammaproteobacteria > Pseudomonadales > Moraxellaceae > Psychrobacter. The sequence goes on from NZ_JACDXT010000028.1 coordinate 7,910, forward strand.
TGCCAATCACCATGTACCATGGCAGCTCATATAAGGCAGCATTACCTGTGCGGTCGCCCATTTTTGACTTGCGAATGGTCTTAATCGCATCCTGCATTTGCTCACGTAGCGACTGTATTTCTTCCGCGTTCGCATCTTTGGTATCAACAGCTGTGCCGCTCTCAGTATCACCACCTTCGATTAAGTCTGCCAGCTGCTCGCCTGCGGCCTTCTTCTTTTGCCACAGTCGATAGGCAAAGAACCCGATGATTGCGGCGACAATCAACGTACCAACAATCATCATAAAGGTGGTTAAACCAACATAGTCATACAATAAGACAAGGGCAACAATCACCGCCAAAGCAAACAGTACTTTAGGGTGATAGATAAGATGGAAAAAGCCTGAAAACATATCAGCTACCTAATAAATGGTATGAAAAATAAAGTCGCGACGGTCTGTCAACTAGGGAGTATCTAAGTGCCAAAGACTACAACAGTTCGGATGTTGGATGACGGCGAGCAATGTGTCTGTACGTTCGGTGTGCTCATATTGATATTGCGTTAATAAACAAATCGGCATAAAGCAGCGTAGCCAAGGATTAGTGAGGGTAAAGTGCCCAAAATGATGGGTCGTTACATCAATGTGCCGCTGTGCTAAGTCATCGGTAAAGCGCATAAACGGTGTCAGTGCTTCCGTTTGTTTAATCACGTCGATGTCTGAAAGCAGTATGAGTGAGCGTTCTTTATCCTCGATATCGTCTGCGTCTGTCGATTCATCAGCGACTGGTGGTATGATTTTTTGTGCCAGTAATGTCGATTGTATTTGCGGTAACAGCTGTTTATACGAGCGTTTTGGTGCATCAAATTGATCGTTAGATTCAGGCAGGTCGATAGTGGTGCTCAGCTGTATAGGCAGTAGCTGTTCTAAAGAAATAATGTCACCTGCAGCATGATTGGCAAATAGCAATGCGCTGGCTGCCTCCGTAGGTACAGTATCATCAGTCATGCTGATATCGGCATAGTTATCGAACCACTCTTGGTCGATGTGTGTCTCAGCCACCATCAACATGCCCAGTCGTGGCTGAGTCGTCTCAGCAACACGGCGCAAGACGTCACTGATAAACCCTAAAGGTTCACCGATAGCATCTTGAGGCGTAATTAAATGAATAGAGAGCTGCCCGCCTGCTATACCATAATCAGCCATCCATACGGTCACGGATTCTTTGATAGCGGTGTGTTCGGCATCGTTTGGCGTATATATATATAGCTCAAACATTGATAGTGCAGGTTGGGCAGGAATACGTGCCGCGTCCTCTTGCTGCATGTGCAGCGTAGCGCTATTTTGCCACTCTGGATGAATGTCTGAGGCGGTGTCTATAGCATCGCGGTCTGTGTAGTGATGTGAAAAATGCGCACCAATATTAGCTAGGGTGTCATCATGAGCCACTAGCTGCAACTGCAGTAGCGCTATGATGCGCTGAGTGAATGTCGACATGGTTGGCTCAGACGTTTCACTGTCTTCTTGAGTAGACCAAGCCATCTGCTCTTCTACCTCGGCAATAGGCTTTGTCAATTTTGGTAGGCCAAAGTGATCAGTAAGCGAATGGTTAATTTCGGTTAAGTCTTCAGTATTATCAATGATTTGTGACCACTCATTGCCTTCTGGTAGCAGCAGGTGACCTGATAATAATAAGCGATGGCTAATTGGCGCTCTATCGGCCTTGATAGCTGTTTTGGGCGTATCAAGTGCAGGGTCTTCCTCAGCGGCAGGTTTGTTTTGGTACCATCGTAGCGCGCCAAGTGCACCCAAAAACAGCAAAGGCAGTCCTAAGAACCATAGAACAAAGCTTGAAACGGTAAGTGAAGACGCATTGTCTTTAAAGTAAAGCCACACGATACCCAAATACAAAATCAACACAGCTACTAGGGAATAGCGTACATAATTTAGTGTTTTTTTTAAAACCACTTGCCATTCCTTTTATCAATACAGGCCAATTGTTCGCAAAAAAAAGGTATTTTATGGTATTTTGGTTATTTTTTCTACCAAAAATGCTTAATATACATGATCAATTTAGGAATTAAGTACACTAAAGTTATATTTTACCAGTGTGTGGATTAATAAATATCAGTAAATAACTTGTTTTTTTAGGTTTTTATTGGAATTTTCTACTTTTTTATCTATAATTGCCGACTTGTAACCATATCTCTTTTTGACAATAGTAAAATTTTGTTCTAACGATATCATCATATGATGGTTTGTCTGTTTTCATGAACATAAGTAGCTTTTGATATGGGGTTTTTTATTTCAATCGACTTTGTAAGTTGCTTTAGCACATGGTTTATATCGTCATCTGCGGTTTGGTTTTCATAGCAATTGTGCTGACTGCACTGTTATATGATGGTCACTATTTCGGGTCGCAGCTTTTAAGGATTGGGAATAAACTTAAATTACAGTACTCGCTTATATCAACAGTGCGTCCTAAGCGCATGCGAAAATCTTTGAAATGGCAGACAAGCAGTATCCAGATGCCCAAACTGCCAAAACCGAAGATGACATTGATGCTCAGTTGTACGCTGTTAATCATTGCTACGCTTGGTATATGTTATCGCTTGCTAAACAGCCATTCTTTGGCGGTGTATCATAGTTATGGTGATGATGACTTTGGGACGGATGCTCAAGTAAGCCAGCTGCTGGCAGGGGAGCAACTACAGCCACCGCCTGCGCCACCTGAAGCGCTGTTTGCTGAATTAGACGCAGAAATTGCCAGCTATCAGGCGAGTACAATACAAGAGGGCGACTGGTCACCTTTTGGTACATCAAATGCGCCAAACACAGACAACACGCAATCTGTGCTTGATTTATCAGCATTTGATGCATCAAGAACCATGCCGACAAATACAGCGCTTAGTACCCATATCAGCACAGGACAGATTAATATTAAAAATGCTGACCGTAACTGGAATAAGATGAATTCAGAATTTGTGCAGCGCCTATTGACTGTCTATAAGGTGATGCATGACCAATATGGTTATGACATGGTGCTGTTAGAGGGTTATCGTAGCCCATCGCGTCAGGCACGCTTGCTAAGACAGGGCACACACGTGACTAAAGCTGGTTCGTATAAGAGCTATCATCAGTTTGGCTTGGCGGCTGACAGTGCCTTTATTCGTAATGGAAAAATTGTCATCTCTGAAAAAGACCCATGGGCTATGCAAGGCTATCGCCTGTATGGACAGGTTGCAAAATCAGCTGGCTTGGTTTGGGGTGGTGACTGGAAAATGATGGATTTGGGGCATGTAGAGCTGCGCAAAAAAGGTGTGCTTGGACGCCCAGAGATGGCAGAGCTCTTAACGCAGCAGTAATGAATCAGCAGTGACAATCAAACAGGTAGTATAAAAACGTATGAATGAGTGGATTAAGCGCAGTATTATAGCCGCTGTATTGGGCAACGTGTGTGTTCTTGGGCTGGTAGGCTGTGCAACCAAAGACGCCATAACAGCGCCAATCAGTGAAAACTCGAGCACCACGATAGATAAGATTAAGAACTTAGTGGGGGTAGGTGAAGATACAGAATTGCAGGCGCTCAAAGCGCAGTTGGCCAAGCAACAAGAACAGCTGGCACAAATGACAGAGCAGCAGCAAGCACTACAAGAAAAAATGCAGCAGCAGCAAGTCACAATAGCACTCAATCCGCTCGCTACAGCCAATGCAGGACGTGGCACGACAGGCACGGCGAGCACGGTTTATATCGCGTTTTTAGAAGATCAAGAACAATTTGCTGAGCTTGAATCATTAGCACAAAAAGAATTGGTGCTGATTCCCAAACGCTCGACTGAACAGATATTGAACATACCCAGTGACGCAAAATTTATCGCCGTTAAAGTGGGTCTGCGCTATACCAAAAAGCGCTCGCAATTTTTGATACCATTACAAAATCTTGATTTTGACACGCCATTAACGGTTAACGTAGGCGCCTGTGACGTCAATATCGAATCAGGTATCAGTCTAGAGCCAGGCACACCATTCAAGCAAAAACTTAATAATTACCAACAGCCGCTCGTACGCTGCTCATAGGAGAAGCACTTGATAAACAATCAGGTATTGTGGGGTGAGGGCTTATTTTTAAGACCACAGCACTTTCAAGTTCAAGACAACTATCATAATATGCAGCGCGCCCATTCTATGCAGCTGACCCATCCATATCTATATGGTGTGGTTGATGTGCGCATTGATGAGCAGCTGCTTGATAGTGGTATGCTGAGCTTTCAACATATTCAGGCAGTATTGCCCGATGGTACGTTGTACCGTGCGCCTTATACAGATGTATTGCCTAAATCATTAACGCTTGATATTAAAGACAATCGCGATGATATCTTTGTCTTTTTGCAGCTAGATATGCTGCATCATAGCGGACAAAATATCAAAGATGATAGCAAAGACAGTGCGCGCTATGTCCGAACATCTAATGAAACGCAAGACCTTTACAGTCAAGCAGCAGATGCAGTGATTGATACCATTCAGCTATCGCCACAGATACAGCTGAGTCACAGCAGCTCACCTACGCATGATGACAATGCAGTGATATTACTGGCCAAGCTGACCCGTACCACTCAAGGCGGCTATACGCTCGATAATGACTATGTCGTACCGAGTCTACAGGTTCAAAGTAATGCCAGTTTGCTCAACCAGTTGCATCGCTTGATTACCATGATATCCACCAAATCAAGCTCGCTATACGACCACCATCGGCAATCTAATAGCGATCTTTTAGAATTTCGCTCTTCAGATATTGCTTCGTTTTGGTTATTGCATACACTAAACACCGCATGCGCGCAGCTTAATCACATTTATCATCATCCAAAACTGCATCCTGAGCGTTTGTTTGAGGCATTTTTGAGTGTTGCCAGTCAGCTGGCGACGTTCAGCACGCTATATAAAGTGTCTGACCTGCCCCATTATCGTCATGATAATGTCAATGAATCTTTTAGTAGTATTATTAATATCATTCGTGAGCTGTTAAACACAGTCATCGCCAGTAACTTTATCTCAATTACTTTGCGTCAGACCAAGCCGTCTTATTATTTGGGTGATTTAAATACCGATAAGATTACGCGCAGCTCTCAGTTATATCTGTCTGTCAGTTCAAGCCTGCCGATGCATGAACTGGTAGATTTGGTGCCACGCCGCTTTAAAATTGGTGCGCCTGACGCGGTTGAAAAGCGGGTTTTGGCTGCGTTACCTGGCTGCTCTATCTCGCACGTGTCACAAGTGCCAAGCGCCATTCCTGTTCGTCCTGGATTTGCCTACTTTATGATTGAACAAGTCGGTGAGATCTACGATGAGATGATGAAGCTAGAATCTATCTGCGTTTATGTACCTAATGGTTTTGATGACCTTAAAATCGAGTTGATGGCCATTGCGTAACTCAATGGTGTCTCATATCAATAGTTGGAATTTTTATGTCAACCAATACTACCGCCAATAGCAGACCTTCGCTTTTAGACTCAGGGGAGGTGGCTTCTAGTATCTCTATGGAGGGGCTAGAAAAGCGTCTGGGCAGTCGCTCGCTCATTGATATCATGTATGACGGGTTTTATTTGGTTTTTTTATTGCGCAATTACTATTTTAGTCAAAATCCAAGTGATTTTCGTCAAAAAATTTATGGTTTTTTAGATAAGTTTGAAGTCGATGCGCGTAAAAAAGGCTTTATGTCAGAAGACGTACACGAAGCCAAATATGCTTACTGTGCTTTGGTTGATGAAACGATTATGACCTCACAAGAGGCCGATTTTCAGATGCTCAAAGACGCTTGGGAGCTGCACCCATTACAGCTTGATTTGTTCGGATCACAGATTGCGGGCAATGAGTTTTTTGATCGCTTGGACAGCTTGCGCGAGCAGGGCGAAAAGCGTCTGCCTGCGCTTGAGGTGTACCACTATGCGATGCTGCTGGGCTTTCAAGGAAAATATCGCCTTGAGGCGTCAGAAAAAATCCGTTATCTGATTGCGCGTTTGGGTGATGAAATTGAGCATTTACGTGGTAATAAGCATGAGTTTGCTCCGTTTTGGGCGATTCCAGATCAGATTAAACACACACTGACCCGTCAAACACCTTTATGGATGATTATTGCAGCGATTGCGTTTTTGCTGACCAGTATCTTTGGTATCATGTATTACTTCACCAACCACAATACCGACAGCCAACTAACAGCTTATAATCAAGTCATTCAAGAAAATAAAGAGCAAGCACATATTTCAATCTTTTTGCCTTAGTCACTGTTTATTTTTATCTTATCTCTTAAAAACAAAACGCTGGACAGTCACTGTTCAGCGTTTTTTTATGCCGTACTATTTTTTATTAACAATTTGTTACTTTTAGGCCTTTAATAATTTTGGGCAGTTTAATTGGTATATTGCCATTGGCTATAGCCTTAGGCTGATATAGCCTTGTCAGTAATCTGCTATCTTCTAGAAAAGCATAAATGCCTGATTTTCTTCGCAAATAATGTTGATGATTTGACTATGAATGTCCGCTTAATTTGCAATATCTACTTAGATGTGTAAAATACCGACCGTGCGGTATCTTTTATTTACTAAGTAAAAATAAAGACGGTTTTGTAAAGATATCTCTTCGAGAAAAGAGGCGCAGGCTGGTATGGCGACTTTTTATCTCACATACCGACCGATTTAAGGTGTTGATAACTATGAAAAATGCATATAAACGTAAAAAACAACCTGAGCTGATACGTCGTGCACTGATTGAACAAGCGGCGCGTATTACACTAGAGGCAGGGTTGTCTAAAGTCACGTTTCAAGCCGTTGCAGACGCGGTCGGCGTCACCAAAGGTGGGGTGATGCATCATTTCTCGACCAAAGATGCGCTGATTAAAGCGGTGTTTGATGATGCTGTTGCCAAATTTGAAGATGAGGTTGATGCATTGATGGCCAAAGACGATGTGGCGCACGGCTCGTTTACGCGCGCATATATTAATGCCACGATTAATTTAAGTGAACAGGGTCAACAGGAGATGAATCACCAAGCCACGTTGTATGTACTGATGCTTGGAGACAGTCATCTACGCGCACTATGGTCGGAGGTATTGCAGGCGCGCTTAGTGCGTCACCAGAACACTGATGATGGGGAAGCATTAAGTCTGGCGCGCTTGGCAGCAGATGGGCTTTGGTTATCAGATTTTTCTGGCATTCAAAAATTTGATAAAGCTGCTGTGTATCACCGTTTGATTGCGCTCACTCAGCCCGACTGCCATTAATCCATACAGGCCATACTATCTCTAGGGTATACGCTGGTAGTCTTTGCCTGTACGAACAGCCATTTAATGTCTTTAGTTTTATACTGCTCTGCATTAACGGCCTTTGAGACCAGCAGAAATTTTTACTATAAATTTTATTCAATGAACAATCCAACAAAGAGTGTGTTTATGACAAAATTCAATGATATCAACGATGTAATCGGATTTAACGATGTGCAAACGGCCTTTATTAATGGTCGATATGTGGCAGAGTCTGCAGAGGCTGAGCGCTTTGATAGCATCAATCCTGCGACAGGGGAGGTGTTAGCGACAGTACAGCAGAGCAGTGACGCTGAGGTTAATCAGGCCGTGACATCAGCTATCGCAGGTCAAAAGGTGTGGGCGGCGATGACCCCAACCGAGCGCGGACGTATCTTGCTAAAGGCAGTTGATATGCTGCGTGAATACAATGATGTGCTGGCAGTGCTAGAGACCAAAGACACAGGTAAGGCGCTGTCTGAAACCAAATATGTAGACATCGTGACAGGCGCGGATGTGATTGAGTATTACGCAGGACTGGCACCTGCGATTGAAGGGCGTCAAATTCCACTGCGCGATAGCAGCTTTGTTTATACACGTGAAGAGCCTCTCGGCGTGGTCGCGGGCATTGGCGCTTGGAACTATCCGATTCAAATCGCCATGTGGAAGGCAGCACCTGCGCTGGCGGCAGGTAATGCGATGATTTTTAAACCCTCAGAAGTCACGCCACTGGCTGCGCTTAAACTGGCAGAAATATTAAGCAAAGCGGGTTTGCCTGATGGTGTGTATAACGTGGTACAAGGCGATTACCGCGTGGGTGAGGCGTTAAGCCAACATCCTGACATTGCTAAAGTTTCCTTTACTGGCAGCGTGCCCACGGGCAAAAAAGTAATGGCAAGTGCGACATCGTCATCGCTCAAAGACGCCACAATGGAGCTGGGCGGCAAGTCTCCGCTCATTGTCTGTGATGATGCGGATATCAATAAAGCCGCTGATATTGCGATGATGGCGAACTTTTATAGCACAGGTCAGGTGTGTACCAATGGCACGCGTGTTTTTGTACCTAAAGCCATGCAAGCGGATTTTGAAGCGGCAATCGTTACCCGCGTACAGCGTATCAAGCTGGGCGACCCGATGGATGAGTCGGTCACGATGGGGCCGCTTGTTAGCAGTGCGCATCAGCAAAAAGTCTTGGACTATATTGAGCAGGGTAAAGCGTCAGCCGCACGTCTATTGATTGGTGGCGAGCCTGTCACAGACAGCGCATTAGCAAATGGCGCATACGTTACGCCGACGGTATTTAGTGATTGCACTGATGATATGAGCATTGTGCAAGATGAAATCTTTGGTCCTGTGATGTCTATTTTGACCTATGAGACCGAAGAAGAAGTGATTAGTCGTGCTAATGATACCGACTACGGCTTAGCCGCAGGGATTGTCACCAATGACATCAACCGCGCGCACCGTATTATCGGTCAGATTGAGGCGGGTATTTGCTGGATTAATACGTGGGGCGAGTCAGCAGCGCAGATGCCTGTCGGCGGCTATAAACATTCAGGTATTGGCCGTGAAAATGGCGTGCAGACGCTGGCGCATTATACCCAAACCAAATCAGTACAGGTCGAGATGGGCGACTTTGAATCGGTATTTTAAGCCGTAGTTTGCTGTTATCAAGCGGGCGTTTTTAATTAGCGCTCGCTTGATGTCCTTATGCTTAGCGCATTATTTTATCTAGATTTTGGAGTGTGTTATGTCATCAAACATGGCTGAATTTGATTATATTATTGTCGGCGCAGGGTCAGCGGGCAACGTATTGGCGACCCGTCTGACCGAAGATGCGGACGTCAAAGTGTTATTATTAGAAGCAGGACGTCCCGATTATCGCCTAGACTTTCGCACGCAGATGCCTGCGGCGCTCGCGATGCCATTACAAGGCAAAACCTACAACTGGGGTTACAAGACCGACCCAGAGCCTTATATGAATAACCGTGTCATGGATTGTGGTCGCGGCAAAGGCTTGGGCGGTTCATCGCTGATCAATGGTATGTGCTATATCCGTGGCAATGCGCTCGATTATGATGGCTGGGCGCAGCTTGACGGGCTAGATGATTGGACATATCTCGACTGCTTGCCATATTTCAAAAAATCCGAAAACCGTGATGTGGGTGAAAACGACTATCACGGCGCGGGCGGTCCTGTCGAGATGACCACCTCAAAACCTGGGGTCAATCCGCTATTTCAGGCAATGATTGAAGCAGGTGTGCAGGCAGGCTATCCACGTACCGAAGACTTAAACGGCTATCAGCAAGAAGGCTTTGGCCCAATGGATCGTTTTGTCACGCCAAACGGTCGCCGCGCCTCTACCGCACGCGGTTATCTTGACCGTGCTAAGCCAAGAGACAACATCACCATCTTAACAGGGGCGCTGACGGATGTGATTTTGTTTGATAACAAACGTGCTGTTGGTGTCAAAGTCCATCACGAAGGACAAACCAAAAACTTCTATGCCCAGCGCGAAGTAATCGTATCATCAGGCGCGATTGCCTCACCGCAGCTTTTACAGCGCTCAGGCATTGGTCCTGGTCAGTGGCTCAAAGAAGTCGGCGTTACAGAAGTGCTCGACCTACAAGGGGTGGGCAATAACTTACAAGACCATCTTGAGCTGTACATGCAGTATGAATGTAAGCTGCCTGTGTCTATCGCTCCTGCCAACAAGTGGTGGAACAAGCCAGCCATTGGCGCAGAATGGCTGTTTAACGGTACAGGCTTGGGCGCGTCCAACCAGTTTGAGGGTGGCGGCTTTATCCGTACGCATGAAGAATTTACACACCCTAATGTGCAGTATCACTTTTTGCCGCTCGCTGTACGCTATGACGGACGCAGTGCTAGCGATGCACACAGCTTTCAGGCGCATGTTGGCTCATTACGCTCACCCAGCCGTGGTCGCGTCAAGCTGACTTCTAAGGACCCAAGCGCGCATCCGAGCATCTTGTTTAACTATATGTCGCATGAGCAAGATTGGCGCGAGTTCCGTGAGGCAATGCGCATCACTCGCGAGATTATGCACCAGCCAGCGCTCGATCCGTATCGCGGCGCAGCTATCTCACCGACTGAAGACTTGGTGACTGACCAGCAGCTCGATGATTATGTACGCGAGCATGGTGAGACTGCTTATCATCCTTCATGTACCTGTGCGATGGGTGAACACAATAATGCTGTGGTTAATGGTGAGGGCTTGGTGCATGGTATTGATGGTTTGCGCGTCGTTGATGCGTCGATTATGCCAAACATCATCAGCGGCAACTTAAACGCCACCACGATCATGATCGCCGAAAAAATCGCCGATAAGATGAAAGGCGTGCAGCTGCCACGTTCGACGGCAGATTATTATGTGGCCAATGGCGCGCCGCTGCGTAGAGAGCCAATGCGCCGCTATATGCCATAAGCGCTATCTTGTTATTGCTTTCATTATTGTCTTAATGGGTGCGTGCTGGCGCTATGCTGGCACACCAATTTTAAAGTGATACAGTGAGGCAAAGCAGCCATGATGAGTGCTTTGTACTCGATTTTTAATCGGTATGACCTACCTTAGTCGCGTTTGACCACGTTCAGGGAATGGATGTTTGGACTGCTCTATGCTTTAAACGCATTTAAGCTAGGTGATATCAGACCGTAATTTATATGACTTATTTGAGGTCTTTTTATGCACAGTTCGCCATCAGCGAATGCAACAAAACCCTTGAGCCTAAACAAAACGGTATTTTTAGGCTCAGCCATCATTTCTATTTTATTGATTATTTGGACGATTTCCTTTCCTAGCTATAGTGAAGGGCTATTAAGCGCGGGTATGGCGTGGGTATCAGAGAGTTTTGGCTGGTATTACATGCTGGTTGTCGCCGCGTACAGTATTTTTGCGTTGTTTGTTGGCTTTTCTAAATATGGTGATATTAAACTTGGACAAGACCACGAAAAGGCGCAGTTTCCTTTTTTAGCATGGGCAGCCATGCTATTTTCAGCAGGTATCGGTATTGACTTGCTGTTCTTTGGTGCATCCGAGCCGTTGACGCATTATCTCATGCCGCACGCAGGCTTGACGCCTGCTAGCAGCGAGGCCATGCAACAGGCGGTGGCACAGACCTTTTTACATTGGGGGCTACACGGTTGGGGTATTTATGCCTTAATTGGTATGGCACTCGCGTATTTTGCTTATCGCAAAAATATGCCTCTGGCGCTGCGTTCACCCCTTACGCCTATTTTTGGCGAGCGTTTGGTTAAAGGGTGGGTTGGTGATGGTATAGACACCTTTGGTGTGGTCTGTACTTTAATGGGCATTGCCACCAGTTTAGGTATTGGGGTTTTGCAAGCCAACGCAGGCTTGACGCATGTGTTTGGTATCGAATCGAGTAAACTGGTTCAGTCCATTATTATTATTGTTGTCGTCATCGCAGCCGCTGTCTCAGCAATGACGGGTGTTGAAAAAGGCGTTCGCCGTCTGTCTGAATTCAATATGCTGTCGGCGATTTTATTGTTAGTGGCGATTTTGGTTATGGGTAATACAGTCTATTTGCTCAATACCTTTACCCAAAATATCGGTCAATATTTTCAAACCATCGTCGCAAAAACCTTTGATGTGTATGCCTATGAGGGCGCAGAAGGTGCTGCGTGGAAATCATCGTGGACGATATTTTTCTGGGCGTGGTGGGTTGCGTGGGCGCCATTTGTCGGCTTGTTTATCGCACGTATCAGCCGCGGACGTACGCTACGTGAGTTTGTCTTTGGGGTGATGTTTATCCCGCTTGGTTTTATCTTTGCGTGGTTCTCTATCTTTGGTAACTCGGCGATTGACTTGGTTGCTAATGGTGCAACCGCACTCGGTGATGTGGCGACTTCTGACCCTGCGATGGGCTTGTTTGCCTTGTTTGAATACTATTCTTATAGTGATATTTTGTCGTTCGCAGGTGTGATGATTGGCTTGATTTTCTTTATCACTTCAGCCGATTCGGGCGCGCTGGTATTGGCAAATCTTAGCTCAAAAGGCATGACCAATGACGCCGATGCGCCCGTGTGGCTACGTCTGTTTTGGGCAGCAGCGACAGGTTTGATTACACTGGGTCTCTTGTTCGCTGGTGGCTTTGCGTCATTGCAGTCCGTCTCAGTCATCGCAGGTTTGCCGTTTTCCATCGTGCTCGTCATGTACATGATGTCAATGTGGAAGTCACTCAAAGAAGAAGGCAATAAGCGTAAAGCAACCACCATCGGCACGGCAAACGTCTTGGACAATGGTAAAGGCTGGCGCGCGCGCTTGCAGCGCATCGTCAGCTTCCCAAGCCATGCACAGGTTGAGCGTTTTTTACAAAACGTGGTCAAGCCTGCCATGATTGAGGTTGAGCGCGAGTTTACTGCTGGTGGCTTAAACACTGTGCTGGACATTCGCAATCTTGAGCATATTGGCAAAGATATTAAAAATAGCCAAGATGATGACAATGGACAAATCGACGGTCTAAAATTGCGTGTGGGTCATGGTGATGAAGATGACTTTGTTTACGAGGTTAATCTGATTCGTGCCGAGCGTCCGAACTTTACGCTCAACACCTCAAGCAAGCACGCCGAGTACTACTACCGCGCTGAAGTGTTTTTAAGTGAAGGCTCGCAAGAGTACGACTTGGTCGGCTATACCAAAGAGCAAGTGCTCGTGGACATCCTAAACCAGTACGAATATCACTTGCAGTACTTACATTTAGAACGTCAGCCAAACAGTTAAGCGCGCCAGTCATTGTTATTGTTTATAAAGTGAAAAAGCCACCTACACATTCAGGTGGCTTTTTTTATCCAAACTTAAGATAAAAACTGAGAAAGCGCATTATAAAAATAGCCTAAGTATATATAAACAGTGCTTTAGCTTTATTGAAGCAATGTTGTGCTTACTGCTCGCCATCTTGTTGGTCTTTATTACCAATCACACTTAAGTCTTCCGCACACAGTTTGTCGTATTCTTTTTTGCAAAAGTGAGGATCCATTTTGCACATAGCTGCTTGCATTTGGTCGAGTCGGGTCTCAGACTGGCGAATATGCTCAAGCATTTTGGCAAAGGCATCAGCAACAGGATCGGTTGAGCTGGGGCTAATACCATAGGCTTGGAACGTGCTTTCGCGGATACTTTTGGGTTTTTGTGTGCTGGCGTGTTCGGTATCCACACCTTGCGCTGCTTGTTCTTGCTGTTTGGCATCGTCCACTTTTTTGGTTAGTGGGTTGCCTTTTTCATCATGATAATCTGATATCATGCGCGCCGCGCTGCCAACCATCGTGGCGTTCTCGGGCACAGCTTTTACCACAACGGCATTTGAGCCAATCTTAGCATTTTTACCGACCGTAAATGGCCCTAAAACTTTTGCGCCTGCACCGACGATGACGCCGTCCTCAAGTGTGGGATGACGCTTGCCGTTGTTCCAAGACACGCCGCCCAAGGTCACACCATGATACAAGGTCACATCATTGCCAATCTCAGCCGTCTCACCGATGACCACCCCCATACCATGGTCAATGAAAAAGCGTCTGCCAATCTTAGCCGCAGGATGAATCTCAATACCTGTCATCATACGCGAGCCATAAGAAATTGCACGCGCTGCAAATTTATGATTATGTCGCCATAGGCAATGCGCGCCACGATGCAGTATCAGCGCGTGCATTCCTGGATAGGTAAGTAGTACTTCCATACTATTACGCGCAGCAGGATCACGGTTAAATACCGCTTCGATGTCTTCTTGTAGATTTTTTTTGATAGTAACGAATGATTTGAACAAGGTCTTTGGCGATGGCATAAAGCGTCCTGTCAGGTCTTAATCCATACGGAAGGATAAAATAAAAGTCGTATGATAAGCAGTGCAATAAAAGCTTGCAACCGCCTGAATGCACCAGTTATAGCAGTTTTGCACAAAAAAATACAGCCGTAGCTGTCACTGCTTATACAGAATGTAACACACCCTAATAAGAGTAAAGACAGCTACTGGCTGTAGGTCAATGATTTTAAGAGACTTTTAACTTCGCGATTAAGGCGCTTAGTAATTGATATTCTTTTTTGTCAAGTTGCAAGCGTGCGCTTAGGCGTGATAAGCGTACGGGTAGGGACTTTAATTGTCCTGCATCAGCAAGGTTTTTATCGACCATAAGCTCAATAATGCGCTCGACCAGTCGTTCTTGCTCAGCGTGCGTAATGGCAGGCTCATCCCACTGTTGACGAATATGCGTGGTCAGTATGTCACTTGTGTCATCAGGCGTTTGGCTTGAGGTAACGTGCGCTTGCAAGCGTGCAAAAATAAAGCTGGCAATGACCTGAATCGCTGAGGCGACGTTCAATACAGGATAGTCAGGGTTGGCATCAATCTGAATGTGATAATCAGCCAGTGCCAACTCATCGTTGGTGAGTCCGCGGTCTTCACGCCCAAACAAGATAGCAATGTTAGGCATGGTTTCTTTGTTTTTATGCGCGTTAATAAAAGACAGCATAATCTCAGCAGCCTCAGTCGGATTCACAACAGGACGAGGAATATGACGACTACGACTGCTGGCAGCAAATACCAACTGACAATCAGCAACAGCCGCTTTCAGGCTCGGCGTGATGGTCGCCGCTTCTAATACCGTAATACCGCCTGCAGCATGGGATACGCTGCTATCATCGATAGGATGCTTGGGGTCAACCACCGATAGGCGAGACAGACCCATCGTATGCATAGCACGAGCCGCTGAACCGATATTTGCAGGTAGTGTGGTGTTAACCATCACCACTTGCAGACAAGATAGATAATCGCTCAATACAGATGGCGCAGTAGGTTCTGTGATACTCATGACAGGCCTAAATACTTTTGAATATCTGCTTCTAACGTATCCATTGCTGCCATCATCTGTTTAACAGTGCTTTCATATTGATTGATTGTGTTGGCGCGACTCGCTTCTTGCAGTTTGCTGCTTAATTCTAGCATTTGCACTGCCCCTAAATTGGCGCTTGCGCCTTTGATGGCGTGCGCAATTTCAAAGCCATTGACATTGTCATTTTCGGTTACGGCAGTCGCTAGCAAACCAATGCGATGACGACTATCGATGATGTAAGTACTGACCAATTCTTGAAAGTCATCTTCAAGCAAATCGCGCATTTCATCAAATTGTTCGTAGTCAATGACGATGTCAGTTAACGTCTGGTCGTGTGTTTGGCTCATATGGAAAATCCAATTCAATCAAATTTAATACAAGGGATGAATGGTCGATACCACATATTAGCGGTAGTGAAAGTGCAAATGTGTATCGCCAACCAAAGTTTTCAAGCGTTGCAGATTATCATCATTAGGATAAACACGCCAGTGCGGTGATAGCGCAACGTTAGCTATAGCATAATTGTTATAAATCGTCAGACCGAGTGCAACACAATTATCGTTAAACGTCGGGGTATGGCTCTGTGTAGAGGGTATCATTTGTAACAAGTCATTACCCATATCATCATATAGGCTATCTAAGCCCGTATCGTCTAAATAGTCGTCGCTCTCGTCTTCCTCTTGGTATGCAGCGATAGGCGGTGGAATGTCCGCTGCTTGAGCTGATTTTAATAAAGGCTGCAAATGCTCTAACAGTCGCGTGTCTTCGGCAAACACTTTAATGCTGATTTTATCAAGCCAGCGCAGGCGTGCCTCCAGCATACTAAAAGCATGAGTCAAGCGCGCGAACAAGCGCCCATCACGCTCACGGATACTGCCTTTAATGACAACCACTTCATCGATTTTAATCACGTCTTTTACGCGGTTAAAACGCTCAGCGTAACAGCTGACTTCAAGGCGTGCTGTGCCGTCGTCGAGGGTAATCACATGACGGTTGCCAAAATTTGCGACATCCATCACCAAGCCTGCAAAATAACAGCTGCCATTAAAGCCTGTGTCATTTAAGCTATCAAGGCGCGCGCCTGCGGTATAGCGTTTTAGCTCATCGCGGTATTCATCAATCGGATGCCCTGTTAAGTACAGTCCAAGCGTACTTTTTTCTGCTTTTAGACGATGCTTGTCACCCCAAATTAAATCGCTGGAGACAGGCAGCGGCGGTGCACTGACCACGCCACTATCAACATCACCGAACAAGTCCATCATGCCAATTTCGCGGTTTTGGCGGTCTTGCTCGGCGGCTTGTACCGCGCTGGCAAGCTGACTCATGAGCGCGCCGCGTATTTCAAACGCCAGCTCACTTGGCAAGTCTGGGCGCAGAGTCTCGGCAAAGTCGTCAAAACAGCCAGCCTTCACTAACGCCTCAAGCGTGCGTTTGTTGACTTTTTTGATATCCACGCGGCGACAAAAGTCGTATAAATCACTAAATGCGCCACCAGCACGGCGGGCGTTTACAATCGACTCGACCGCACCTTCGCCAACGCCTTTAATCGCGCCTAAGCCATAAATAATATTGGTCGGCGTGTCGGCAACAAAGTGCCACTCACTGCGGTTCACAGACGGATTGGCCACAGTTAAGCCAAAGTTTTCACGGCAATCATTAATAAAGAACACCACGTTGTCCGTGTTGTTCATATCAGAGGTCAGTACCGCCGCCATAAATTCGGCAGGATAATAGTGCTTGAGGTAGGCGGTTTGATAGGCAAGGACGCCATAGGCTGCCGAATGCGACTTGTTAAACCCGTAGCCTGCAAACTTTTCCATAAGGTCAAACACGCCACCAGAGGTTGCCTCATCAATGCCTTGCGCGGTCGCCCCTGTAACAAAGATATCGCGCTGTTTTGCCATTTCTTCAGGCTTTTTCTTACCCATCGCACGGCGCAGCATGTCCGCGCCGCCAAGGCTGTAGCCCGCCATCGCCTGCGAGATTTGCATGACCTGTTCTTGGTAAACAATAACGCCGTTAGTGTTGTTCAAAATTGGTTCAAGATACGGATGGTCGTAGACGACTTCTTCGCGCCCGTGCTTACGGTCGATATACATCTCAACCATGCCCGCATCGAGTGGCCCTGGGCGATACAGCGCACACATGGCAATGACGTCTTCAATATTGCTCGGTTGTAGCTTAGCAAGGTATTTTTTCATACCCATACTTTCTAACTGAAACACCGCCGTCGTTTTGGCGTCTTGCAACAGCGTATAGGTATAACTGTCATCCAGTGGCAAATCCTCGAGTACCAGCGCTGGCTGTTGTTCACGGGCGCGGCGCGCATTGATGTTTTGCACAGCGGCATTAATTACTGTGAGGTTACGCAAACCCAAAAAGTCAAACTTGACCAGACCGACCGCTTCGACATCGTCTTTATCAAACTGTGAGACGCGGTGACCTTCATCATCACAATAAATGGCGCTAAAATCGGTAATCTTGTTGGGTGCAATCAACACGCCGCCCGCGTGCTTACCGACGTTACGGCACACGCCTTCAAGCTTCAGCGCCATCTCCCAAATCTCAAGTGCATCTTCATAATCCATGTTGTCAGGATTGCTGATTAGGTCTTTGAGCTGCGGCTCTTCGTTCATCGCTTGGGTGAGGGTAATGCCTGGGGTTTTGGGAATCAGCTTGGACATTTTATTGGCAAGACCGTACGACTTGCCCTGTACCCGCGCCACATCGCGCACTACCGCTTTTGCTGCCATCGTACCAAAGGTGATAATCTGCGACACCGCCTCGCGTCCATAAGTATTGGCGACATAGTCGATGACGCGGTCGCGCCCCTCGATACAAAAGTCAATATCAAAATCAGGCATTGAGACACGCTCAGGATTCAAAAAGCGCTCGAACAACAAGTCATAATGTAGCGGATCAAGGTCGGTGATGTTCAGCGCGTACGCGACCAGCGAACCTGCGCCTGAGCCACGACCAGGACCGACTGGCACGCCATTGCCTTTTGCCCAGCGGATAAAGTCCATGACAATCAAGAAATAACCAGGAAAACCCATCGACAAAATGATGTTCAGCTCATATTCCAAGCGCTCATCATACGGCGCACGTATCGCGTCCCAATCCTCGCCACGCTCATCAACAGGGTAGAGCTTGTCAAGACGTCTATCGAGACCGCGCTTTGATTCAGCACGGAAAAAGGACTCAATGGTCTCGCCTTCGGGCACAGGGAAGTCGGGCAAGACGTTTTCACCAAGGGTTAAGGTCACATTGCAGCGCGTCGCCAAGTGCATGGTGTTGTCAATCACCTGCGGAATGTCGGCAAACAGCTGCTGCATCTCGTCTTGGGTTTTTAGATACTGTTCGTCGGAATAGAGGCGCGGGCGGTTGGGGTCGGCAAGCACGTAAGAGGTGGCAATACAGACGCGGGCTTCGTGCGCGTCAAAATCGTCTTGCTGCAAAAAACGCACGTCGTTGTGCGCAATCATAGGAATCTGATGGCGCGCCCCTGCATAAATTGCCGCTTCGATAAAAGCGTCTTCACCAGCACGTCCTGTACGTTTGATGGCAAAATACAAACGGTCGCCAAACGCTGCTTGCCACGAGGTTAATAAATCGTCTGCTTTTTCAGACACCGCGCTAATCAGCGCTTGCCCGACATCGGACTTTTCCGTAAATAAGACAATCACCCCGTCAGCGTGCGCGAGAATCTGCTCACGCGTGACCACAGGCGTACCGTGATTGTCAGGATTGGCACGCCCATCGGTATAGCCTAACGATACGATGCGCGTGATGTTTTGATAGCCTGTATTGTTCATGGCAAGTAAAGTTAAGCGCGTGTCTTCATTGTCCATGATGACTTCGCTACCGATAATCGGCTTGATACCCGCGCCAAGACACGCCCGATAAAACTTGACCGTGGCATATAGGTTTGAGAGGTCAGTCAGCGCGAGCGCCCGCTGTCCATCCGCCGCCGCCGCTTTAATCAGCGGCTTGATACGGATGATAGAGTCTGTAATTGAATATTCACTATGAATGCCAAGGTGTACAAATGCCATAAACGACTCTTTTTTATACTCAAAAAAACCAAACGCGCCTCTAGGATATGGGTATAAATAACAGTGTTATCAATGATTTAACTTTCATTTACAGCCTATCCGTGCGCGCTCGCATAGCGCGTTATCATAGCATTTTTCTGTTCGTATCACCACTTCTCAGACACGCAAAAACGCCCAAACCGAAGGAGGCTTGGGCGTTTTTTATCCTCCGTTGCCGTAAAACCACCGACTTTAGGCGATGGATATAAGGCAACGCCATGACCACGCTCATGCACAGATGTAATTTAATAGACCAATGTTGAATAAAGAATAATGGCAGTATAAACTAACCCCATGAAAACCCTCAAGCTACGCATACGAGATAAACACACTGACCAACTAAACCGCCTAAGTGGTTCGGTTAATTTCGTATGGAACTACGTCAATGACTTGAGTTACAAGTACCTAAAACGAACAGGCAAATTCTTTAGTGCCTATGACCTAAGCATCTACACCAAAGGCAGCGGTGAATATTTAAACTTACATTCTCAAACCATTCAAGCCATCAATGAGACTCATGCCAAAAGCCGCAAACAGTTTAAAAAGGCTAAACTTAACTGGCGAACCAACCGACCCAATGCCAAACGCAAAAGTCTAGGCTGGATACCTTTTAAAAAATCTGCCGTCAAACACATTGCTACCCACCAAACAGGCAAAAAAGGCTTAAAATCAACACTACAGCTTAGTCTGTCTAAAGGTAAAAAACTTATCATAGACCTATGGGACAGCTATAACCTTAGCCTATACCAAATCAACACCCTACAAATCGTGCAAGACAGCCGTAACCGTTGGTATGCTTGTATTACCGTCAAAGACTATCCCAAAACCACTTGCGGAACTGATAACGTTGGCATTGACTTAGGACTTAAAGATAGTGCCACCATCTCAAACGGCGACAAGTTACACATTAAACAAACGCAAAAATGGGCTAAGAAGCTAGCAATTGCTCAAAAAGCCAAGAACAAAAAGCGTGTAAAGGCTATTCATGCCAAGATTAAAAACACACGCCTAGACTTAATCCATAAATTCACCACCAATCTTATTAAGCAAAATGCTTTGATTGTGGTCGGTGACGTTAAATCACGCTCATTCACGAGCAAAAAAACCAAACTGGCAAAATCAACTTATGACGCTGGTTGGTATGAACTCAAACGGCAACTGACCTACAAATGCGAGAACGCAGGTTGCCGTCTTGAAATTGTGAATGAGAGTTACACTACCCAGACTTGCTCGTGCTGTGGCGATACGTCCAGTAGTCCGAAAGGTAGAGCAGGTCTTGGAATAAGAGAATGGACTTGTGCTGGGTGTGGCACACGGCATGATAGAGATATCAATGCCGCTAAGAACATTCTTGCGGTCGGGCTTGACCGTCTCGCTGGAGAAATCGCCACCCAA
>NZ_JACDXT010000029.1 GCF_016464015.1 Psychrobacter sp. bablab_jr014
CCTGCGGGCTGATGCTAAAATTGCCCCATACTGCGTTGCAAATCTCGCTAAGGCATCTGCATTATCGTCGCTTTGCGCCTTGTCTGGAACAATTTTAGCAATCAGCAGTGCCTATTTGCGAATGTTCAACACGCCCTAATTTATCTCATTTTTATCACCATTTTTAAAATGAAGACACGTCCTAATACGCATCCGCCAGCACAACAAAAAAAGCAAAATAGCATAACCTAGCCACAGTCCCATCAGAGTATAAAATCCACTCGCTACTTGCCCAACCGACGCACCCATCTGGTTCAGTTGTACAGAGGTGTTGATTCCTGGTGTGGTTGGCACCAGCCAGCGTATCTTTTGCAAGATATCAGGTAGTTGATGGGCAGGCCATGGATAGCCGCTGACAAAAAACAGTGGCAACGAGCTGAAAATCAGAATCTGTAAGCCGCGTTCACGCTGGCGAAACCACAGCCCAAGTAAACAGCCTAGCGTGGCTACAGTAGGACAAAATAGTGCCAAAAATAACAAACTGCCCAGCATATTTGCGCCGCGTGGATAATGATGCAGCTCAAATGCCCAGCCGTAATAAAAGCAGCCCACTACAAAGCTGATGGTACTCAATGCCAGTATGCGCCCAAGCCAACCACGGATGCTGATCAAATGTTTCCGTTTTTCGTACCATGTACCGACCAGCATGGCCGTCGCCATGAGTAAGGTCTGCTGTAAGATAATGATAGAGACCGCTGGCACGACATAAGCGCCGTAACCTTCAGTGGGATTATAAAGCGGTATGATTTGTAGCGGAATGGCTTGGGTGTTTTTGGTAGCGGTCGGTAAATAGGCGCCTTGTGCCACGTTTTTTTTCACTTCAATACCTGCCGAAACAGTACTGACCGCTTTTACAAAGCCCAGCTGTACATTTTTGTTTAAAATCAAGTAGCTCCCGTTACCTAGGACGCTGACATGAGCCGCTTTGCCCGAAATAACTTGCTGCTCAAGGCCGCTAGGTATCACCATGTAGCCTGCAATGTCGTGGGTCCACAGCGCACGCTGTGCTGCTTGTTCATTGTTAAAACGCCGAGCGTCCAGCTGCGGACTGGCATTGATATAGCGGGTGATGGTCTGAGATATATTGGTATTGTCAGCATCAATGATACCTACAGGCACATGGTTGACCACCTCAGATGAATACGGCCATGGATAAAAAAAGCCATAAATCACAGGCGCGATAATCAACATCAAGACCACGCCTTTGTCCATAAAGATATCTTGCAAGGTATGGACAAAGCCCTGCCAGATCGTTGCTTTTGTATGATTATGATTATCTGACATCAGCGCGCCCCCCAGCGTTCAGGGTGCGTGAGCGCACGTTTGGTCAATACGGTCATTAAAAGTAGTGTAACAAGCGCGACTAAAGATAGGCCATAGAGGATAGGTAGCGATATCGCAAGTGGTGCGCGCATCTGTAGCTGTGCGATATGCAGTTTGAGATAATGAGTAAGGGGCAGTATGTCTGACCAGTGTTTGGCACTGTCACTGATAGCAATATATGGAAAGGTCACACCTGCAAAAGCGTAAGAAGGCGCGGATATAAATCCTGTGGCCGATAACCCCATCCGCAAGGAAAACGCACCTAGAGTAAAAATAGCCCCTAAGAAAAAAGACAACAGCAATAAGACAACCAGTGCTGCATAAATGGCAATCAGCGAGGCACAATGAATGTCCTGTCCATAGCTGGCAAGCCCTAATGCCAGTGCTGCCCAGACACTATAGGCCAGTATGGGCCAGCAATACTTACCCAGCAAACCAAAGAGCAACATCAGCATAGAAATGTTGTCCATATCAGCTGGCACAGACGGTGTTGGTTTATGATCTGTCGCTAATGATGCGTTCTCTTTGGTCAACAGGCTAGGGTGGTCTGTATCAATAAAACGATACCAACGGCCAATCTGTCTGTCACGCAGCTCACGTCCGATGGTGGTGGCACCGATGACCATAGCTAGGATATGCAGTAGCGCTGGAATGACTGTCGATGCCAAAAACTGCTGATAATTGGTTGCCGCATTAAACAAACTGATCCGCTGGATACTGATGGGTGCGTAGTTGATTATCGCTTGTGAGCGTGCCATACCTTGCTTGACTAAGCGCTGTACTTCTGCGCCAGCAGATAGGGTGGCGACGACCGATTGGACGCTTTTTTGAATAATGCCAGAATGCGTGCCGTATTGAGCATTGACCTGTAAGACCAGCGGTGTGGGTTGACCTCTAAGTAAGTTATGTGAAAAGTCTTCTGGAATAACGACAACGCCATAAATGTGGCGCTCAAGCATGGCCTGCTGTGCCTCTATTTGGCTGCTATAACGTGTGGTGACGCTAATATCAGGACTGGCGTCCAAATAACGTACGACAGTATTGGCCATTGGGCTACTGTCATGATCAATCACACCAATGGGTAAGTCTGTGATCTGAGTGCGCGAAAATATCCACCAAATCAGTAATACCGTGACCAGCGGTATCCAGAGCACCATTGCCAAATCCCAAGGGTTTTTGCGCAAAAACCGCCGCTCGTAAGCTGCACTACGCAAAAAAGCGTGTAAATAAGACATGCGCTACTCTTGCGGTTGCTTAGTGGTGGGAGCATTGATAGTGACGACCACGCTCATGCCTGAACGAATACGCGCATCAGGTGTACTGGGTCGCGCTTTAATCTCAAAAGTACGCACATCAAAGCCATCATCATTGTTGGTCGGTCGCCATGTGGCAAAATCTGACAACATTGATGAGGCATAGACCGTAAACTGTTTGGTATACGGCTTATCAGGTGTGGAGAGGGCGGGAATGGTGCCCCTAAATTGCTGACCAATCGCAAATTGGTTCAGGTATGTCTCAGTGACGTTCAGCACCACCCATTGGTCGCTGGTATCTACTAGGGTCAATATTGGTACGCCTTGACCGATTACTTCACCAACATTAACGATGACATCATCAACCACCCCTGCAATTGGACTTTTTAAGTTGGCTTCTTCTTTCGCCACCAAGGCTTCATCAAGTTTGGCATCCACTTGGGCGACTTGTGCGCTGGCTGCTGCTTTGTCTTCGCTGCGTGTACCTTCCATGGCGATTTCGTATTGTAGCCGCGCCGCTTCGGTCTGGTCTTGTGTGGCCAGATAGTTGGCATAGGCTTCGTCACGTTTTTGCCGCGCCATGAGTCCTTCTTCATACAGTCGATTGATACGGGTATAAGTGTTTTCGGCCAAATCTGAAGCCGCTTTATTGGCTTGCCAAGCTGCTCTCGCTTGCGCTACCTCTTGGGGGCGCGCCCCATTTTCAGCTTTATCCAGTTGGCTTTGTGCCATCTCCTTACCCGCACGCGCTTGATTGACTTTGGCATTAATCTCAGGAGAGTCCATTTCAATCAACGCTTGCCCTTTACTGACCGTATCGCCTTCTGTGACCATAATATTGGCGATGCGGCCAGCAACTTTAGCGGCGATAGAGGTCTGCTGCATTTGCATCTGTCCTTGTAAGGTCACAGTCTCAGGCGCACTATGCTCATCACTTTTAAGCAGTCCATACGCAATGATGGCAAGGACACCGAGGATTAATAGTGTGATGACAACTTTTTTGATGAGCGCAGGCTTTTTGTTGGCAGGTGTGCGCCGATAGGTTGCAGATGGCGCATCATTGTTTTTTGTAGCATGATCAGGCGTGTTTGCTGCGTTGTTATCTTTGGGATGCTCACTGGCGACAGAATCAGGCGGTAGGTTATCAGATAGAGCGCCGTCAGTAGGGTTGTTTTGGTCTGTCATGACAGTGAGCTTCCTAAAACAGTAAGGTTAAAAAAAAGGGTTAAAAGTTAATACACACGCACCGCACGATACTTGTCTTTATGAAGCGCCTGTGAGTTAAAAATAGCACCGAAAGCGACGATAAAAGCGGAGTAATACAGCCAAAGCATAATGACTACCGCTGCAGACAATGCACCAAATTCGGCGCTGTAGTTGTTAAAATTTTGCACATAAATTGAAAACAATATCGACAACACAATCCACAGTACCGTCGCAACCAAAGCACCAGGTATCAGGCGTTTAAGCGCAACCGCGCCGCGATTCGGCGCTAGGCGATACAGACCCAAGTAGCTCAAGAAAATGATGCCTGCTAATATCGGCCATCGACTCCAAATTACAATCGTTTCTGCCACTTTAGGAAAAGGGAAAAAATCTGCAGCAACAGGAATAATAGCGATGGAAGAAATGGCAACGATTAATACCACCACGGCCAAAAAGGTCAGAATAAGCGCGCGAATGTTACGCTGTATAAAGCCGCGCTCTTCACTGATATGAAAAGCGAGATTCACCAATAGCATGAGCGATTTAACGCCCTTTGAGCCAGCATAAAGTGCCAAAAATGTGGATATCAATAAGCTAAGGGTCAGTGTAGACTTGGTATTGGACACCAGCTCATCTAAGCGCGAGCTGAGAACCTCATAAACACCATCAGGAATATAGGGCTGTAAAACAGCAACTTGTTGTTGCATCTCAGTCGGTGAAAAGAGGAGACCATAGATCAGGACAAACACTGCCATAGCTGGAAAAATAGATAAAAAGCCAAAAAAACCAACGCTGGCACAGTGCGCCCAAATATTAGAGGTATTGGCACTGCGCCATGCCGCTAATAATGGTTGTATTCCAAAAGCTGATTTATCAGGCAGGTGTTTCATAAAGCTGTTATTCATAGTCATTTTAATCGTGTAGTTATTGGTCGCTTTATGATAAACATTATGGCCGCCTGTTTATATAGCTTATGACGGTTCATACACACTTGTTACTTAGTGTATAACGTTGGCAGGCGAATATCGGCAGTGTGCAGATAATCATTAAATGCCAGCGGTGTGCCGCAGCTTTGCATCAATGCCGCCAGCGACTGTACATACTGATTGGCGGCTTGGGCTTGTTCGGTTCGCGCCTTGAGATATTGGGTTTGGGCTTGCACCACATCGACGGTCGTATTGACGCCTTCTTGCAAACCTAAACGGCGCAGACGCAGCACCTCTTTGGCCAGATCGACATTGCTCTGTAGCGCCTGATAGCGTGACTGTGCATTATTGACATCGTGCCAATTTTTTTCTACCAACAGCAGTAGATTGTCACTGACTTCAATTTCGGACAAATCCGCTTGGCGTATTTTTGCGGTGCTCGAGGCCAGCATGGCATTTTTATCCAATCCGCCCCACAGTTTCCAACTGGCAGACACGCCTGCAACCCAGCTGGGATCTTTTTCGACCTGACCGTAACCGTAGAGGAGCACTGTGGGTTTATACCCGGTATCAGAGAGCGCATGCAGCTTTTGGGCTTGTGCGCGTTTGGCAGCGACTTTTTGTAGACCAGGATGATGACTCAGTGCCAAATCTTGAAAATAACCGACATCTGGCAGAGGCTTGCTAGAGACAAACAGTGGTGTGGTCGGCTTAATAAGATAGTCGGTGCGCAGCAGCCGTTGCAGTGCAATCATAGCCAAACGCGCTTCGCCTTTGGCATTAATCGCTTCACTTTTGGCATCGGCCAGCGCAGACTGTGCCTCTAGACGATCGACCCGTGCGATAAACCCTTCTTCAAATAGCCGCTGTGCCATATGGTCGGTTTGCTGTAGGGTATCATAAGCATCTTCACGCAGATACGCAGCGATAATAGCCAGCTGTGCATCAAAATAGCGTTTGATGAGCGTGTTATATAGCTCGTTGGTGTCCGAGAGATTGTCAGCGATGGCCTCTTGAGTACGGGCTTTGGACAGACCTGTCAACGCCTGACTGCGCCCTGCTGTATAGATAGGCCATACCATACCGATACCTGCGCTACTTGTGGTACCTGAGCGCTTAAAGTCATAAGTATTGGGTAACTGCTCATCAATCATTTGACCGAAATCAGGCAGCGCTGGCGTCTGTGGTAGGGTGTTATTAAAGTCGTCTAAACCATCTACAACCTTGCTTTTGATTGAAGACAGGTCAATATCCTGTTGTACAGTGTAGGCATTGGCTGATACACGGGCAAACACAAAGGGATCATCGATAGTTTCGGCCGCTTTTGTTTGATAATCACTTGCCGTGATTGCCGCTTGATTGGCGGCCAGTTTTGGCGAGACCTGTGGTAACAAGTCTTGCGCTTGTTCTAATGTTAAAAAACTATCTACGGCGATAAAGTAGCTGTCATCGACTGTTTTATGCGTCACAGGGTCAGTCAAAGTGCTCAGCGTGGGTAGATTAGGGTATGCGGGGCTTGAGATCGTATCAGTCGCGGACTCAGAACGGACGGTATCCACAACGGGTATTGTCTCACGGTGATCTGTAAGGCTATTGGCAGCCGCTGTGCTGGCCAATGCCATATCGTCAAAACCTAATAATAAAGTTGCCATCACCGCAAGCGACAAGGGCAATCGTACACGCTTCATAAGACATTTCAGCCATCAAACAAGGAAGGCGGTAGTAGCAACACCACCGAGCAGGTTTATACTGTAGAGCCACCATTAAAGTAGGTCAACACTTACTATTGTCTGGCTATTGTGCGGTGCGTCGTTGCATCACTGGCCGCTTTGTGCTATATCGCACTATGGGCGTTGAGTGACGCCGCCATTCGGATTAGGACATCAATAAGGAGCCGCGCATGTCAGGATATATTCTTGCCCTAGACCAAGGTACCACTTCTAGCCGTGCCATCTTATACGATGCGCACATGCAACCTGTCAAAATGACCCAGCGTGCCACGCATTTGCACACCCCGCAAGCAGGCTATGTGGAACAAGACGCCAAAGAAATTTGGCAAACGCAAATCAGCTGCGCGCACGACGTCATCAATCAAGCAGGATTGCTGGCAACCGATATCTCAAGTATTGCCATTACCAACCAGCGCGAGTCTATCGTGATATGGGATAAGCAAACGGGCAAACCGCTTGCGTCAGCCATTATTTGGCAGGACAGACGCACTGAAGCAGACTGCCAAAAAATGGCTGCAAATGACTCTGTAGAAGACGTGCAAAG
Source organism: Psychrobacter sp. bablab_jr014 (assembly GCF_016464015.1). Lineage (GTDB taxonomy): Bacteria > Pseudomonadota > Gammaproteobacteria > Pseudomonadales > Moraxellaceae > Psychrobacter. The sequence continues at coordinate 7,022 of NZ_JACDXT010000029.1, forward strand.
TATCACAGGGTTGCGCCTTGATGCCTACTTTAGTGCCAGCAAAATTGCGTGGCTGTTACGGCACCATCCCAATCTTGAAGCGCGCGCCCAAAAAGGACAGATTGCCGTCGGTACGATTGATAGCTGGCTTATCTATCAGCTGACAGGCGGTGCGCATGTCATGGACATCACCAATGCGTCCCGCACCTTATTGTTTGATATTCATCAGCTCGCGTGGTCGGACGTATTGTGTGCGCGCTTTGATATTCCTATGGCGATGTTGCCTGAGGTACTGCCGTCAGACGGTGACTTTGGCAAAACCAAAAAAGGACTGTTTGCTAAGCAAATCCCGATTCATGCGGTGCTCGGTGATCAGCAGGCCGCGTTGTTTGGTCAAGGCTGTCTTGAGGCAGGTATGGCCAAAAACACCTATGGCACAGGCTGCTTTATGCTGATGAATATCGGTAATGCACCAAAACTTAGCGAACACCGCTTGCTCACCACCATCGCTTGGCAAAAACAGCCCAGTACTGCCCGCGAAAAATCCTCTTTAGAGCAGTTGATGCACACAGGCAAGCGTATGCTGCACGGCAGTAAGACTAAGCGAGAGGCGACCTATGCGTTAGAGGGCAGCGTATTTATGGCGGGCGCGATCGTGCAATGGCTGCGCGATAATCTTGGGTTAATAAACGACAGCTGTGACATTGAAGCCTTAGCCAATGACGTTGACAGTAGTGAGTCAGTGGTTCTGCTTCCTGCCTTTACTGGTCTTGGCGCACCGCACTGGCGCTCGGATGTCAGTGCCAGCATTAGCGGTATGAGCCGCGGTACGACCAAAGCGCACATCGCGCGTGCGGCTTTAGAAGCCATTGCCTATCAGACCTATGATGTGTTGGTCGCGATGCAAAAAGACAGCCCTCACGCATTGACCGAGCTGCGCGTCGATGGGGGCGCTGCCAACAATAACTTACTAATGCAGTTCCAAGCAGACTTATTGGGCGTACCTGTACTTCGTCCAAAAGACGTTGAAATTACGGCTCGTGGTGCTGCTCTGCTGGCAGGTTTAAAAACAGGACTTTATGATGAGCATGTTATGCGTGACTCTTGGCAAGTCGAGCGTACTTTCGAACCGACGATGAATGCTGACATTCGTGAGCAACACCTGCAAAAGTGGCAACATGCGATCGATTGCGCACTCAACATGAAATAACAACTTATAAATGCTGCGTACGGTAAAGATAAGCCACTGTCATTTAGATACACTTTATAACCTAAGCCAATCATAATACTGACATTAATTACAGAACCTGCGTGGCAAGCGTGGAAATATTCATCATATACTTTAACCGTGATATGCAGTATCTCAGTACAAGAATACAAATACAATAATAGATGCCAAATGCGTTAAATGACTCGTTTATAGAGTGAGCGATAATGGCAATTAAGGATGAATAATCATGAGTAAGTATGATGATATCGATCGTGACGAAGTAAAACATATGTCAAAAGAAGCAAAAGAAGACTTAAATGCCGACATGATTACAGGTGAGCCAGGCTCGCACCCTGTCGGTACAGGTATTGGCGGTGTAGGTGGCGCAGCTGCGGGTGCTGCTATCGGTTCAGTTGCAGGGCCTTTAGGTACATTAATTGGTGGTGCTGTAGGAGCGGTCGTGGGTGGGGGTGCAGGTCATGCTGCGGCAGAAGCTATGGACCCAACGCACGAAGAAGCATACTGGCGTGCTGAACATGCCAATATGTCCTATTACAAAGCAGGTCACGACTTTGACCGTGACTATCATCCAGCGTATGCAGTAGGTTATGCCAATCGTCCGCATTACCCAGCGGATGCCAACTTTGAAGACCATGAGCATGACTTAAAGCGCTCTTGGGAAGAAGTGAAAGGCGAGTCGCGTCTAGCATGGGAAGATGCGCGCTTAGCTTCACGTGATGCTTGGAATCGCGTCAGCCGCTAAGTATTACTATTAAAATACAAATTAATCCGTTCTAACTGGATGGTTTGCATAAAATGATTAATACAAACTATTGTTTATAAAAATAATAAAAGACTCAAATTATGTTATATTAAAGCCACCAAGGTTATATATTGGTGGCTTTTTTTTGTCGTAATGTTTTAATATTGTCGATAAATAAAATCGACTATAATCAATAACAAATCTACCTAAATCTAATGTGACTCAATAAACACAAGGCGCACATTGAATGTAAGCGTTTAGACCCAATATATGGCACAATCAAAATAATAATAGGCATTGATAAATATGCAAAATAAACATCGTAATAAGCAGTTTTATATTGCCACAGCAAATTTATTAAACTTTGCCAACCCTGAGCGTGTTTATTATGACAATGCGCCTGCGTACAGTCAGTCCGAATATGCGCATAAGTTAAAAGGACTCAGTGCCTTATTAACGAATGTTAACGCTGATATTCTGGCAGTGCAAGAAATCTGGGACACGGACGCACTTGTTGCTTTGGCAGCCTCTTTAGGCTTTGATGCGACTCAGGTAACAGCACCGATGGCAAGCAACGACCCAAAAAGTCAATATACGCAAGGACGTGGCGCACAGAATACACCTGCGGTAGGTATTATCAGCCGTTTTCCTGTGCTTGAGACTAAATTGCTTGAAGATATTGCGCCGCAAGCTGTGGTTGATGTGCCTGATATGGGTGCACATACACGCTATCAGCGTCCGCCGTTACTTATGCGCCTTGATATACATGGTCAGTCTGTAACCGTAGTGACTGCGCATTTAAAAAGTAAGCGGGCTTATTTTTTACGTGACGCCTCAGGTAATTTATTAGAAGATATGGATGACCCCAATATTCGTGTCCGTGCCAAGCTGCGTAGTCTGTGTATGCGTGCAGCAGAAGCCGCCTCAATACGTATTGCTATTATGGCGCGCTTAAATCATACCAATGAGCCACTGATTTTGCTCGGGGATATGAATGATGTGACAGGTAGCGTGACCACGCAGTTGATGGCAGAGACCGAAGAGGTGCATTATGATAAAAGTATCCGTGATGTGGCGCTTTTCGATGCTGCACGTATCCAAAGACGTTATGGTTGGATGAAAGATGTGGCTTATACGCATATTTATCAGGGTATGCCTGAGGTAATAGATCAACTTTTTGTGTCAGAAGAGTTTCTATTAGACAGTAAGTTTGCATTGGGTCATATTGAGCGAGTAGATTATTTTAATGATCACTTAAAATGGGATTATGCTGATAGAGTTACTGACCACGGTATTGTCAAAGCAAAAATCGTTTTGAACGATTGATAAAGTAAATTATTATTTTTACCCATCCCACGCCCCTTGATTGATGATGTACAAGTGTTTATGATGCGTCTTTATTTTTTATTAGATGATAATGTCGCTGGCAGACTGGCTGTTATTGGTCGCATTAACATGTAATAAAGACGACAGTAATTAAGCAATAGGGCGCAACACTACGAGGTTTATGATGAGCGAATATAAAGACGAAAAAATCGAAGATATTTTGGTCGATTCTGAACTGGCAAAACAGCTGGTACCTAATAAGTTTAAGTTCACCAGCCAGCAAGGACGTGCGCGTCGTCAAAAGCTACTGATGGGCGCTAAAAAACTGAGTGAAACCAAAGCGATTAATGACATTAGCTTGGCTGATGTGTGTGAAGAAGCGGGCATTCCGCGTGCCTCTGCGTATCACTTTTTCCCAAATGTAGAAGCGATTTTCTTGGCATTGCGCTTTTTAAATGCTATTGAAATCTTAGAAGTGTTAAATACGGTAGAAACGGCTGATTGTGATCGCTGGCAGGGTTATCTGACGGCTTTGATTGAGCGCTGTGTGTCGATTTTCCACAGCGACCAAACCAAAGCCAAGCTGATTTATGACACCAACACCCCAGACTTTGAAGGCGATAGCTTCGGTGAAGATATCGACCATCAAATCGTTAAGTTGGTATACAAGCGCTTGGCTGAGCGTTATGAAATGCCACGCTATGAAGACATTCAAGACACGCTATTGATTGCACTTAGCATCATTAACGGCGTCTTTACGCTGTCTTATCGTCAGCACGAGCGCATCACTGACAACTATCTGCAAGAAGCCTTAACCGCGTCTATCGCGTACTTGCGCTGCTACTTGCCAGAAAAGCTGCCACGCAAAAACCGCGCATAAGCAGAGGCAATAAAAAAGCTGACAGTAAATGTCAGCTTTTTTTATATTTGTAATTCAGTAAAAAGGCAGTCATTAAAGACAAAGGTTGCGCTTAATGATAGCAATCAAACCAATAATACTCATAATAAATACTTAGTGACAATAAGGTTTTATATCGCAATAAAGTATTCGATATTTCTATATATAAAAATGCTGAACCAGTAATATTTGTCTATATTATTTAAAGTTTAGCGTTACCTTTTACTCAATAGCACTTATGGTAATCGAGGTAAACGTTGTCCGCGACATACGTCCTCTTGGTTATCAAGTGGCAGATAAACCTGATAGTAACGCTGTATCAAATCTGATAATAAAGCGCTGTCATCAGGATAGTGATTACGGTACGCGGTATTGGCTTGCATCAAATAACGGCTTGCCATGCGAAAATGTGAGGTGGACTGACGCCAGCCGTGCGTGCATTGTTCTGTACCTGCCCAAATTAAGGACACTTCTGCAAAAGCCATTTCGCGTGGCGTCAGGGCATTAGCCCCTTTCTCTTGTAGCGCATTTAAATACGCCCACAAATCAGGACGCATCAGCGCTGAATGAGAGGGAACGTCCGTAAGTATGTCAGCTGACAGTTGATTGCTTGCCAGCTGATCGATAAGTGTATACGCATTTTGCCATGCAATGTCTTTGCTGGCAGCACGACTGTTCATGTGGTACTCATAATTGGCGTAAGTCAGCCAAGCAAGCGCCTTATAAGCGGCATGCAGTTTAAGGTTATCACCAGTCTGCTGATAATCAGTAATATGGCTGTCCAAGGTCTGTTTACAAGCTGCGTAATAGGCAGCAGAAAAGTCAGGAGTATTGGCGGCTTGTTCTGGGCACGCAGGCATATAGACAGCAGTGCTAGCGGCAACAGGTTCGGCAGCCTGAGTGGTACTGGCAGTTGCCCACAATGCGATAATACCCACGCCCAATGCGGCAAGCGGACGCGCTGTATGCAATGTCAAAGGGGTAGGTAGCATCATCAAAATAACCTTATATCAAAGGGTTGAATAAAGACGCCCAGCCATTATTGTTGCGCGATAATGTTGGCTTTACGGGCATTTTTATTGGCATCATTTTTCTTAAACAGATTTTCATCAAACTTAAAGCGTAAGCGGACATAGCCCCCTTCTTGGGTATCGTCATCATAGGCAATATCGTCATCTTTAAAGCCCATAAAATTATACCCTGCAGAGACCCATAAATTGGTTATGGGGCTATAGCCGACTTCTGCGCCTAACATGTGGGTGAAGTCATCGGCTTGCTGATTCCAGTATGTGCCTGCTTGCAAGCCCACATCCCAACGCTCGCTGATGTCGTATAGCCCGCGTACGTAAGCAGCATGTGCCATATTGCTATCGGTCATACCGTCCGCAGTATACTCTGTGTATTTGCCTGCGTAGTGCCCTGAGAATGTCCATGGGCGTGATGGGTGATAGTTACCACTCCATGACCAGACCACAGTGTCTTTTTTGTATGGATCTTCTCCTGTCGCATTGTCATCAAAGCGATATTCAAGTTTGGTGAGCATGTCGAGCTGATTGCTATCAGCGTCACGATACGCGCTGCCAACTTGGAAGCGGTTAATGGTACGGTGACCATCGTCATAATCAACGCGAGAGTAGATGTCTTTTGCAAGTAAGGTGATGTCGTCGTTATAGCGATAAGCAACGCCAGCACTACCAAGCAAGGTATCACTGGTTTCGCCCCAACGTTTTTCCAGACGGCCAGAGGCTTTGTAGTTTTCTTTGGCTAAGTATTCAACCCCAATACCTGCTGCAGTTGCGGTCTTGTCGGTATCGCCTTCTAAAGATTCAATACGCTCAAGTAAGGTATTGATGGTCAAGCCTTCTTGTACTTGCCATTTGTTTTTTAGACCGATAGCGGCTTCGGCCTCACGCGCACTGATGGCATCACGAGCGCGGTATTCGCTATAGACTTTACCATTTTTTAGGTAGTTGGCATCAAAACCGATAACGGTACGCTGACGCTCATCCGTATCATCAAGACCATAACTGCCTGAAAGACTGTTGATAAGGTCATGGCGGGCGTAGAGTCGACCAAGTTTACCAAGCGGCGCTTCGCCACCGATAGAAGTCGCATTACGGGAACTATGGTTAATATCTTGCTCGTATTCTGCAAAGACCAGCGCATTACTTAGCTTGGGAAGGCGTGCAGTAATACGAGCATTGGCGGTAACGCCTTCGATATCTTCAGTAATACCGACGTTACTGTTTAACGCCGATTGATTGATAATGTCATCATTAAAAGCAGTGTCATCGCCAATGTTAACAACGTCGGTGGCGCCTTGAATGGCACGTGATGAGCCGCCTGCGTCTTGACGATAGTAGCGCATGCCAATTTCACCAGTAACATTCTGAGTGAGACGCTGTTCAACGGTGGCTTTAATACCTTGGGTTGTGTTGTCTGTGCTGTGCTCGTTAGTATAGACACCTTCAACTTTCAACGCTGTTTTTTGATTGCGCAGAATACGTGTGACTTCAACGCCTGATTCGGTGCGGCCAGCAGTCAGCGGCGATGCTCCTGTGACGAAACCTGTGTCCGCATCATGATAGTACGCTTTACCTTTGGTGCGTTTCTTATCGTCGTATTCTAGCTCGACACGCAGCGCATCACCTTTGACTGAGGTGTCTGTCAATTCGGTGGTGTTAATCTGATTGCTGGCGCTGTAGTCAGGATTTTCCGCACGATTCTTAGCATATTCAGCAATCAGCTTTAGCTTGTCATTGATATGGACGACGCTATTGATGCTGGCGAGCTGTTCTTGGTTATTTGGGTCATCACTATACACATAGCTACCACCAACCGAGACTTTTTTGTTCAGTTGCTGCTTTATAGCCACACCGCCAACCCAATAGTTTTCGCCATTGGTATCGACTTCGGTAGTCACGCGCAGATAGATTGGGTTGCCATCAATATCTTGGCTCGCAATCGGTGCTTTTAGATATAAGCTACGGCTGATAGGATCAATCTCATAATCGGTAAAACGTGACAAAGTCTCGCGCTTAACGATTAAACCTGGATTGTCCGCATCACGCGTAATCACTTCGACGGTTTCTGAGTTTTCGAGTACGGCGTCAAAGTTGTTACCAAGTGGGTATGGGCCTGAGATGCCAAGGCCACGGGTTTCATTGACTTGCTGCGAGGTTGCTGTTCTGGCTGCAAACGTCGTCACGCGCGTATTGTCATCTTCATACTGCGCTTTTAGACCTGTCAATGTACGGTTGTATTGACCCAGCTCAATACCTTCATCATTGTCAATATGGGTTTTTAAGTCGCCATACATGGCGAACGAGCGGCCTTTATCTAGGCGTACATACAACTTGCTAGTAGACTGCGCGTCGAAGCCCTTGGCCGAAGCGTCACCATAGACGGGATAGTATTCACCAGGCTCGATATCACGGAACAGACGTTCGCCTTTTTTGTCGCTGTCAAAAGACAAGGTGAGCAGATAATCACCACGTACTTTGCCTTTTAAGAACAGCGCGGCACGTCCTGACGCTGTGTGATTGTCATCCCCTGAGAACGCGTGCAACTCTTGTTCAAACGCACCTTCGCCATCGCTGATTTTACTGCTGTCAAAATCGCGTAGGGAAATATTGCCCTCAACAATACCAACCGCAATCAATGGGCGCAGTTTTGCCGTGAACTGTAGCGGAATGACTTTTTTGGTACTGCCAGTATTAACAACCAACTCGCCCTGTCCTGGCGCATTAGGTGCTGTTACAGGAACCAGCAGCTCGCCACCTGAAATGATAACTTGCGTGCCTGGTTGATCTTTGCTGGTGTCAGGTAGGTTGATCGTACCAATAGTGGTATCGATCGTGACAGGCATAGACCCGATATAAGGTAAGCCGTTTTTATCTTTTAGGCTGACAACCACTTGATATTCGCTAACGCCATCGGCTTGTACTAAAGCGTCTTGAGTGCGATAGTCAATACCTTGCAAGCTATCAGGCGCAATGACAGTGACCGACTGTTCAGACACCACTTTACCTGTGGCATCTGTTGATACGCCACGCAAGGTATTTTTACCACGCTGCAATTCGACAGAGTAGTAATCAAAGGCAGTCACCTGCTGCTTTTCTTGCTCTGCGGTTTTACCGATATGGTCTTCTGAAACCGCTTTGCCATTAACGTATAAGGTAAAGGCAGCACCAAGTGGCGCTTGTACTTGTACCAGTTGCTTATGGGTATCTAGCTGCTGATTGGCACTTAAGTTTAAAAATGCCACATCATTGTTTGGAACTTGCTTTAGGTACTCATCGAGCAGTACAGGTTTTGGCTGCGCAATTTTATTGATTGTTAGGCGAGGTGTGTTATTGGCAGTAAGACGATCATCAAGCACGATTGCTGAGTCACAGTTACTGTTACCGTCAATCATACCGTTGGCTTTACAGCCGCTGGCGTCCACGTTGTCACTGGTATCGATATCGTAGTCTGGCTCTAGTGGCAATTCGCTTTTAATGGCTTGCTCTAGAGCATCGTTCTTACGGGCAATCGTTTTTTTGCGTTCAAGCAATACTTGGTTTAGTGTCTCTGGCGCATCGCCCAAACCTCCAACGATAGCAAAGTCGGTACGGTGCAGCTCACCATAGCGCACATCTGCAAACGCGCTGCCTGCATCGCCTGCGTTACGATTGCTTTGGGTAATCAGTTCTGTACCAGCTGGCAATGTGGTGGTATCGACTTTTAGAACGTGTGTTTTGGCAGAGACACCATAGAAGTTGTATTTGCCTTCACCATCGGTTACGGCAAAGTTACCGTTTTCCATGTAGACGCGCACGCCTGCCACACCCAGCTCGTTGTCTTGTTTTTGCTGGATGCCATCACGATTGATGTCGTGGTAGATTTTACCGACGATGACGCCTTTATCATTAATAGCGCCACGACTGACATCGACTGCCCATTCTGCTTGTCGTGAGGTGGTTGGTTGATTATTACCACCGACATTATTGACAGTAGCAAACGCACGATTGACACCGTCGCCCGCCAGTGCTGATGCGCCGACCAAAACACGATAAGTAATCTCGCGGCTGCTGCCTTGTGCCATATCGCCAAGGCTTAATACATGATATTTACCTGACGTTTTAAATTCATTACCAGTCAGGCTGTCAATCGCGATGCCATTTTCGCGTTGACGCACGCTGCCTTTGACGTACTCAAAGCCACGTGGCAAAGCGTCTTTTAATTCAACATCATAAGCGGTCGCCGCGCCGTTATTGGTAACAGTGATACTATAGTTAATATAGTCACCAAGCTCAGCGGTTTTAACATCGCCTTCTTTTTTAACCTGTAAACTAGCCTCGTTATCAACGATATTAATTTGGCTTATTAAAGACTCATTCACTGTGCCTTCTGGTGACAAACAAGCGACCAACTTGGCTTGCAGAGTATCATCAGCCAATGTTTGAATAATGTTGTCATCAATGGCATTGGCATTGTTTTGTGTTGGTGCAGATAAGCGGTATTTCCCTGTGTTGTTGCCTGTTTCAATACCTTTTAAAGAATAGGTATCGTTTGTCTTAGATGAAGTGATAGTAACCAAAACTTCATCGGGTTTGTCTGCTTGGACATTACACGCCGCATAGCTGGTCTCAATATAGACGTTATTACTGATTTGAGAGTTTTGCGCATCGTCCTGATAGTTATCATCGGTAAACCGAATGCCAGGAGCAACCACGACTAAGCTGTCGGTCACTGAGTCAGTAATCGAAGGATCTTCAAGTACTGTCACCCCAACTTTGATTTCAGTACGTGTACCATCAGCAGCATTTTTATCAGTGATTGCTTGAATCAGCAAATCTAAGCTTTCACTTCGACCCAGTTTGATTTGGTCAAGACCTGTGATAAGACGGTCATTTGCGTCAATAACGCCATTTTTATTGAGGTCTTGATACACCTCAAAGTTTGATAGGCTGCTTGGATAGTCAAAGGTTAAATTGACGGTGACGGTGTCATAACCTGTATTGGTGATGGTGTTTTTCCATACGATTGTCTCACCAGCCATGACAGTCTGCTGGCTACCACCACTAAGAGAGATGCCGTACTGCGCTACGTTTGCTGTTTGTAGCTGTACTGTGTTCGATGCCACGCCAAAGACGGTTTGTGTATCACTGATGGCATAGCGTGCATCCGCTGTATTGTTGATCGTATCAACAACAATAGGGGCAGCCAATGCAGAATGTGATTGCATAAGCAACATAGCCACTGTCAAAGCAGATAGCTTGGGTGCTAAATGAACAGACGGGACAATGCGGTTTGATGTCATTATGCGTGCCTATGCAATCAAATCAAAAAAAGCGTTTAGGTTTAGAGGCGTATCTGCAGTCTGAACTACAGACACGCCAACATGGAAAGTTAATCAGCCTTATGGTGTTGTAGAACCATCAGGGTTGATCTTCACAGCAAATACCATAGCAGCGTATTTCTGTGGTGCTAGAGTCGTTACGGTACCGCTGATAGCAGAGCCATCATTGGTTGCATTATAGGTGTTGTTTGCAGGCATTGCCGTTGCGTTTGCGACGTTGTCAAGCTTGATAGCATAAGCAGGGGTCGTGCTGCTGTCCAGTACAACTGCTTTGTTATTAAAGCGGTCGGTCGTATCGTTGACCAACACGTTGTCAAAGCTAAAGCGTGAGTCTGTATTGGCAAACTGGTTAAACGCAGTAATTTTGTACACGATACAGTCGCCTGGCTTGGCTGCTACTGGTGACTGGGTAAACGTCAAAGTCGCTGTTGCTGAACATGAGGTGTTCAGTGCTTGCTCTTTAACCAAGCCTAGACCTTTGACAGTCGTGGTGTTCTGTACTGAACGATCACCAACTGATGGCGCATCCTGACCACCAACCACAAGGGTCACGGTTGTGCTTTCCGTTGAGCCAATCGCTGCCCCTGTTGATGCGACTTGGTACTGAATAGTGACTGTTGAATTTGGTGCCATGCCTGTCCACGCAGGCGCACCGTTGACTGGTGTAGCTGTAGATAGATCGTAGTCGCCATTACCATTTCTGATGACACTGTAAGTTGCATTTGGCGTCGCTGGATTGTTGTCTGCATCATAAACAATCAAGACACTACCATCGACTTGTGCGATTTTGTCATTCGCGCCTTCGGTAATGGTAAATTTGATTTCACCTGCTTGATCACCTTCAGTCTCTTGACCTGTATTTTTAATAACCGCGGTTTGAGTAACTTGTGTACCTGCAGTCGTGGTGGTCGGAATCTCTTTATTACTTGGAGACTCAATGTTGACGGCACGTTGGTTGGCAACCAAAGGCGATGCCAAATCACCACCAACACCGTTGTTCGCTGTACCATCAATAACTTCGCTGTCATCGGTTGATGGATAGAAGTTATCGGTATTTTGGTTTGAGTCTAATGGGTCAGTGGTGTCATAAATAACCTGACCGTTACCCAAATCAAGATTTAATACGGTATGACTTACTGTGCTCTTAGGATTGGCAAGCTGTTCTTCTGCATCTTTTTGCACATCAAAGGTGATGGTTGCTTCTTGACCTGGCGCTAGGTTTAGTAAAGTTACACGTACGCTGTCTTGTTCAAAACCTGTACCTGCACCATTAGTGCCTGCAGTGATGGTAGCATTGTTACTGACGCTTAGGTTGGGCTGTTCAGCCAGACGCAAGCCTACTGGTAGGTTGTCAAATACGACAATATTATTAGCAGTTGTGGTGTAAGCGGCGCGCTCATCGTTACGAATCGTAATGGTATACGTCACTTTCGACGTTGGGTCATTTAAGTTAAGTGTACTATTTGGCTTACTGGTAATCTTAAATACAGGCACTTTCGTGGTACTGTTGTTGATATTGGTCAAAGTCGCCTTGGTATCATCTGCAGTACTAAAGAAGGTACTGACGGCTGTCAAGGTTAGGTTTTGTGTATCACCACCGACATTGTCCGAGGTTTTTGCAGCAATAGAGATGTCGACATACTCATTTGGCTGCAAGCTGACCGTACGGTTTTGGAACTCAGTACCTGTAACCGTTGTGGTGCTCTTTTGCGTACCGTCTGCATTATAGATGACATAGGTAACATTACTGTTAGCCAAGTCATATGCACCGTTGCCTTGCGGGTTGCCTGGGATATTGCCACCTTGTGATAGGCTCAGAGTGTAAGTATCTTGAACGTTACCTGAGTTGGTTAAGGTATGGTTAAAGGTCACTACACCTTTAGGCGTAACGGCAAGCCCTTTGTTATAGTCATCAGTCAGGTCGCCATCATCGTTTTTCGCAACAAGGCTAAATGCTGCGCTTTGTGTGATGTTCACGGTGACTTTGTTTGACTGTACAGGATTCTGCTCGATACCCGCGATGCTATACGTTGCAGTCGCAATGTTGTCAATAGTCGGGGTAGATTCGGCTGTTGACTTGGCAGCATTGGCAGACGTGATGCCAAGCGCGGTAACAATACCAGCGGCCAATACAGAGTATTGAAATAAACGAGGTTTCATAGGGTCATCTCCTAAATGAGCGCAATGAAAAGTGAGAAAAATTAATCAACAACGGTATTAAGTGAGACATCGGCTGATTTATTCGCTGGCAGCCACTTGATGTTCCAGCGTAACGCTTTATATTCTGATAAAGGCACTTTAACCAAATTGCCGTTTACCTTACGCATCAAAGGCATATCTGCATAATTTTTACCATCAGTACTGGCTTGTGCACTTGCAGGGTAAGCTTCGCCTGTAAAGGTCATGTTTGCAGGGATAGGTAAGGTAACTGCCAAATCGTTGATGTTTTGGCTCGTGGTGTTGATATAGGTTGCCTTATACTGAATAACCGAACCTGCAGGTGCGGTACGTACAGGTAAGTAGCTGACTTTGCCGTCTTTGGCTTTTACTACTTTATTTGCAGTAAGATCCATCTTTAATGCATCCGCTGCGGAGGCACTGCTCATAACCAATACACTGGTGACAGTAGCCAGTAAAAGGCGACGTAATGATTGAGATGACTTCATATAGAACTCCTTGTTTGCATACTGCATGTAAACATTGACCCATACTTCATATCAAGGTTGCAGCAAAGAAAACTTTTGTTATTTTCTGTATGCCAGATTGTAAAAGCATTATTGCAGAACGTAAATAGTAACGCAGCAAAAAGTGGATAAAAGGTCTATTAAAGCGCACTAAAGGCAGCGCCTTAAAACTCTCTTGAGTTTTAAGGCGCTAGAGATATATTAAATATTGGTAAGCTATTGAAATGACAAGGTTTATTACTATGGCGCAGTCGGTGTGGCGCCGTATTTACTGTTGAAATATAGTGTTACTTTGGTCGGGGTAGTTGAACTGGCAGATACCTTATTTAAAGTAAACTTATCTGACACAATCGTGCCATTAGCACCCATGACGGCAGAGTTGTTACTGCTACTATATAACGTCGTTGGATTGCCGAGGGGTTTTGGTAAGTGAAATACCGAAACGACAGGTGTCTTTTGTAGACTGTCTCTGATTTGGACATCCAAGATATCAATATGCCCGCGGTTAAACGCATCAATCTTGTAGGCGATACAATTACCAGGTTGTACGTTGTTGGCAGGATTGATGCTAAAACCTGTCATCGGGTCATTGGTATCGGCAATACTGGTATAGTTCAGAGCAGCATTACAAGTATGTACGTATTGCGACTTTCTGAGTACAAGGGCGGCATTTTGTGCTCTTAGCTCGCCAAAGTCCATGTTACGCGTGACATTACCTGAGCTGTCTTTTAGCGTCTTGTATTCATACGTGCCTGCAACCAAAGTAATCTCGCGACTGTCAGCGGTTGTGTCGATCGTAAATTCCCAGTTGCTTGGCTCAGTCTCAATCAAGCACACTTTGGTTCTACCTGCAAGCGTACTGGGCAACACTTCAAAACGATACTGACCCACAGTACCTGCAGTGCTTGAAGGCACTTGTGGATTGGTGTTGGTTGAGGCAAGCAGGTTGCCGCTACAGTCGGTCAAGCTAACCTGCAGACCGCTCACAGAAATACCACTTTCATTACTATCAAACACGCCATTAGCGTAATTGGCATTGCCTGTGAAAGTTGACGATACGTCATACTGTGTGGCGCTGCTGGCAGTAATGCCGCCATTATCATTAAACACATAGCCTGTAAAGCTGTACTTGGCAGGCGCGTTGGTAATGGTACAGGTAATCTCGTCACCAAAAGTCACGTTCGATAAGGTAAACGAGCGCGTTTTGGTTGTAGCGTTATAAGTCATCGCTGATGTTGGCATGATGGTAGTGCTGTCTGTCGCGCTGTTGGTACATGTATATGTGGCGTCATAGTTTAAAATGTCGCCATTGTTTGCACTGTTAACGACCCGTTCACTAATGGTATAGCTGATATTCTCAGCCAAAGTTACTGCGCCACTAGAGCCATTAGTAATGGTTTGACCTGTACCTGTGGTCTCAAAACTACTGACCACAGTGCTGCCATTATTCACACTTATTGCAAATTGATCGCGGTTGCTTGAGGTGTCATTAGTACGTGTGCCTGCTAAGTTTTTATTGACAATCACCTTTGGTGGCGCAAGACAGAAGTAAAAGTCGGTATAACCCACGGCGTGCGGTGAATCATATTGCGTATAAGCGTTACTGTGTACGAGACCTACAGTGCTGCCTGATGGCTTGTAGCCCCAAGTGGCATTAATCGGACACGAGTTGGGGGTATCACAGTTGAGACCCAATATTGCGGTGACAATATTATTTGATCCATTGAGAGTGTGATACTGCGATTGCGCGTTTAATATGCCGCCTGAAGCTGATACGTCGGCGCGCTCTTGATAAGGATATTGGTTACTGCCGTTGCTGGTAGAGTCCAAATCCTGCACCACATAGCCCATCTTTGATACCGAGCGGTTTACTTTGATATTTAAAATATGATTGCTACGTGCTGTAGGAGAGTTATGAAGGATATTTAATGCCCCTGCTGTCGCATTAGGAATATCGCCATAAAAAGGCGAGGGCGTTGAATACTGAGTGTATAAGTCAAGGACAGAGGCAAAACTGATGGTAAAGGTTTTTGGTCCTGTTGTGTCATTAAAGTTATAAGTGCGACTGAGACTAGCATTACTCCAGCCTGTCAAGCCAGTAGAGCGATACGCCCCACTTGGTGGGTTCGCGCCGACATAGTACATACGATGTCCAGCAGGACAGCTGGCAGGCGTTGCTGAAGTACCCCCATCAAATGGTGGCGTGACTGTATTGGTATCGGCCGCTGATTTGGTCGCTAATACAGAATGACTGATGGCTGCGGTATTGGTGACGCTGCCACCTGCGGCCGCTGTGATTCTGGCAGGCACAACAATGCTATAGCTTCTACCAACGCCAAGTGAGGCAATAGTAAAGCCTGAGGCCGATTCTAACTGGCTGACAGTGGGCGCTGTGCTACAAGTATTGGTGGCGTCGCTGGTGTCACAGGTGATACCTGAAAGCTTACTGATACCCGTTGCAACAGGGTCTTTTAGCACCACATTACTAAGGGTTCTACCGCCTGTATTGGTTACTTTGATAGTATAGGAGGTATTGTTGCCACTACCAATACTGGTTACGCCATCGGTTTTGGTAATCTCATAAGCGTCAGGTAAGTAGCAGTAGTTGTCCACACGGACATCAACTTCTTGGTTGGTCGGTCTGGTGACAAAGCGTGTCGCGTTGGTATAACGGACAGTCACGCTACTCACAGGCTCAGAGAACTGCACAGAGCCTTGGCAAGTGGTGTTCAAATCTTTTGCAGTGCAGTTAAAGCTGTCATTGTTTAGCAGTCCATTATTATAGCCCACATTAGAGTCTGCAATAAACTGAATACTGCCTTGGATGGTACTGCCAGTCTGCGTCGTTCCTGTGATTTTTAGATAATCATCAAACTGATTATAAATGTTGTTTGAGATATCAACATCAAAGGCACTGAGCGCAAAATTGGTCAGATAGATGGGCTGCTGATTGCTACTATTACGAAACGTCAAAGAGATGTCTGTATAGTCGTTCACACTTGGGAAAATGCGCGCAATATTAAACGTGTCATTAATAGCACTAAAGTTGCTTTTGATATTGGCTGTGCTAGATTCGGTGACAGCAACGCGCATTTGTAGAGGAATCGCGCCTGCTGCGTTACCATTGACATTAAAAAAGCTGCCTGAGTTTTGGTTATTGACTAGGTTTGTATAGTCGCTATTGGTAAAGCGCCCTTGAGCATAGTTTGCAGGACAAGTAGCACCAGGATTACTCGCTGCTGCCCATACAGATTGCCCAAAGCCGATTATCATTACCAAGCCGAGTAACAGACGTATGCCAAGTTTGACCGTCTGTACAGGTAATAATAAATGTGACAGCTGATGCATAGCAGCACTCCTAAAAGACAAATATCATAAAACCAGTACAAGGATTAACTGATTATATACAAAATGTTTATTTGATACGATATTAAGCAATAATTAGGACAAAAACCAATACAATGTTATTAATGGTCGGTTTTATCAGACCAACTGCTTGTGATAAAACTTGTACGAAAAAGCATAAGGAAAAGTAGAAGCGGCACTATGAAAAACGTATGATAGGAGTCGTTGTCATATGACCGATAATGACTTATGAAAGGTTATTTTGGTCTGAGCATACACGATATTTTTTTACAAAATACTTGTGGTATTATCATTTTCTTACAGCCATAAACATTTTTAGTATAAGTGACTATAATATGGTGTCTTCAATTTTAAGAGATACCGTTGCATCGTATCGTAGTATCCCTACTTACGTTTGCTATCTATAGGCACATCAAACACAGAACTAATGGACAGGTGTGCATTTTATTTTATAGGCACATCTTAAAAGTCAAGGATGGCGCAGCGTGACTACCGTAGCCCATATGGCGCATCACTGCATTTTATCCTTTCACTTTTTGCCACCTTCACTCTGAAGGTTTTTTTCCGATTATAAGGACAAACACTTATGAATTATTATAAGGACGATGACAGTACTGAAACCCAAGAGTGGTTACAGGCATTTGAATCTGTTATCAAAAATGCAGACAAAGACCGTGCGCAGTTTTTGTTAAAGGCACTATATAATATGGCGGTACAAGAAGGCTTACCGTTTAACCGCCTAGACACCGCTTATGTCAATACCATCGCTGCTGAAGATGAGCCGATGTACCCAGGCGATTTGGGTATGGAGCGTAAGATTCGCGCCCTTATTCGTTATAACGCATTGGCTATGGTCATGCGCGCCAACAAAAATGACGACGATTTGGGTGGTCACTTAGCTTCATTCGCCTCTAGTGCCACACTATACGAAACAGGTTTTAACCATTTCTTCCGCGCTGCCAGCGATCATTTCGGCGGCGACATGATTTATTACCAAGGTCACTCAGCACCTGGTATCTATGCCCGCTCTTATTTAGAAGGTCGTCTGAGCGAAGATCAGTTGGATAACTTCCGCCGTGAGGTTGGCGGTAAGGGTCTCTCAAGCTACCCGCATCCTTACTTGATGCCTGATTACTGGCAGTTCCCAACCGTATCGATGGGTCTAGGTCCAATCATGTCGATCTACCATGCGCACGTCCATCGCTACATGGAAAACCGCAAACTGCTCGAAAAAGAAGACCGTAAGATTTGGGCATTCTTAGGTGATGGCGAGACCGATGAGCCAGAAAGCTTGGGCGCCATCTCACTGGCTGGTCGCGAAAAACTAGACAACCTAATTTGGGTCATTAACTGTAACCTACAGCGCCTAGATGGCCCTGTTCGTGGTAACGGCAAAATCATTCAAGAGCTAGAATCGGTGTTCCGTGGTGCTGGCTGGCGCGTGATTAAAGTCATCTGGGGTGGTAACTGGGACAGCCTATTGGCCAATGATGATACGGGCGTACTTAAACACCGTATGGAAGAAGTGGTCGATGGTGAATACCAGCTGTATGAAGCGCGTTCGCCTGAATTTATTCGTAAAGAGTTCTTTGGTAAATACCCAGAGCTTGAAGAAATGGCAGCATCACTGACTGATGACGACATTTCACGTCTAAACCGTGGCGGCCATGACCCAATGAAAGTCTATGCTGCGTTTAGTGAAGCGATGAAGACCAAAGGTCAGCCTACTGTAATTTTGGTCAAAACCGTTAAAGGCTATGGTCTGTCTGAGCAAGCACAGTCCGTCAACAAAGCGCACCAAATCAAAAAGCTGGATCAAGAAGCGTTAGTGTACTTCCGTGACCGCTTTGACCTGCCGTTTACTGATGAGCAACTAGATACCCTACCGTTCTATCGTCCAGACGAAGATTCGGCTGAAATGAAATACCTAAAAGGTCGCCGTGAAGCTTTGGGTGGTCATATGCCAAATCGTCGTAGTGGACATATTCCATTGAATATTCCTGAGCTGTCTATTTTTGACCGCGTGTTAAAGGGCAGCAATGGTAAAGAGCAATCAACGACCATGGTGTTTGTACGTCTATTGTCAGCGATGCTAAAAAACAAAGACATCCAAGACCGCGTCGTGCCAATCGTTCCCGATGAAGCGCGTACCTTCGGTCTAGAGGGTATGTTCCGTCAGCTGGGTATTTATTCAGCAGCAGGTCAGACCTACACCCCTGAAGACAGCGAAGCCTTGATGGGTTATAAAGAAGCCATTGACGGTCACATGCTAGAAGAGGGCATCAACGAAGCAGGTGCGATGAGTACTTGGATTGCGCTGGCGACCAGCTACTCAGTCAATGCCTTGCCGATGATTCCGATGTACATCTACTACTCAATGTTCGGTTTCCAGCGTATTGGCGACTTGGCTTGGGCGGCAGGTGATTGCCAAGCACAAGGCTTCTTGCTCGGTGCGACCGCGGGTCGTACCACCCTAAATGGTGAAGGCTTGCAGCATCAAGACGGTCACTCACAAATTCTGTTTAATGTCGTACCAAACTGTGTGACTTATGATCCATGCTATGGCTATGAGTTGGCGGTTGTGGTTCATGACGGTCTACGCCGCATGTATGGCGAAGGCGAGCGTGTGTACTACTACCTCACCTTGATGAATGAAAACTACGAGCAGCCAGCTATGCCAGAAGGCGTGGAAGAAGGCATCAAACGTGGTATGTATCTGCTAGAAGACAATGGCTCAACTCAAGTACAGTTGATGGGTTCAGGCGTTATCTTGCGCGAAGTACAAAAAGCGGCGCGCATCTTAAAAGATGAGTTTAATATCACTGCAAACGTCTGGAGCGTCACCAGCTTTAACGAGTTGACCCGTGATGGTATGGCATGTGACGACTACAATCGCTTGCACCCAATGGAAGAAGAGCGTGTGCCTTGGGTTACTGAGCAGCTTGCACCACACGAAGGTATTGTGGTTGCTGCAACCGATTATATGCGTAACTATTCAGAGCAAATCCGTGCTTGGCTACCTGACAACCGTCCATACACCACGCTAGGTACTGACGGCTATGGTCGTTCAGACTCTCGCGAGCAGCTACGCAGCTTCTTTAACGTTGATGCCGCGCACATCGTGGTTGCGACTTTGAAGCGTTTGGCTGATGAAGGCGAAGTGGAAATGCGTCTAGTAAAAGACGCTATCTCAAGCTTTGAGATTGATGTTGACCATCCACCGGCATGGCAGCAGCAGCCGCATTATGACCATTTCCCAGATGCGCCAGCACCAGCACCTGAGAAAGTCAATCCAAACCCAGTACCCGAGTTTGTTGGGGAAGATGACGAAGAAATTAGTAGTGAAGGCCGCGCTGAAGATCAAGCCGATGCTGCACTACTTAATGATAACGACATCAAAGAATAACCACAAATTAGGAGAAAGTCATGGAAGTTAAAGCCCCCGATTTGGGTGTAGACAGCGCTGAAGTTAGCGAAATTATGGTCGCTGTCGGTGATGTCATCGAAAAAGACGAAAACATCGTCTTGCTAGAATCAGACAAAGCCTCGGTCGAAGTACCGAGCACCGCAGCAGGTAAAGTCACCAAAATCAGTGTCAGCGTTGGCGATCAAGTCAGCGAAGGCACGGTATTGATTGAAGTCGACAGCGCGGACGCCAGTGCCGATGCAGATGCTAAAGACCATACTGAAGCAGCACCTGAGCCAGAACAAGCAAAAGAAGCACCTGTCGAAGAAGACTCCGCAGAAGACGATACAGATGACGCTGGCGAAGGCGCGTCAACCACACACGCTTTGCCAGACCTTGGTGTTGATGAAGCGCAAGTGGCTGAAATCATGGTCAGCGTTGGCGATACTGTAGAAGCAGACGAATCGCTATTACTGATTGAATCTGATAAAGCCTCGGTTGAAGTCCCTGCTCCAGAAGCTGGCGTGATTGAAAAAATCTTAATCAGCGCAGGAGACATGGTCGCAAACGGTCAAGACTTTATCGTTATTAAAGCTGCAGGCAGCACCAAAGCAGACACTGCGAAAAAAGACGCCAAAAAGCCTGCACCAAAAGCAGACAGCAAACCCGAAGCCAAAGCACAACCAGCCCCAACGGGTGAGCCAAAGCAAGCACCAGCACCGACTTCGAGTGCTACTGCACCAGCAGGCAAAAAGCTGAGCGAAGCGGAAGTTAATGAAAAATTAACTGACGTATACGCAGGCCCTGCCGTACGTAAGCTGGCGCGTCAGCTGGGTGTCGATATCACGCAAGTACAAGGCTCAGCAGCTAATGAGCGTATCTTAAAAGAAGACTTGTTTGCGTATGTCAAGACTCGTCTGACCACACAGCAGGCTGCGCCTGCGAGCGCCCCTGCCGCTGCGGGCGCAAGCTTGCCAAAGCTGCCTGACATGAGTAACAAAGAGATTTGGGGCGAGACAGAAGTCCAAGACCTAAGCCGCCTACAAAAAGTCTCTATCCCGCAGTTGAACTACAATACCTTGCTACCGCAAGTGACCCAGTTTGACATGGCGGACATCACTGAGACCGAAGCGCTACGCAGTGAGCTCAAAGGCGGCATGAAAGCGCAAGGTATTGGCTTGACTATTCTTGCCTTTATCGTCAAGGCCACAGCGCACGCGCTCACGCAGCATCCACGCTTTAACAGTCATTTAAGTGATGACAACACGCAAATCATCGTGCGTAAGAGCGTGAATATGGGTATCGCGGTTGCGACTGATGATGGTCTGATTGTGCCTGTGATTAAAAATGCACAAGACAAAGGCATCAAGCAGCTGGCGATTGAAATCGGTGAGCTGGCAGTTAAAGCGCGCGATAAAAAGCTGGGCGCAAAAGACTTGCAAGGCGCAAGCTTCACCATCTCAAGCCAAGGTGTCTTGGGCGGTACGGCATTCACGCCATTGGTTAACTGGCCACAAGTCGGTATCTTAGGTGCGTCAGAAGCCACTATGCAGCCAAAATGGAATGCGAAGACCCAAAGCTTTGAGCCACGCTTGATGCTGCCATTGTCATTGTCTTATGACCACCGCGTGATTAACGGTGCGGACGCGGCGGTATTTACCCGTTATATCGCAACCTTATTGGCAGACCCACGCCGTATCTTGCTATAAGCACTATTGACATTATGATTAGAAAAGACTACCTACGGGTGGTCTTTTTTTATGCGTATAAAAGTGGTTACACTGTCGTTCAAAACGTACTTTGACAAAAAATAGTGTGAAAAAAGCTATGTTTGATAAGACAACAACAAATCTACAGACAAAAAAATACCCGTCAAACGACGGGTATCTAAAACAGTTGGTATGACTGTGGTGTTGGTTTAGAACTGTTTTACAAAGGCAACGCCGTATGCCCAAGGGCTGATATCGACTTCACCAATGTCATTACCATCTAAAGAGGCGTCTGTCTTGATGTCCATGTAGCGCGCATCAATGCGGAATGATTCAGTTGGTGCATAAGGGATGTCGATACCAACATGACCTGCAACGCCGACACTGTCATCAAACTCTAAATCTGCGCCGTTAGAAATACGCTCTTTAAAAAATGTGGTGTAATTGACACCCACGCCAACAAAAGGCTTCACATTCATTGGCATCATGTCATTGTCAAAGTGATATTGTACTGACAAGGTTGGTGGTAGATGCTGTGTTTTACCTGTTAGGACAACGCCTTCTGCGTTTTTTAACTCAAAGTCATGATGAAACGGTAAGGCTGCGAGCAGCTCAATACCCACATTGTCGGCAACGAAATATTCGCCACTAATAGTAGGACGAATATCATCATCGACGTCAACGCTAAGTGCATCGTTCACGAGCTTGCCATTATCACTTTTTGGGTCGACCATATGAGCGCCAGCCGCTACTGACCAAGTACCTGCAGGGATAGCGTAGGCTGAAGTCATGCCAAAAGCAGCGATAGCAGCGAAAGTGATTGATTTTAAGGTCATGGATTACGTCCTCACAATAATAAATGGTGCTCGGTCACACATTATAGGCGTAGCCGAGAAGCAAAAAACCAACATAGGTTATTAGCTCAATGAGAATTATAATATAAATCCCACACAAAGAGTAGTGATTTAGATAAGAATTAGCAATATTTCTATACAAGCCAATAAAGTTCGTTCAATATAAAATATTCTTTAATAGATCTCTTGCAAAAGTACCAGTTTATTGACTTTCACTGAGGGAGTTGCAAGGGCTAGCGATGACTTATGCAAGAAGTCTAATCTTGAAGATTTATCATGGTGTATCTTTTTTATTTAGACTGAACAGTAAAGCGTTGATTATTTATAGTTTCTATATGGTTTTTTTTCGCAGACTTTTAGCGTAAAATCGTAATAAGTATCGTAAATGGTTGATTTGATTAAAGAAAGATGTGTACTCGACTTATCATAGATGGCGGTGATTATGACAGGCTATTGCAGTAATTCGCCAAGACGCTGCTCACACGCGCGTTCTATGGCTAAAATAGTACAAGAAGACGTGTGTCCAGAATGCGGACTCGCTATCATACCTGTGCTTGAGCCAATAAGTAATTCAAAAGCTGAACAGCGTGTATTAATGGCAGGACTCGTTATTACAGGTTTTTTATTATTACTGCTGGTTTATATTCACTACGCCTATGTGGCATCATGATAAATGAGCAACAGTCATAAAAAATGAGTAATAAAAGGAAGTAATACGTGACGATAACCCGATATTTTAAGCAGCAATAGGACAGTCATGACGACTAACCCAATCAAACGTGTACGCCGTATGGTTTATGATGTGCTACAAAATGATAATCATGACACCATGCTCAGTCGCTATGTGGATTACTTTCTAATTTTTTTGATTATGACCAATGTGGCTGCGGTGATTGCCGAGTCGGTCGATCAATGGTATTACCCGTATCAGAGCTATTTTGATGGCTTTGAAAATTTTTCTATTGTGGTGTTTTCAATAGAGTATCTGCTGCGCTTTTGGAGTGTGGCGGAGGCAAAGCCTGATGATACCACGTGGCGGCAGCGCTTTAATTGGGTGCGCAGTCCGTCCGCGCTCGTTGATTTAATTGCTATTGCGCCTGCCTTTTTAAACTTCTTTGTCACGATTGACTTGCGTTTCTTGCGTATCCTACGCTTGTTCCGTATTTTAAAATTGACCCGCTATTTTGCCTCACTGCGGATTTTGCTTGTGGTTATTAGTAAAGAGCGCGGCTCGTTTCAGGCGGTGATTTTTATTTTGATCATCATGATTGTGACGGCGTCTAGCGGTATCTATTTGGTCGAAAACCACGCCCAGCCTGAAGAGTTTGAGTCGATACCCAAAGCGATGTGGTGGGCAGTAGTCACCTTAACTACGGTGGGTTATGGCGATGTGATACCTGTGACTATGGCGGGTAAAATCTTAGGTGCGGTGATTACTATTTTGGGCGTGGGTTTGGCAGCATTGCCAGCAGGTATTTTAGCGACAGGTCTGGCCAATGAGCTGAATCAGCGCCGCGAAGAGCTGGAACAACACTTTCGCGAGCTACTCATCGATGGTGATTTTGATCTGGTACAAAACCAGCGTATGGTGGACAAGATTCGCCGCGAACTGGGGTTAGATAGAGAACAGGCACAGGACATTGTCTTGCAAGTGCTGCGTGAGCAAGAATTAGAACGGCGCGAAAAAGAGCTGAATAAGAAAAACTTTTGCCCGCATTGCGGTGAGCCGTTAGAGTAGGCGCTAGAACTCAGCAAAAAAAGGACTCAATAAAAAAAGGCTGCCAGCACATGAAACTTGGCAGCCTTTTTTACTGCGGGCGGTGCGATAAGCCGTTAAAGCCTATACGCTAGGCAGCGTGCGTGCCAGCTCATAGGCGACTTGCTTAGCCGCGTCATCAAGCGCATGATCAGACAGCGGCAGCTGCTGTGTGGTCATATACCAACCATCAATCTCGCGACTGAGAGTGGCAACCCACAATGACGCGCAGTCTTTTGGCAGCTGCTTGATGTTTATCTCAAGTGTGCGATTGCCCTCATCGTCGCCCAAATGCATCTCACCTGCTTTGACACTGGTAAAGGGCTGCCCATAATAGGAGCTGGCAAGTAGGGCAATGTGTTTGATGGTTTTGGGGACACGTTTTAAATACAAGCGGATTTGTTCTTGGTCAAAGGGCGCATGGTACATGGCTTGCTCGCCGCGGTCTTTGCCATTTAAGCTATCGCCTTGGTGGCGGATGGATTCGGCTTTGTCGCGCAGTTGCTTAAACCACACCAGCTCTTGTAATTGGCACTCTGCATCATACATGGCGCACGCGATATCAATATCAATCATGCCGTCATTTTGCTTAAAGCGCTTTAGCAACCCTTTGCTTTCGACCTTGTCAAAGTCGTAATTCATAGCAAAAAGTAGCACATCGCTATTTAGACCCAATTCGGTCAGGTGGTCGGATACCAGTGGGGCGGCAGTATTTACGGGCATGGGTGTCCTTATTATTCATTATTGTCTATCGTCAGTGTCTTTGTCTTATTAAGGCTGGCAGGCTACTAATAGCGCAATGGCGCGCTGCCTATGATTGGCGCAGGCTTAATTGGTTTGTGGGGTTTGTGGGGTTTGCGGGGTTTGTGGCGTCGCGTCTGAAATTAGTGGCGCATCGTCACGTACTGCACGATAAAGGATATCGGGTTTGACGTCCAGCAATCCTTTACCAAAGCCGCGCAACCACCAGACGAGCTGCAAGGTCATGTTCACAGTGGCATAAATACGCAAGCTGCCATCATCTTCGATGCGCACTTCTTGGTCCTCGCTAAGTCTGCTTTCAGTTAAGCTTTTGCCTGCTTGCGCGGTAAAATGCAGTTCAATCGGCACGTTTTTGCCATGATTGGGCAAAGAATTGCTAAGCTGCGAATGCGGAAAGCCCATCACGCCATCATCGAGGAAACTGTCCAGCTCAAAGTTGGCGGGCGTGCGCGCAGGCGTGTCTAGAATCTCAACCTCAGAAAAGCGGTGCAAGGCAAAGGTACGAATCACTTCGTCGCGGTCGTCGGTGCGCGTGGCTAACAGATAAATGATCACGCCGCGCTGAATGATGGCGATTGGGTTTAGGACATATTCGCTCGGATGCGGCTGGGTGCTTCGCGTGTAGTTGGCGCGGATTTGTAATTGGTAAAACAGCGCGTGATAGATGTTGTCTTTACTTTGTAAATCAATATGCGGCGCTATCAATGGCTGCGTGGCAGGCTCGATACGCACTCTGTCAAGCCAAGAATGGGTGACTTTGCTGTTTTTGAGCTGCCTGCGTGCCAAGTCAAACCACGGAAACAGCTCATCCAAAATAGCAGGTGGCAACAGTTGGGTTAAGTTTGCCTCAACCATGTTAAAGGCGACCGCTTGCGATAGATTCATGTTCGGTAAGCTTTGTAAGGGCGCGTCTTCTTTCCAGCGCCAACCTTGCGGATTGGCGTTATTTTTTTCGATAGGAAAGCGCTTGGCAAGGGCGTTTAAATCGCGCTGCACGGTGCGCAAGCTGATGTCGAAACCTGCCAAATTCAGCTGCTCGTAAATATGAGCTGTGCCCACCCAGCGGTTGCGCTGCAATTGCGACAGTACTTGCCATTGACGCGCGGTCGTGGCGGCACCGTGACGGCTGTTGCTGTCGGTAGTGTCGGTATCGGAAAAATCAGCAGAAGAAGACGCAGTCATGAACGTAACCTATAGTAATGTCAATGCAGTGGTGGGCGGTCAGACGACCACAGAGGCTTAAAAAAGACGATGCGGTTATCATCGCAGAAAAGTAGGCAAGCGTCTAGGGAGGATTGGTGGTGCGTACGGACAGTTAGGCGTAACGGACGTTTATTATTAGGACAATCAAGTGTTTAAAAATAAAATGCCAGTGTAAGCCGCATTTGTTATGCGTGTATAAAAAAAGCACCGTCAATCAGCAATCAACGGCGCTCTGTGTATCGATGCTTTAGTATTTTTTATTAAGCGTCTAAGGCGGCGTCTGTGGTTTCTTGACGTTCTGGCACAGTCTCAGGTTTGGCAGGTTTCTTTTTGCGTTTCTTCTTCGGCGCTGGTGTGTCTTTTGCTTTTTCTTCTTCCGCTTCGGCTGGGGCTTCGGCGTTAGACTCTTGGTTTTGTTCCCACAGCATCAAGCGGCGCAAGACTTTACCGAACAAGGTGCTTTTGTGATAGCGCTTTTTCTTATTTAAGGTATCTATCGGCAAACCTGTCATCAAGGTTAATGCTTCGCGCAAGCTGCTGACGCCATAAATCGCAAAGCGTCCTTCGCTGACCGCTTCGATAATGTCATCACGCAGCATCAGCTGTTTGGCATTCGCCATCGGAATGATGACGCCTTGTTGCCCTGTCAGCCCTTGCTCGCGACAGGCATCAAAAAAGCCTGCAATTTTAGCATTGATACCGCCGACCGCTTGGATTTCACCCAGCTGGTTCATTGAGCCTGTGATAGCAAACGATTGATTAATCGGCACATCAGCGAGCGCGGAGAGTAGAGCGCATGCTTCACTGACGGTGGCACTGTCGCCATCAATGTGCGCGTAGCTTTGTTCAAAAGCGAGCGAGGCGCTAAAGTTTAGCGTATGGTGCTGGCTAAATAAGGCGCGCAGATAGCTGGTCATAATCAGCATCCCTTTGGCATGAATGCTGCCGCCCAAGTCCACATCGCGCTCGATGTCTAGGATTTCACCCGCGCCAACATTGGGCTGAATGACCGCTGTCAAACGCGCAGGCATGCCAAACTCGCTATCGGCATAGCTGACCACGGTCAAGGCGTTCACTTGTCCGACTGCATTGCCTGTGGTGTTAATCAGCTGTTGCCCATTTTTTAGCTCATCCCAATACAAGTCGCGCAGATAGCCTGAGCGCTCGTCCATATCGGCAATCGCTTGTGTGACGTGATTGGCATCAACAGTTTGCACACCTGCAAGTCGTGCATGGCGATTGGACTCGTGTAGCAATTTAATCAAGCGGTCACTGTGTAAGGTCAAGCGGTCTTGGTCTTCAGCTTGCAGGCTCAAATGCTCCAGCAACGTCGCCTGCGCGCTTTTGTCAAACGGATACAGCTTGGCATGGCGGATAATGTCGGCCATCTTAGCGACCAGCGCCAGCTCGTGTGCGTCGGTGCGCTGCACATCGTCATGAAAGTCGGCGCGTACTTTAAATACCGCGTCAAATTCAGGCTCTAGCTCAAGCAGCTCATAATACAAATCCGCTTCACCGAGCAAAATGACTTTCACCTCAAGATCAATAGGCGCGGGCGCCAGCGACAGACTGCCTGTCAAAGTCAGCATTTGCTCAAGGCTCGATAAGCGAATCTGCCGTGCTTGCAAGGCGCGTTTTAGCCCTTGCCATGCGTAAGGGTGCTCAAGGACGTGGCTTGCCTCTAGCAATAAGAAGCCGCCATTGGCGCGGTGCAATGCGCCTGCGCGAATCATACTGACATCGGTGGTCACTGTACCCAGTTGGGTGACTTGCTCGACGTGCCCAAGCAAATTTAAATGCGTGGGCAAATCTTCGAACACCACAGGCGCGCCACTGTCAGGCGAGTGACTGACCATGACATTGACTGCATAACGGCTGGGCGTGGTGGCAAGCAATGAAGCAACGAATTCTTCGTCATCGCCATTAACGATGCGCTCGACGTGACTGACCATATCGGTGAATAAGGCGGTCAAATAGTGTAATACCGTCTCTTGCTCAGCAAAATGCTCGCGAATGGGCGCAAACAATGGCTTAAGCGTGCGCTCGGCAATATCACGGTGCAGCACTTCAATCGCGTCATTGGCTTCGTCTTCGAGTTGCTCAAGGGTGATGGTCAGCTGATTGAGGCGCTTTTGCATGTGGTTTTTTTGCACAAAGTTGCGGCGCTCGCTGGCATCATTGACGCTCACATCCTCAGGTGTAGGCTTGTCATTGTTTTCATCATCACTCGGCAGCTGGCTTGGGTGGACGAACACTGCTTTATTGTCCGAGGGGCGAAAAGTCAAGGCAAGGTCGTACTCCAAGCCCTCAGCGCTCAGCGCGTCATAGGCACTGCTTTCTTTTTGGTGCGCGCTGTTCTTAATCGCTTCGATTTTGCTTTGATAGTGGTCACTACGAAAGCGTTGGCTCAGGCGTTTTTTGGCGGTCAGCCATAGCGCTTGTATCTGCTGCTCAAGCACCACCCCTTCGCCCGCAGGCAAAGACAGTGCAATCGGCGTGCGCGGGTCGTCAAAATTATGCACGTACACCCAGTCGTTTGGGGTCGGTGCGGTTTTGGCGATACGCTTTAATAGGCGGCTAATAATGGTGCGTTTGCCCAAACCATTTTCGCCTGCGGCAAATACATGGTAGCCATTGGCATTGATGTCGAGCGCGGTACGCAGTGCTTTTAAAGCGCGCTGTTGCCCAAAGCCAATATCCAGCTCAGGGGCACTCGTGGTGTCGTGCGGCAAATGGCGGGTGTGGCTGTAGCGCTTGAGCTGGTCGACGGTCAGGCGGCAGTTGTCTTGAACGTGCGCCAGATGTTGTTCAAGGGTGCTGCGAGTAGACACGTTCTTGGTGGCGGGCATCGCAGACTCAGGGGTCGTTTTTGTCATAAGTGTGGGGTCGAATCGCTCGTTGGTGTCAAATAAGTACAGGTTATCTGCCCGTGATAGCGCGTGCTATCGCGGACAATGATAAGCCGATAGTATAAGATGCCCGATAATCGCGCAATCTGCAACTATTCAACATCGAGGCTGCATGATAAAATAGGCGGTTCACATGCCAAAATTTGGTGTTTTTTTGTCCGTTTGTCTAAGTTGTAGCGTCGATAACCATGACCCATAGTGCCCCAAAGTCCGTCTCTGTACCCACCATCAGCCCTGAGGGTTTTGCCAAATTGGGCAGCCAGTTGCCTGCGTTGACCCAAACGCTTGCGCAGTCAGTCGTCGAGCTTGGGCTTGAGTTGACGGACGCCCAGCTGCGCGCTTTGCTGCTTTATTTAGACCAGCTGCTCTTATGGACAAAGGCATACAACTTAACCGCAATCACTGAGCCTAAAGAAGCGCTAATTAAACACATTATTGATTGCTTGGCCATTTTGCCGCATTTGCCACAAGGCAGCTTGCTCGATATCGGTACAGGTGCAGGCTTGCCCGCCGTGATTATCGCCATTTGCCAGCCTGAGCGCTCATGTACGGCTCTTGATAGCAATCAAAAGAAAATCCGCTTTATTAAACAAGTGGCAAGCCAGCTTGGATTAAAAAACTTAACGCCCGTTGCCAGCCGTATCGAGGCGCATGAAGGCAGCTATGACGTGGTGACCTCGCGCGCCTTTGCCAGTCTAAACGACTTTGTGGATATGGCGCGCCTGCGCTTAGCGAAACAGGGTCGCTTGAGTGCCATGAAAGGCAAAGCACCGACTGATGACGAGCTGGACAGCTTAGCTCATAAGTGGCACATCACAACTGTGCCACTCACCGTACCAAGGCTGCATGACAGTCGCCATTTGATTGAATTATCGATGAAAAATGACTAAGCTTAGGCATCCAAGATGCCTAGCAAAACAGTTTATTAAACAATAAATAAGGCAAACTGCAGCGCAATTGAACATAAGACTGCGCAAAGTGGTTGTCAAAATGGTACTATCAGCGACGATAAATGCGGCGCTGCCCAGAGTGCTGGCATGCTATCCGATTAATCAACTTGAGTGAGTGTATGGAAATCTTAGCAATTGCGAATCAAAAAGGTGGGGTTGGTAAAACCACAACGGCGGTCAATCTTGCCGCGAGCCTGAGCGCAAAACGCAAGCGCGTACTGCTGATTGATTTAGACCCACAAGGCAACGCCACCACAGGCACAGGTCTACACAAAAACGATTTAGAATTGACCGCCGCAGACGTATTGCTCGATGGCGTGTCGATTGCGGATGCTACCGTGACCAGTCCAGCAGGCTTTGATGTGGTCGGTGCCAATAAAGAGCTGGCGGGCATGGACATCACCCTGATGGGGCAAGAAAACAGCCATACCTTACTGGCAGACGCGCTCCACGAGCTGATGGAAAACCAGCAAAACAGCAAGAAAAAAGGCTATGACTATATCGTCATGGACTGCGCGCCGAGTCTGAATTTATTGACCATCAATGCGCTGGTCGCGACCGATGGCGTTATCATTCCTATGCAGTGTGAATACTATGCACTAGAAGGGCTTGCGGACTTGTCACAGACCATCGAGCGCCTAAAAGAGCTCAACCCCAAACTGCATATCAAAGGGGTGGTGCGCACCTTATTTGATGCCCGTAATACGCTAGCCAATGATGTGTCAGCAGAGCTTGAGGCGCATTTTGGTGATATCATGTACCGCACACACATTCCTAGAAACGTGCGTTTGGCAGAAGCGCCTGCGCACGGTATGCCTGTTTTAGCCTTTGAAAAAAACTCCAAAGGCGCACAGGCGTATCTACAGCTGGCAGCTGAGGTGATTAAACAAAGCCGCGCGAACAAAACCGCGTAAGCTTTGTATGCGTCACCTCGTGTGGCAGTACCGTTAGGCGCGATATATCGCGCAGTTTTTATATCATTAGGCTTTTATTTTTGCGTTAGAGGATAGGTAATCATGGCGAAAAAACGAGGATTGGCTGCCAATCGAGGTTTAGATGCCTTATTAGGGTCAATTAAGAAAGAAAAGCAAATTACCGCCTCCGCCTTACAAGACGATACCGATGCCTCCGAGACTGCGGCAGCGCTTACCGCGCCAAAAAGTACCGCCCGTGCCCCGCGCAGCCCGCGCCAAGCAAGTAAAGTAAAAAATGTCGCCGTGGCTCAAGAAGGCACTGACGACCAAATCAGCTTGGTACAGATTGACGTTGGCCGCTTGCAGGCAGGCAAATACCAGCCGCGCCGTGACATGAGTGAGACGGCACTCTCTGAATTGGCATCCTCGATTCGTCAACATGGCGTCATGCAGCCTATCGTCATCCGTCCATTATTGGCGCGGGAAGACAAAAGCAGCGATGAAGTCACGCATGAGATTATTGCAGGGGAGCGCCGCTGGCGTGCCGCAAAGCTGGCGGGCAAGACAGAAATCCCAGCTATTGAGCGTGCGTTGTCTGATGAATTGGCGATTGCGCTGGCACTGATTGAAAACATTCAGCGTGAAGACTTGTCCGTGATTGAGCAAGCCGCCGCTTTACAGCGTTTTCATACCGAATTTGGCATGAGTCACGCCATGATTGCTGATGTGGTGGGTAAGGCGCGTACCACAGTATCTAACTTGCTGCGCTTAAACCAGCTGCACGACACGGTTAAAGACCATTTGGCAACGGGGGAGCTGGACATGGGGCACGCGCGACCATTATTGTCTCTGTCTGCCGAGCAACAACCGATTATTGCCAAAAAAATCATCGATGGCGGCATGACCGTCCGTGATGCCGAAAAATTGGTCAAATCTATCTTAACGCCCAATGAAGAAAAGCCCAAAGAAAGCACGGGTAAAAATGCTGAAATCGAGCGTTTGGCGCAGCGTCTGACCGATACCTTGGGTGCAGAGGTTAAGCTGAAACACAAGCGCGGCGGCAAGGGCAGTGTCGAGATTTTCTTTCAAAATAATGATGAGCTTGCGGCATTGATGGCGCAGCTGGGCGCTAACGTATAGCGCTCATCTTCTTTGACCTTGCCAAACATAGCACGCTTATGACAGGCAAGTGTGTCAGATAGCCCCAAAAACAGCGCGTTTGTAGGGCTGGTTTTTTCTTTTTATTCAATCCGAGGCTTTTATGAGCCAAGCTGATGTATCATCGCCTATGATGACGCCGCCCAAGCACAAGACGCTGATGCGCCTACTAAGCTACGTCAAGCCGTATTGGTGGGCGATAGCGCTAATTATCTTAGGCTTTGCGATTAATGCGGGGACGGAGATTTGGATTGCTAAATTGCTTCAGTACATTACCGATGCGATTAACCAAGGCGACCAAAGCAAGCAAAATCTGTTTCCTTTACTGATCATTGCGCTGTTTTTTGTGCGCGGGTTAGGCAGCTTTTTGGGTAATTATTATTCCGCTCTGGTCTCGCGCAACTTGGTGTATGAGCTGCGCGTGGAGGTCTTTAACAAGCTGCTGCGTCTGCCCAGCGCCTTTTATTTACAAAACCCCGCTGGGACGATTTCATCCAAGTTGATTTTTGATGTCGAGCAGGTGACCGCTGCCAGTACTGAGTCCATGAAGACGCTATTGCGTGATGGCTTGACCGTACTTGGCTTGATTGGCTTTTTGTTTTATAGCAACTGGCGCTTGACGTTGATTTTGTTTGTCGTCTTGCCGCCGATTTTGTGGTTGATTCGTATTGCGTCAAAGCGCTATCTAAAGCTGTCAAAAGGCATTCAAGAGACGATGGGTGATGTCAGTCATATCACTAATGAGGTGATTGGCGGCTATCAAGTGGTCAAAAATTATGGCGGGCAGCCGTACGAGTCGGCGCGCTTTGATGATGCATCACAAAAAAACCTGCGCCAAGGCATGAAAGTGGTGGTGACCAACAGCATCAATACGCCTGCAGTGCAGCTGCTCATGGCGATAGCAATGTCGGTGGTGGTGTGGCTGGCACTACGTCCTGCGGTGATTGACAATATTTCGTCAGGCGAGTTTATTTCCTATATCGCGGCGGCAGGTCTGCTCAGTAAACCTGTGCGCTCACTCACAGACGTCAACCAAAAATTGCAAAAAGGTATTGCCGCAGGTGAGTCTATCTTTGCGCTGCTCGATGAGCCAGAAGAAAAGGACTCAGGCACACAGCGCCCGACTATTGCAGGTGACATTACCTTTAATAAGGTTGGCTTGGTGTATCCTGATGCCACGGTCGCGCTGCAAGACTTTGATTTGTCCATTCGCGCGGGCGAGACCATTGCCCTTGTCGGGCGTAGTGGCGCAGGCAAGTCTACGCTGGTCAATTTGCTGACGCGCACGCTCGATGCGTCATCGGGACGTATCTTAATTGATGGCGTGCCCATTGATGACATTACGCTTGATAGCTTGCGCGCGCAGATTGCGATGGTCAATCAGCAAGTGGTGCTGTTTAACACCACAGTGCGCAATAACATTGCTTACGGCAGCCTGACGAATAAGTCACAAGCAGAGGTCGAGGCGGCAGCAAAAGACGCCTTTGCTCATGATTTTATTATGAATATGCCTGCAGGCTATGACAGCCAAATTGGCGCAGAAGGCTTGCAGCTCTCAGGTGGTCAGCGTCAGCGCTTGTCGATTGCGCGTGCGCTACTTAAAGACGCGCCGATTCTTATCCTTGATGAAGCGACCAGTGCGCTCGACAATGAGTCTGAGTTTTATATTCAAAAGGCGCTCGATAACGTCATGCAAGACCGCACCACGCTGGTGATTGCGCACCGTCTGACTACCATTGAGTCGGCAGATCGCATCGCGGTGATGGACAAAGGGCGCATCGTTGAGCTGGGCACGCACAGCGAATTGATGGCGCAGCAAGGACATTATGCACAGATGTATGCGCGTGATTTTACGTAGGTGCTTGAATTAACGCAGACTTGAGCTTAGGGCGTGTCTTCAATTCAAACGTCTGTGACTAAATGGGCTAAAAATGGCTAAATTTTTGGCAAACGGTGTCAAATAGCGAGTCAATATCCTGATATTACCTGCGCTATTTTCCTTGTTTGCCTGCAATTTATCTCATTTTTAAAATAAAGACACGCCCTAGAAAAAATTGGCACATCGTATCCGCTGGGGACACATCGTTTAATGAGCTTAGAAACCACTATTACTCGCGCATGGCAACGACAAGCCGCTTGGCTGTGGTTTTTATTGCCGCTCAGCTGGCTACATGCTGCCATACTGCACGTACGCCAATGGCTTTATAAAAGCGGTATTAAGAAAAGCTACCGTGCGCCTGTTCCAGTGATGGTGATTGGCAACATCACGGTAGGCGGTAGTGGTAAAACGCCGCTGATTATCCGCTTGGTGCAGCATTTGCAGCAGCAAGGTATTGAGGTTGGGGTCATCAGTCGCGGCTATGGCGGCGATACCAGCGCCATGCCTGCGCTTGTGACGCCCAGCAGCAAGCCTGATAAAGTCGGCGATGAGCCGTGTCTTATCGTTGGCATGACAGGTGTACCGATGGCGGTATGTGCCAACCGCGAGCAAGCGATAATCACTTTGCTTAATGCCGCGCCAAAAACACAGCTTATCATTGCAGATGACGGCTTACAGCATTATGCCTTGGCGCGTGATATTGAGTGGATTGTGGTTGATAGTTCGCGTGGGTTTGGCAATCGTCAGCTGTTACCGACAGGTTTTTTGCGCGAGCCATTATCGCGGTTAAAGGGCGCGGTCGTGATGCAGCATCATAAGCCTGATGCGCCGCCCAATAAGGATCTCGATACCGCACTTAGCATGTATTTACAGCCCGATGCGTTGCAGCCGCTCATTGTGCTCGATAATACGACGCTTTCGCTACCGCAAGCCCGTGATACCATACACGCGGTCAGTGGCATTGGCTACCCGCAGCGCTTTTTTGATACGTTGAGTGATTTGGGCTTTGCTATACTGGCGCACCCTTATCCTGACCACCATCCGTTTCGTTTAGAAGAATTGCTCGCTTACGACACGCATCCGATTGTGGTGACGGCAAAAGACGCCATAAAAATTCGCCCGTTATTGCTCGCGGCACTGGACAGCGCGCCTACTGACAGTCACATTTATGCTTTGGCAAAAAGGCTGTGGGTATTGCCCGTTAATGCAGTATTAAGCGCGCAAAGCTACCAGACCTTGCAGCAGCAATTAACAGCGCTTAACGTACTGCCCAATGCATAACGGCGTCATTCTCATTTAAAAACACACCGTCATTAGATAATTAATAGAGTTAATAGAAAGATACGTGCATCAAAAGGAGTCGCCCATGTCCGCGGCAAATACCGACAGTAAGACCCACATTGTCATTCCTGCTCGCTACCAAAGCAGTCGCTTACCAGGTAAGCCACTGCTAAACATTCATGGCAAACCCATGATACTGTGGGTGGCAGAAAAGGCGCGCGCGGCTGATTTTGCCGATGACATGTGTATCGCCACCGATGATGCGCGTATCGCTACTGTGTGCCGCGACGCGGGCTTTGATGTGGTGATGACCGATGCTAGCCATGCGTCAGGCACCGACCGTTTGGCAGAAGTCGCAAAAATTAAAGGCTGGAGCGCGGACGATATCGTCATCAATATGCAAGGCGACGAGCCGCTTGTACCGCCCAGCTTGCTCGCGCAGGTCAAGGACTTGCTGGTTAATGACGCAGGCAGCGTGATGGCGACCTTATATGAGCCGATTGATGATTATCAAAGCTTTTTACGCCCGTCAGTAGTCAAAGTCGTGGCGCGTGCTGCAGGTACGTATCAGCGCGCTTTGTACTTTAGCCGTGCGCCCATTCCTTGCGAGCGTGATGTGGTACTGGCAGGCACACCAAACGATAATCAGGTG
The DNA here is from genome assembly GCF_016464015.1 of Psychrobacter sp. bablab_jr014. Classification (GTDB taxonomy): domain Bacteria; phylum Pseudomonadota; class Gammaproteobacteria; order Pseudomonadales; family Moraxellaceae; genus Psychrobacter. The sequence continues at coordinate 43,024 of NZ_JACDXT010000029.1, forward strand.
CCTAAGCTTGCGTTTCGTCATTTGGGTTTGTACGCGTATCGTGTCTCTTTGCTACAGCAGTTCGTCAACTGGGTACAAAGCCCGCTTGAGCAGTTAGAAAGCCTTGAGCAGCTGCGCGTACTCGAAAACGGCGGGCATATTGCCATTACCCAAGCCTGTGAGCAGCTACCTGCGGGTGTCGATACGCCTGAAGACTTGGCGTGTATGAATGCCATGCGCTTGGACGAATTGCAACTGTAACCGTGACACGAGCCTTGTCATATTCAGGTTAAGAAAAATTAGCCTAAGCATAAAACCACCATAGGATATAAATACACGGAATATGACCTTACCTACGACCACTGCCGACGCTTATTTTGCACCGCTATTGCCATGGCAAACGGCGCTGTGGGCACAGTTGACCTCAAGAGTGCTGTCATCGTCCAACCAACTGCCACATGCTTTGTTAGCGGCAGGTATGTCAGGCCTTGGTAAGCGCGCTTTTGTGTGGCGATTGGTGGCGTGGCTGCTGTGCCGTCAGCGTGAACAACATGTTCGCGGGGCGTGCGGGGTGTGCGAAAGCTGCCAATGGCTCAAGTCAGGCACGCATCCTAACCTAGCTGTATTGCCGCATCAGCTGTTGCCCGTTGAGGTAGCAGAGGATGATACCCCGCTAAAAAGCCGTGATAAGAAAAGCAAAGGTAATAAAGCAAATACTGAGGGCGCGCCGCCGCGTATCAAGGTTGATGATATTCGTGAGCTACAGCCCTTTATTTATCAAGGCGGGCAGGGTTTGCGCATCTGTGTACTTGAGCATGCCGAGACCATGACGGTCGCTGCCAGCAATGCCTTGTTAAAAACGCTCGAAGAACCACAAGCGCAAGTGCATTTTATTCTTATCAGTGACCATCCAGCGCAAATATTACCAACCATTAAAAGCCGTGTGCAGCAGCTGCCACTACACCGTATCGAGACGCGTCTTGCACTGGACTATGTCACCAATAAATTGGGCAGTGTGGTCAATCATGAGCGTGTCAGCCAAGACGAAATCGCCCAGCTGCTTACGCTGGCAGAGGGCGCGCCGATGGCAGCCATTCGCCTTGCGCAGTCGCCATGGTATGGTAAGCGTGCTTTGTGGCTAACCACATGGCAGGCGTTACGTGAACACCGCCGCAGCAGTACCGCCGCTAGCGATTATTGGCAGTCACAGCTGGATATTGATGCCTTTATACAACTCTCTGAGGTGATGTTGACCGAGATTCAGCGCATGAGCCTTGATTTGCCACCGCGCCAAGCAGACATCAGCGCGCAGACCCTAACGGACAAGCCGCTGCCCGATATGCTGGCGATTAGCGACTTTGCTGACAGCTTACAGCGTATCAAAATCGCGCGGCTGCAAAATGTGCAGGATAAGTTTGCTTATGACGCATTGATGCAAGCGCTATCGGTACTGTGAAAACTGTGTTATAAATAGGCTTACATAGCACCAGTAATGTGCGATTTGATAACAAATAGTTAAGGAGTAGCCATGGCCATGCCAGGACGCGGCGGTATTTTGACCTGCCATATTGCAGATATTGCCACATTATATTCCAGTTATTTGTCGTTTGTGACCAATGGCGGTTTGTTTATTGCGACAGAACGCAAGCAACAGCTTGGCGATGAAGTCTTTGTTGCTGTTACCTTGCCTAATTCTAGCGAGCGTTTGCCGTTAAATGGTAAAGTCGTGTGGATTAATGAGCGGGCTCAAAGCCATCGTCCAGCAGGCTTTGCCATTCAAATTGGCAGTGATGTGGCAGGCCAAAAAATCAAAAACGAAATTGAGCGCTTACTGGCAGGGGAAATCGATAGCCCACAGCCGACCTATACCATGTAACAAGCATGAAGGCTCAATCAAAAACGCCCAAAACCATTCAATTTGGGCGTTTTTTTTATATTTATTTGCATAGCCTAGGGCGTGTCTTCATTTTAAAAATAGTGATAAAAATGAGATAAATTAAAGGCAAACAAGGAGAATAGCGCAGGTAATATCAAGATATTGCCCCGCTATTTGACATCGTTTGCCAAAGATTTAGCCATTTTTAGCCCATTTAGCCGTAAGCGTTTGAATTGAAGACACGTCCTAGTAACGCGGCGGCACGTACATATCATCAGGAATCGGCTCGCGATAGTATTCATCATCGCGTTTACGCTCAGGCAGCGCTACCTCATCGCGTGGCACTTCTTCATAAGGGATTTGCTCAAGTAAGTGCGCCATACAGTTTAGGCGTGCGCGCTTTTTGCTGTTGCCCTCGACCACCCACCATGGCGCTTCGGGAATGTGCGTGCGCTCAAACATGGTTTCTTTGGCTTTGGTATAGTCCTCCCAGCGGCGACGCGATTGCAAATCCATAGGTGAGAGTTTCCACTGTTTGAGCGGGTCATGAATACGGCTCAAAAAGCGCGCATGCTGCTCATCATCGGTGATAGAAAACCAGTATTTAACCAAGCGAATACCCGAGCGCACCAGCATACGTTCAAAATCAGGCACCGACTGAAAAAATTCCTCGTATTGGTCATCGGTACAAAACCCCATAACACGCTCAACCCCCGCACGGTTGTACCAGCTTCTATCAAACAAGACAATCTCGCCCGCTGCAGGCAAGTGCGCTACATAACGCTGAAAGTACCATTGGGTTTGTTCACGCTCAGTAGGGGCGGGCAGTGCTGCCACGCGGCAAACACGCGGGTTTAAGCGCTGAGTAATGCGTTTAATTGCGCCGCCTTTACCCGCAGAGTCGCGTCCCTCAAATATCACCACGATGCGCTCGCCATTCGCTACCACCCAATCTTGCAACTTAATCAATTCACGCTGCAAGCGTACCAGTTCTTGAAAATAAGTGCGCCGATCCAGCTTTTCTGTGTCACTCATTTCGTGACCATTAAAGCGAAAGTCACGCAAGTAATCATCCACTTCGTTTTCTAACTCTTCATCGTATGTATCAATCAAATCTCGATGCATTTTACGACGCAAGCTATCGTCAAAGACCTCTTTATCCATGCGGATGATGAAATTTTCACGCTCGGCTGGTGTCATCTCGTCATATTCTTGTTGTGTCAAACAATCAGGGTCAATAAACGATGGAATATTTGCCATAATCATGTCCTACAAGTGCCCTATTTATTTACTATTGTTGTCTGATTACTGTAGCACAGTTGCATGTTATTTCTATGACAAGGAAGCGGACAAGTACAAATGTACTGCAAAGTGATTGCTAGGTGTAAAAAACTATCAGATATAAAAAAGCCCTCTAAATTGCTTAGAGGGCTAAATGGTGGGCTAGTACAAAGGCAGGCGAGTAGTTATAAATGGTTTATAGCTACTGGCCACTGTCGCTCACCAAGTTTATTTTTCTAAAATACAAGTCACCCCTTGACCGCCTGCTGCGCAAATAGAAATTAGCGCACGACCTGAGCCTTTTTGATCCAAAAGCTTAGCAGCGGTTGCCAAAATACGTCCACCTGTCGCTGCAAATGGATGACCTGCAGCAAGTGAAGAGCCATTGACATTGAGTTTACTGCGGTCAATTGCGCCAAGCGGGGCATCTAAGTCCAAACGCTCTTTACAGAAAGTCTCATCTTCCCATGCGGCAAGTGTTGATAACACTTGTGAGGCAAAGGCTTCATGAATCTCATAAAAATCAAAATCCTGCAATGTCAAACCAGCACGCGCCAGCATACGTGGTACAGCGTAGGCAGGTGCCATCAGCAGACCTTCCTTATCGCCATTTTTACCGATAAAGTCAACGGCAGCCGTCTCTTGCTGTACCAAATAGGCCAGCGGTTTTAGACCATGCGCGTCCGCCCAGTCATCAGAGGCCAACAGGACGCAAGATGCACCATCGGTTAATGGCGTAGAGTTGGCGGCGGTCATGGTTGGGTGAGCACTGCCACGGCCAAAAGTTGGCTTAAGCGTGCCCATTTTTTCTAACGTTGTGTCTGGGCGCAAATTATTATCGCGCGTCAGTCCTTTATAAGGGGTGATCAGGTCGTCAAAAAAACCATCGTCATAAGCACGGGCAAGGTTTTTATGACTATTAAAAGCAAGCTCATCTTGCGCTTCGCGACTGATGTTCCATTCCAGCGTGGTCATCGCTTGATGCTCGCCCATCGATAGACCTGTACGCGGTTCGCCATTTTGCGGGGTGTCAATGAGGTCTTTTGGATTTAATGCCATTAAGGCTTGTACACGCTGCTTATTGGTTTTAGCAGCACCGAGCTTTAATAAGACTTTGCGCAGACCGTCACCGATAGCAATCGGTGCGTCTGAGGTGGTATCAACGCCGCCTGTGATGGCAGAGTCAATCAGCCCAAGTGCGATTTTGTTGGCAGAAGCAAACGTCGCTTGTAATCCTGTCGCGCACGCTTGAGAAATGTCGTACGCAGGTGTGCGTGGATCAAGGCTGGTATTTAATGCGGCCTCACGTGTCAAATTTAGGTCGCGGCTGTGCTTTAATACTGCACCTGCGACCACCTCACCCAGCTGCTTATCTTGCAAATTATAGCGCTCGACCAAGCCATTTAAGGCAGCGCTTAACATATCGATATTGCTGGCGTCCATATATGCGCCATTTGAGCGTGCAAAAGGAATACGGTTGCCACCTAAAATTGCCACACGTTTAAGGCCTGTATTCCTTGGCTTAACATTATTCTTTGTTTGAGCCTGCACCGAGTCTTTGGTATCTGATGCTTTAGTCGCCGTACTGCTGTCTTTGGATTGCACAGTTTCGCTATTTTTCGGCGTATGAGACTGATCAGAAGTGGGGGTCTTTGTGGTAGTGCTGTCTTCACTATTTACAACAGTACTGTCAACCACTGGGCTATCTGTATGGGTATTTTTATTGCTCATCCGATTATCCTTATATTCATCATTGCTATGTTTGTAAGACAAACTGCGTAAAAATACTGACGATTGGTCAGTTGATTGTCAAAAGGGTGGGTCATTGTGTTATGGTATAGCGCTCATCGATAGAAACGTACCGTATTCGGTCTACTTTTATCGATATGTTTTATTATTGGCAATATAGAGTACATAAGCCTTAAGCGACAACTGTTTTTTTGACATGATGCGTCACTGTAGCAAAAGCATCTTCTGCTTAAACCCTTATACAGTTGCTATTTTGTTTCTTTAATTAGGTTTATATTATCAATGGCGGTTCAATTTTGGACTTCGTTTGAGTGGCTGTGTAATAATGGATTTTAGATAGCTTATATTTATAAATAACTTATAAGATGCTGTGTGATGGATGTTCACACAAGCATCTATTTTTAATGCCATTTTTTAATAATACATTTTATTAGGGTGTGTCATCATTTAGCTGTTTTATGACCATTAAATGACTGAATAGGCTAATTGATAACACGTCCTAGTACTTACATTTTTATATTTACGATTAAAGACAACAGGAGTGTTTTTATGTCAGACCGTTATGGTGATTTTGTGCAATCTTCAATCGGAAAAAAGGTTGCCAAAAACTTAGGTTTACCAATGCCCGTTCAATTAGACCGTTTTGAAAGCGGCGAGCGTATGGTGCGTGGTAGTACTTTGGTAGGCTCTGCAAAGGGTGATGACAAACGCGTTAGCCAATCGATTGCACGTATTTTATCTGAGCTACACACCGAAGTATTCGTCAATAGCCGCGACGGTATCAAAGATGCATTGGCTGCCGCAGATATCGCTGCCAAATCTAATACAGGTGGTGATAAATATTTCAAAGCGGTAGTATTTGATGCCAGTAATATCAAAAACGCGGACGATTTAAAAGAAGTCTATGAGTTTTTTCACTTCGTAGTGCGCTGTATTGAGCGCTCAGGCCGCGTTATTATTGTTGGTCGTCCGCCAGAAGAGCTAGAAGATATCGATGCTGCGATTGCACAGCGTGCGCTAGAAGGTTTTGTTAAATCATTAGGCAAAGAGCTTAAACGTGGTATCAGTACTCAGCTGTTATATGTGTCAGAAGGGGCTGAAGACAATCTAGACTCGACGTTGCGTTTCTTCACCTCGGCGCGTTCTGCCTATGTGTCAGGTCAAGTGGTACGTGTGGGTGCTGGTAAGTCGGTGGATGTTGATTGGGCGCAGTCGCTTGGTGGCAAGACCATGCTGGTGACAGGTGCTAGCCGCGGTATCGGTGAAGCCATCGCCCGTGTATTGGCGCGCGAAGGGGCGCATGTCATTTGTCTGGATATGCCACAGCAGCAAGGCGCACTACAACAAGTGGCCAGTGAAATCAGTGGCTCGCTATTGACCATTGATATTACTGCTGATGATGCAGGCGCACAGATTGCCGAGGAAGTCGAAAAACGTGGCGGTTTGGATGCCATCATTCATAATGCAGGCATTACCCGTGATAAGACGCTTGCAAAAATGGACGAGCAAAAGTGGGATTCGGTCATTAATGTGAATCTTAGCAGCATCGCTAAATTAAACCGCTACTTACTTGACAACAATGTCTTAAATGACGACGCGCGTATTGTCTGTGTGTCATCAATCTCAGGGATTGCTGGCAACATGGGGCAGACCAACTATGCCACTTCTAAAGCAGGGGTCATCGGCTTGGTTGATGCGACTGCCAAGAAGTTAGAAAAAGATGGCAAAGGCATGACCATCAACGCCGTCGCACCAGGCTTTATTGAAACGCAAATGACAGATGCCATTCCTTTTGCTATTCGTGAGGCAGGTCGCCGTATGAACTCTATGAGTCAAGCGGGTCAGCCAGTAGATGTTGCCGAAGCCATTGCATGGCTAGCATCGCCTGCTTCAGGCGGGTTAAATGGCAATACGGTACGCGTCTGTGGCCAAAGTGTATTGGGTGCATAAAAGTAGTATACGCTAAATTTTTATAAGACCGTTGTTGAATGAACAAGATGACCATAAGTGTCTGCGCTTATGGTTATTTGTTATTGTAATGTTTGTTTATTCATTATTGATATATATTATGCCCTTAAAATGTACGTTTTTCTAATAAATGGTACTTTTCACATTTTATTACGAAAAAAGCGCTTTAATTACTGACAAAGCTGCCCATGGGTGGCTTTTTTATGATAAAAACACTAAAGTTCATTGCCAAAAATTGCTTATCTTGTGTTCATTATTAGCATCTGCTTTGTTAATACGCCAAATAAGAGCGTAAACACCTCAAAAGATATCTGCTCTATCCGTGATACATACGACTGCGTATTCATGCGATTTTTGAACGACTTTTAGGATAAGTGGCTTGTTATGCACAAGCTGCTGCCATGTGGTATGCCAGTGCCGCCGCCACGACAATGATTTAACAAATACAATGATGCGCTGTTATCCAGCATGATGCCAGATAAGGGTGCATTGATACGATTGCCACATGATGGCACTTTGCTTACTTGCCCAGCCTTATTTAGGAATGATTTATGTCAGACAAACACTATGACGCCCTGCCAAAAGTGCACACCACATATGCCAATATCGTCAAAAGCTTGTTGCCTATTGGTGATAACCCAAAGGTCGGCAAAGATGAGCTACCAAGTGCGACCTATTATGTGGACAACCTGCACATGGATCAGAGCAATCTCGACGACTACCGTAAGATTTGTGGCTTTACCAATGATGGTAAAGTGCCAATTACCTATTTTGCTGTGCTGTCACAGGCACTACAAATGAACATGATGGTCAAAGAACCATTTCCGTTTACTATGCTCGGCTTGGTACATATTGACAATAGCGTGACCCAGTACCGCAGTATCGGAGAGCGTGAGACGGTCGATATGGCAGTCAAATTTGCCAATCTGCGTGACCATACGCAAGGGCAGCAATTTGATTTTATTACGACGGTCAGCTCGCATGATGAAGTCATTTGGGAAGGCAAATCCACGTATCTGGCTCGCGGCAAAAATCCTGAGCGTAGCGCAGGCGATAAGAGCAAACCTCGTACAAAACATGGCAAGCTTGAAGTCATGGATAAAGGTGTGCACCAAGTCTTTGAAGTGCCAGAGGATATTGGTCGTCGTTATGCCTTTGTGTCAGGAGATTTTAACTTGATTCATTTGCATCCTTTATCTGCCCGCGCTTTTGGCTTTCCAAAAGCCATCGCTCATGGCATGTGGTCTAAAGCCAAGTGCTTAGCGCTGATTGGCGAATTGCCTGAAGCTTGCCGCGTCGATGTGTCTTTTAAATTGCCCATCTTTTTACCTTCAGAAGTCGAAATGATTGCTGAGCCTATCGCGCCCGCAGACGATAAACACAACGCCTCTGAGCAATTTTGTGCCAACTTTGGACTGTACAGTGCCAAGAACGACCGCCCACATCTGATCGGTCATATCACGCATGAAGCACAAAATACAGACGCCGCCGAATAAGTGACATATCAAAGCGATGTAGGGCATATCATTGATAGGGGTGTGCCTTAGATAGATTCTTGACGATAGGAAGCGTTATGCAAGACAACGACACTACGAACAACAATAATGACAATGGCGTGGTACTCTCCGAGGTGCTCACGCCTTATTATCGTCCTACTGAGCAAACCATCGTTTGCGGCGCGCTTGATGAAGATAAAGTGCAGGCGCTGGCTGACGCGGGTGTTGAGTTGGTCATTAATCTACAGCCAGAGGAGGAGCTGAGTTTTGATGAAGCAAGCGCAGTCACTCAAGCTGGCATGGCGTATGCCAGTTTGCCTATTAGCGGCGAGCATGATTTAAAACAACTGGTGATACTAGAGTTTGATAAAATTTTGCGCCAGTATCATGGCAAAAAAATGGTCATACATTGCAAATCTGGTAACCGCGTGGGGGCAGCGATTGCACTACGCGCAGGCTGGCTACGTGGTCGTAAAATGGATACGGCGCTTGAGCGTGGGCAGCAGCACGGTCTAACAAGGTTACAAGATGTGGTACATCAGCGCTTGCTTGTACCGCGTTGACATTATTTTTGTTTAGCACAGGAAGCGCGTCGTCGTACTGCTAATCTTTGCAGCTATAGGACGGCATGACAAAGGATGGGCCATAGTGAGGAACATATGCCGCAAGAGATAGCATCTATTGATCAAGGATTACAAGCGCATTTACAGCAGATACTAAACCAACTGCAACTCGATGATGCACCAGCAGGCGGCGCGCTTGTGGTATATCAAGCAGGCCAATGTATCGCTGAGGCCAGTGTTGGCATGGCGCGTCAAGACAAAGCATGGCAGCCAGACACCTTGTCGTTAAATTTTTCGACAGGTAAGGCAGTGGTTGCCACGCTTATTCATGTATTGGCATCAAATGATTTGCTCGACTACGACACACCGATTGCGACTTATTGGCCTGCGTTTGGTGCACATGACAAAGACGCCATCACCTTGCGTATGGTACTCTCTCATCAAGCCGATTTATTCGCCATCACCACACTTGAAACTGACAATGATGTACTGCTCGATTGGGACGTGATGTTGGCAAAGGTCGCTGACATGACCCCAAGCGCACCGCACAAGGCAGAAGAGTACGACAGTGCGTACAGTGCGCTGGTGTCTGGCTGGCTACTGGGCGGCGTCATTGAAGCCGTAACCAAGATGCGCTTTGCTGAGGCACTGCGCCATTATTTGACCGAGCCGCTGGGTATTGCTGACAGTTGCTATTTTGGCGTACCAAATGAGCGTTTAGATGACGTGGCGCAATTGGTACAAGATTTTAATACGTCTGATACGCCTGTGAATGACGCTGAGCACCCTATTAAACGTCGCCGAAAGCCTGTTCTAAAGACTGAGTCTGAAACAACCTTACAAACCTATGCAAATCTGCCCAGTTACCGCTGCTGGCAGTATTTGGCAGAGCAAGACGACACGTTACTTAATGCAGGGCAAATCAATAAGCTGTATTTCGACCATGCTCGTCTTAATTTAAAGAATTATAAAGCGGCGCTGATTCCTGCAGGGCAAGAGCCGATTGAATACCGCAAAGCCAAGACTTTACAGGCCATCATCCCTGCGGCTAATGGCGTGGCGTCTGCGCGCGCGCTCGCGACGATGTATGCGATGATTGCCTGCGGTGGGGTATGGCAAGGAAAAACACTGATTGACAGTGCGATTGTCGAGCAGTTTTCACATTCTTTGGTGACAGGTTATGACGCCATCATGCCGGCAAAAATGGCATGGCGCTATGGCTATCATGATATTTTTCATTGCTGCTCCTTTGAGTCTGATGACAGCTCACAGTCAGTGCGCTTTGGGCACATGGGCTATAATGGTTCGGTAGCGTGGTGCGAGCCTGCACGTCAGCTGGCCTTTGCGTTTGTGCACAACTTTGATGCCACGATGCTCAACGACATACGTCAGTTTGCATTGACCGAAGCGTTGTTGTTAGCACTAGATAAGATGCCATCTGCCGAGATGATTCAATAAATCGCTCGCTGTTTATTGTCTAAAACAGTATAGAAAAACGCCTCATTATCTATGAGGCGTTTTTGGTTTTGGCGTCATTTTTAACAATCTAGGCGCGCTTAACCCGTGCATAAAAATCGAAGCTAAAATGACGATGGAGCAGACCACCCACAATTTGATAGCATCATCTTCGGCAAAGTAGCCTTGATTGAGCGCGTATGACAGGTAATACAGCGTACCGATACCGCGAATACCAAGCACCGAGATGGCATATTTCTCATTACGGTGCATATCGAGCCCCGTAAGCGCAATCAGCCCGCCAATCGGACGTATCAATAATAAGAAAATAAAGCTCACAACATAAACCCGCCACGTTAGCTCGACACCTGACTCGAGTCCTTGACCAATAAAAATACCAAAGGTCACTAACACCAGCGACATGAGTAAGCCCTCAGATTGCTCGGCAAAGTCGTGCAGCTGCTTGTGGTACTCATGCTCACACTCAGAACGGCGAAAGGCAAACGCGGCGACAAACACAGCAATAAAGCCATAGCTATCAATATATTCCGCCAATCCATAGGCCATTAAGGTTAAGGCAATGATGACATAGCCTTGGGACAGCGTCGTATCGCGGGTATATTTGGAAAAGACAATTTTTGCCAGTAGCTTGCCGACCAGTACCCCTGCTACAACACCTGCAGCGATTTTCCACAGCACGTCATGGGTAAACCATGACCAAAGCATCTCGCTGTCAAAGCGCTTGTCTTCGCTGTGCGCCTCTGCCATTTTGATGGCTAAATAAACAAAGGGAAAAGCTAAACCATCGTTTAAACCTGCCTCCGAGGTTAAGCTAAAGCGCGTAGTGTCCTCTGTACCTGTATTGGGTGGACCGACTTGAATACTAGAAGCCAGTACAGGGTCTGTGGGCGCGAGTACCGCACCAAGCAAAATTGCCGCGCTCATCGTCAAACCAAAAGCGTAATAACCCAAAAATGCCATGGCAAAAATACCAATGGGCATGGTAATTAATAACAAGCGCGTGGTGGTGCGCCAATTGTGCCATTTTAGTGGCGTATCAATCTTGATTCCTGCACCAACCAGCGATACCAGCACCACAATTTCGGTCAGCTTTTCAATAATAATGCCATTATCGATGGGGTCTAAAAACGTCAAACTTGTCCACCAGTAGCCCATGATGATGCCAAAAGTCACCTGTAGCATAGGCAAGGAGACAGGCCAGCGCCTAAAAAATATAGGAAACAAGGCCCCGAATAAAAAGGCAATGCCACAAATTAATAAGAAGACGTTATAGTTTTCAATCATAGTAAATCATCGTCGTCAGTAGCGCGCTATGAGAATCATAAAGGCTGGCTAAGAAAAAGAAGCCATAGAAAAGGGTCTACAACAAAGTACTATCATGACAACAAAATGACTGTGAATATGCAAAAAATCGTTATCACCGCCGCTTACGCGTTGTGTTTTGGTGAAAAAAAAGCCAGCGCGAGGCTGACTTTTATTTATTTGCAAGGCGTTTGAGTTCTTAGCGCGATTAACGCTCGACTTGACTGACATCACGTACAGCACCTGTATCGGCGCTGGTCGTCATTGCGGCATACGCACGTAAGGCAGGCGAGACCACACGGTTACGTGACACAGGCTTCCATGCATCGCTACCACGGCTCTCCATGTCTTCGCGGCGCGCAGCAAGCTCAGCATCACTGATGTCGATATTGATGGTACGGTTCGGGATATCGATGTGGATGGTGTCGCCTTCTTCTACCAAGCCAATCGCGCCGCCTTCAGCCGCTTCTGGGCTGGCATGACCGATAGATAGACCAGAAGTGCCGCCTGAGAAACGACCGTCCGTCAATAGCGCACAGGCTTTGCCCAAACCTTTTGATTTAAGATAAGTGGTTGGGTAGAGCATCTCTTGCATACCTGGGCCACCTTTTGGCCCTTCATAACGGATGATTACCACATCACCTGCGACGATTTGGTCATCTAGGATAGAGGCAACGGCAGCGTCTTGTGATTCAAAGATACGCGCGCGACCTGTAAAGGTCAAAATGCTCTCATCCACGCCAGCGGTCTTCACCACGCAGCCACGCTCAGCGATATTGCCATAAAGCACTGCTAGGCCGCCATCGGTAGAGTAGGCATTATCAGCGCTACGGATACAGCCTGACTCACGGTTGACGTCAAGGTTCGGCCATTCTTTGTCTTGCGAAAAGGCTTCAGTGGTACGTACGCCACCCGGTGCGGCGATGTATAGGGCGCGCGCATCGGTGTTGTCAGGGTTTATGATGTCCCATTTTTCGAGCGCTGCTTGCATGGTGTCACTGTGGATGGTATTTACTGAAGTGTTAAGCAAATTGGCGCGGTTTAATTCAGCGAGCAGCGCCATCACGCCGCCTGCGCGGTGCACGTCTTCCATATGATATTTTTGCGTGGCAGGTGCAACTTTTGATAGACAAGGGACGCGGCGGCTGAGACGGTCGATGTCTGCCATTTTAAAATCAACTTCGGCTTCGTTAGCCGCAGCAAGCAAATGCAAGATGGTGTTGGTCGAGCCGCCCATCGCAATATCAAGGCTCATGGCGTTTTCAAAGGCCGCTTTGGTGGCGATATTGCGTGGCAAGACTGAGTCATCATCGCCTTCGTAGCGGCGTTTTGCCAAAGATACGATGGTGCGACCTGCTTCTAAGAACAGTTCGCGGCGCAGCGCATGGGTAGCCAGTAGCGAGCCATTACCGGGTAGTGACAGACCCAACGCTTCGGTCAAGCAGTTCATTGAGTTTGCCGTAAACATGCCAGAGCATGAGCCGCAGGTTGGGCATGCCGAGACTTCAATCGCTGCCACATCTTCATCACTGATGCTGTCGTCCGCCGCATCCATCATCGCATCGACCAAGTCCAGCTTACGGATGGTGCTGCCTGCGCTGTCTTCGTTGTTGTGGCTTTTACCCACGGTGCTGGCGATGACTTTGCCTGCTTCCATCGGACCGCCTGAGACGAATACCGTTGGTATGTTTAGGCGCATTGCAGCCATCAGCATACCTGGGGTAATTTTGTCACAGTTTGAGATACAAACGAGTGCATCGGCGCAGTGTGCATTGACCATGTATTCGACCGAATCGGCAATCAAATCACGGCTCGGTAAAGAGTACAGCATACCGCTGTGACCCATCGCAATACCGTCATCGACCGCAATGGTATTGAACTCTTTTGCCACACCGCCAGCGGCTTCAATTTCGCGTGCGACCAGTTGGCCTAAGTCTTTTAGATGCACGTGACCTGGTACAAACTGGGTAAATGAGTTGGCGATGGCGATGATTGGCTTTTCAAAGTCGCCGTCTTTCATGCCAGTCGCGCGCCATAGCGCTCGTGCACCTGCCATATTACGACCCGCGGTAGAGGTTTTTGAGCGATAGTCCATACAAGCTTCCTTAAATAGGCGGTAGTGTGAAATTGTCATTGCGAAACCCTAAATGATGCCATGCAACGAGCAAAATCACTATCAATGAATGATGAAAGTTAATTATGATAACAACAAATATTGTGCATACGTGCGGATACTAGGGCGTGTTGAACATTCGCAAATAGGCACTGCTGATCGCTAAAATTGTTCCAGACAAGGCACAAAGCGACGATAATGCAGATGCCTTAGCGAGATTTGTAACGCAGTATGGGGCAATTTTAGCATCAGCCCCAACGATAAAAGTAGGGGACAGGACTCTTTTTTGCCGCTTCATCGTTAAAAATAAGCGCTTAGAATGACTAAGCTTATTATTTTTAACCTCGAATCACCTAAAAAATAGTCGCTGTCAGTGCCATGGTCGAATGTTCAACACGCCCTATTGAATACGCGCCAAAATTGCCGCCTCAAACCACGGCAACTGCGCTTTGTCTGCTTCGAGTGCCGCAATCAAACTGATAGCGTGCGCGGCGGGTAGCTGCTGATAAGCCGTCGTCGGTGCAATGGTAATCGGTGCGGCAAGCTCGCTATCATCAATGCTGATAAGCGCCGCTTCTTTTTTATACAAGACATCGACACGCCCCAAAAACTGCCATTCTTTAAATGCCAGCACCACCGCTTCTTCGGCGTCTTTGGTATAAATAGGCTGCGTCTCTTTAATGGTATTGCTAAAATTTAAGCGGCAAGCAAGTTGTAGTGATTCGCTAAATACCACCAAAGTGCCACTGATTTTGACATGCCACGGCGCGACAATCAGTGCCGTATCAATACCAAGCAATGCGGCGGCCTCAGCGGGCAGCATAGGCGTATCAAACTTTGCCAATAGTGCTGGCGTTAGCGGCAGCGTTTCTTTGAGCGCGTCACTCAAGCTATCATAGTGATACAAAAACGGCAATGGCTGCTCACGGGTCACGATATGCTGCTGAATTTTGCAATTATGAATCTGCCAAGGAATGTTGGTATCGGTCAACACCTCAGAGAGTATTAAGCTGTTGCTATTAATCGAGGCGGGTGCGGCGTTTGGTTGAGGGGATAGCGACAAATCAGCCTCCATAGCAGTGGTGTGCGGTGATGCAATAAAAAACAGATGGGTTTAAAGTGTGACTATAAACCACCAAAGGGGCATCAATATAGCATTGAATGCCCCAAAGCGGCTAATCATTTCAAATAGAGCTTAACGTGTAAACGACAATGACTGTCGGCTCATGAGTGTCATTTTAAAAGGACGAATCGGGCTGTTTTAAGAAAGCTGCTTCCGCCTCGGTAGACTGGCGTCCGAGCGCTTCATTGCGATGCGGATAACGCCCAAATTCATCAATAATCGCCTTATGCTGCTTGGCAAAATCGAGCACCACCTCATCATTTAAAGATGTAAAGTAATGAAAATAATGAGCATGAATATAAGCCGACTCAGAATGCATAATTGGCATGATTAAAAACTGCTGCCACTCGGTTGGCAGCATCTCATAACCTGCTTGGGGTAGTGCCTCTTGTGTCAATACCAGCGCCATAGGGTCATGAGCAAAAGCCTTACCATCATTGCGGCACAAATTGCGCGAAAACTGGTCAATGACAATAATCTCTGCCAAGCGTCCTGCTAGATTTGCCAGCGCGTTGTGCTCGCAGTGTCTGCGCCAATGGGCACATTCACCTTGGCAAGCGGCGCGCCACAATGCGCTAAAATTGTCTGCAATTTTTTGGTCAAAGTCATCATTTTTGGCAAACCAGTAGTCATGATGTGCGGGATCAAACCAAAACTTGAGTACAGCGCGGGCGTC
Organism: Psychrobacter sp. bablab_jr014; assembly: GCF_016464015.1. Taxonomy (GTDB): domain Bacteria; phylum Pseudomonadota; class Gammaproteobacteria; order Pseudomonadales; family Moraxellaceae; genus Psychrobacter. Next base: position 58,626 of record NZ_JACDXT010000029.1, read on the forward strand.
AGGGTGCGCTTCTTGCACTTCAATATTGTCCAAAAAAAGCGCATATTCAGGTAAAGGGGTCATCTTGGTTGTCCTTAGTTTTATATTCTTAATATTGTGTTTTTATTTAGCCTTTTTTATTTAATGATGCCTAGAATAAGGGCGCACCCTATTCTAATTACCATAGGTTTGTACTACTATAGCCAAAATCTTGAAACCTGTCATAACGCTGTGCTGCGACTTGGCTACCGCTTTGTGATAATGATGTAACCTGATGGAAGAGATTATGACGACTGACCACACCAAGACGCCACTATCCGTGCCTACGCCGTATTATTTGCTCGATGAAAGTGCCATCGTAGCCAATTTGCAAATCATTCATCGTCTGTGTGAGCAGTCAGGCGCCAAGGCATTGCTCGCGCTAAAATGCTTTGCCACATGGGGCGTGTTTGACGCGATGGCCCCTTATATGCACGGCACGACGTCATCTTCATTAAACGAAGTGCGCTTGGGTCGCGAGATGTTTGGCAAACACGAGGGCAAAGAAACGCACGCCTACAGCGTTGCTTACAGTCAAGATGAGATTGCTGAGGTGTTGAGCTATTCAGATAAAATTATCTTTAACTCCATCTCGCAATTAAATGCTTTTAAAGCCGAAGCAAAGGCGCAAAACATTCCTGTCGGTTTGCGTTTAAACCCTAAGACCAGTAATTCGTCTTTTATCATCGCCGACCCAGCGCGCCCGTTTAGCCGTTTAGGCGAACATGACAAAGTGCGTATCGAAGCGGTACTGCATGACATTACGGGCGTAATGATTCACAACAACTGCGAAAACGACGACTTTGATGCCTTTAGTGCCAGTCTTACCGATATCGAAGACCGCTTTGGTGATATTTTAGCGCAGCTTGAGTGGGTGAGCTTGGGTGGTGGCATTCACTTTATCGCTCCTGATTATCCTGTCGATAAACTTGCCGAGCGCCTAAAAACCTTTAGCGAAACCTATGGCGTACAAGTGTATCTTGAGCCAGGCGAGGCAAGCATTCATGGGGCGGGCACGTTGGTCACGACCGTCCTTGACACTATGCATAATGACAAGCCATTAGCTGTCGTGGACGCCTCTATTGAAGCACACATGCTCGATTTGTTGATTTACCGCGAAGCTGCCCCCATTGACGCTATCAATGACGAGGGTTTGCGCGTGCCACCTGTAACAGCGGACGCTGCAAATAGCGAATCGACCATCATTTATGGGCGCTCGTGCTTGGCGGGAGATATTTTTGGCGAGTATGCACTGCCAGCTGCCCTAAATATTGGCGATACCATTGCCTTTGGAAATGCCGCAGGGTATACCATGGTTAAGAAAAACTGGTTCAATGGGGTCAACATGCCCGCTATCGTCATCCGCCGTTTGGATGGCAGTATAGACGTGCAACGCCAGTTCAATTATGACGATTATAAAGCCAGCTTGTCTTAATGAGTAAACGCTTGTTTACACTGGGTTTTGACGCTGTTTTAGAAGGACAAAAAAAGCAGTCGCGATACGTTTAAGATGTGCGAATTGTTGTCGAAATACCGCAAAAACTTGTTATAATCGCCACGGGCAGCGATGGGGTCATTACTGCCTGACGGGTGCGTGGGTTTTCCTTGGTCTTCCTTTTTAATTCACGCATATCATTCACTCGCTACTGTTTTGAACCGCCGTTCGCTAAGGCACTAACAGCAGCACAAAGGAGGATTTCTCATTGAATAAAGCTCAAAGCAAAAAAGACGTCTTGATTATCGGTGCAGGCGGTGTGGCACAAGTAGTCGCCCATAAGTGTGCGATGAACAATGACGTGCTGGGCAACCTACATATTGCCTCGCGTACCAAAGATAAGTGCGACGCCATTGCCAAAAGTGTGGCAGAAAAAGGCAGCTTTAAAGTGCCTGCCAGCTTACAAACGCATCAGCTGGATGCACTCGATACCCAAGCCGTTATTGATTTGATTGAGTCTACGGGCGTGAACATCGTCATTAATGTCGGCTCAGCTTTCGTGAACATGAGCGTACTTGAAGCCTGTATCGAAACGGGCGCGGCATATATTGATACGGCCATTCACGAAGACCCACGCAAAATCTGTGAGACGCCGCCTTGGTATGGCAACTACGAGTGGAAACGTAAAGCGCGCTGCGCTGCTCATAACGTTACGGCAATTTTGGGTGCAGGCTTTGACCCAGGTGTGGTCAATGCGTATGCTAAGATTGGCTATGACATGATGGACAAAGGCTCTGTGACCGACATCGATATCATTGACATCAATGCGGGCAGCCACGGCAAATATTTTGCCACCAACTTTGACCCTGAGATTAACTTTCGCGAGTTCACAGGCACGGTCTACTCTTGGCAAGACAGCCAGTGGCAGTCGAATAAGATGTTCGAAGTCAAGCGTACCGATGACTTGCCTGTCGTTGGTGTACAAAACAGCTATCTGAGCGGGCACGATGAGATTCATTCACTATCAGCGAACCTTGATGTGCCAAACATCCGCTTTTGGATGGGCTTTGGTGAGCATTACATGAATGTCTTTACCGTCTTGCAAAATTTGGGTCTGCTGTCAGAGCAGCCCGTTAAGACGGCAGAAGGTCAAGAAGTTGTACCACTAAAAGTGGTTAAAGCTGTTCTACCAGACCCAAGCTCGCTTGCGCCAAACTACACAGGTAAAACTTGTATTGGTGATAAAGTAAAAGGCAAGCAAAACGGCGAAGACGCGGAAGTATTCGTTTATAACGTATCTGACCATAAAGAGGCGTACAATGAAGTCGGCAGCCAAGGTATCTCATATACTGCTGGTGTGCCGCCTGTCGCTGCGGCGATGCTGGTTGCGACTGGCGAATGGGACGCAGGCAAGATGGTCAACGTCGAAGAGCTTGACCCACGTCCGTTCATTAACCTATTAAACAAAATCGGTCTACCAACCCGTATTAAAGATGCCAATGGCGACCGTGAATTGTCATTTGATATTTAAGTGCTTTAGTCTTGGTAGGTTGATTTAAATATCTATTCATTGACTTAGTTTTTCAAAAAAAAGCCCATCTGTATAGCAGATGGGCTTTTTGTATTGGAGTATTTTTCTGCTACTTTATTATGTAGGCACATCCGACCAACGTACCAACTTGACATGATATTTAGCTAACATCTCGCCAAATGCAGCATTGGTTAGCCATTGATACTCGACCTCACGCGCTGCTTTAATCTCATCCTGCCAGTTGTCTTGCGCGACGGCAGGGTGACACATAATCAGCGTCATGGGCGTATTATTATCATTTGAGCCACCTTTAGTCATCACAGGCGCACGCGCAAGCCACGTGTCCCACAATGTCGCCAGCTGCGTGATATCCGCATCAAAACCATAGACCCCGCCAAAGCGGTCGTTGGTCTTAATTCCTTGAGCTTGACACGCCGCGTGCCACGCCTGCCCACCGAGTAAATAGATAATCCAAGACTTGAAGTCGGGTAGCAGCGGTGTACTGGTACGTGCCGCAATGTCAATACGTGCGCCGTCTTGATAGCGCTTTTGCAGAGCGCCAAGCAGACTGTGCCGCACGATAGGTAGCTGATGAATATGCTGATGTCCATCAATAAAGATAGGCGCGTGCCCAAAGCGCGTCTCAAAGGCATCGAGCTGCGCATGAATCAGCGTGTCTAGCTCAGTGCGTTTAAACTTGCGTAAATAGCTGTTTAATAGCACAGTTTTTAGCGGTGCGCGCAAGTGAGAATCAATAATACCCGTCATGTCCAAATGCAGACCGATATCAATATTCTGGCGCTGCAATTCGGCAATATCGGCTTGCTTGATTGAGCCGCCCACCATATAGCTGGTGGCGCTAATGCGCTGCTGGCTGGCAAGTTCAATCACCGCCGCATTGACCGCCGAAGACAATCCAAGGTCATCGACATTGATCATCACAGCGCGCATGGTGTCGTTATGTATCGTCATGATTTAAATGCCCACAGTTTGCCCAGTGTAAAGCTCATTAGCGTCACCAAAGCGGTGACAATAAACCACACCAAAAGATAATAGCGCTCGCCCAGTACATGTAATCCCAGCACGAATAAACCTTGATTAAGGGCAAAGCCTGCGACCGAACTGGCAAACCATTTTAGCAAAGACGCGAGCAAGGTGTTCTTTGATGACGTTTGTGCATGTTGTAGGCGAAAGGTCACATAAAAATGACCCAAAAAACTGACCACGAATGCCACCAAAAACGCCCAGACGTTCGCCCATGCAGGGGTAATGGCAAAGTGACTGACGAGCAGCCACAGCATAATAAAGTGGGTCAGTGCCGCTGCGCCGCCAACGATAACGAAAAATAGTGCTTGTGACGAGGCAGAATGGGAGGATGTCATACAGTGCAGTGCCTTAACGCTTATACAAGTTCGCGCTCAGGCGACGGGACGGTTGTGCTCGTGGTAGGATAATCATCGCTATCAACCGTCTTATCCACCAAATACATGGGGCGCTGCTTAACCTCTTCATACAAGCGCCCGACATACTCGCCAATCACGCCAAGACACACCAGCTGAATCCCTGTCGAAAACATAATACCTGCCGCAACCGTCGCCCAGCCCGCTACATTATTACCAAACAGTAGCGTCTCAAAAACGATGTATAAGCCGTATAAAAAGGACAGTGCCGAGACCACAAAGCCAATGCGCGAAATCAGACGCAGCGGCTTTTGTGAAAACGACGTGATACCAACGAGTGCCAGCTCAAACAAGCTGCCGTAATTAAACTTACTCTCGCCTGTGCCACGTGATGGCGCAGTAAATGACAGATAGACGGTATTAAAGCCGACCCATGCATACAGCCCTTTCATAAAGCGTTGACGCTCGGGCAGGGCGCACAAGGCATCGACCACCTTGCGGTTCATTACCCGAAAGTCGCCTGCATTGGGGCGTATTTCATAACGCTGACTGTCTTGGATAAATAAATAAAAGCTGCGTTTTAAGGTTTTTGCCAGTTGGCTTTCACTCGGGCGATTGGCTTGGATTGCCGCCACCATATCCACATCGGTTTGCTGCACCATGGTGAGCATTTGCGCTAAGACGTCTATGGGATGCTGTCCATCTGCGTCTAACATCGCCACCAGCTCGCCACGTGCGTGCATGAGTCCCGCACTGAGCGCGGGCTCTTTACCAAAATTACGCGACAAATGAATCAAGCGAATGTGTGTGTTGCTGGCACGTGTGGGCATCAATGCCGTGACCACCTCGCCCAGCGCATCGCGGCTACCATCATCGACAATGATAATCTCGCACTCACGCTGCGCCTCTCTAAACGTACCTACAAAGCTCAGCACTTCAGGCAAAAACGCCTGTAGCGCGTCGGCATCATTATATGCAGGCATGATTATGGACAAATACGGACGATGTTGGGACATGAATACACCCATCAGCTTAATTTATGACAACAAAAACAAATAATGCTGCCCATCATAGCGTATCTTGCGCCGTCTGGCAGTTTTTTGGTACGTAAAGCGTCCAATCAATGATAAGCGGTGCAATCTCACCATCGCGCCACGCAATTTGCCATTGACCCTGATGCTTAATTAATTCGCCCTCGCTAACTACTTTATCGAGTAGCGGCAGCTCGATGTCGGCATCAGACTCTTTGACGACCAGCGTGCCGTGCGTCCGCAAGCGCTCAGCCGTCATCCATGGCGAGTGGCTGGCAGGCCCTGTAATCATCTGTGAAGGAAAGCCAGTGTTCATCGCAATCAATGCACCTAGCCAGCGGTCACCCGACACGCTGTCAAGCGGACAGCTGCTATAACTTTGCCACGTCTGGGCGGCGTGGTCCGCGATGGCTTGCTCAGGCCACTGCATACGCGATGGCTTATGGCGCAGATAATCGCCTGCACCCACATAGACCATGCTTAGCGCCGTTGCGATACCTAGCCAAATGACGAGTCCGCGCTGCATACGTCTATTAGCAATAGCAAAAAATTCAGGTTTAATAAAAGAGGCAACCAGTAGCCCTGACAGTGCCCACATCGGCATGCCCCACATATCGCGCAGACCAATACCAAAAACAAGGCTTAATACTACCAGTAGCGCCATTGGTGCGACCCAAATATACCACAGCAGCTTAATGTTTGGCTTGACGCTGGTTAGCTGCCCACGATAAGCATTGGGTGTGAACAATGACTTACGATTGATAAGAAAAAGCGCCAATAGTGGAATGTGCGCCACCAACTGCGCTACGAAGAAACCAAGCCAGCTGGTATGGCGACTTAAAAAATCTGCACCTTCCTTAACATCATGCGAGCGCCCACTGGCATAACTAAAGGGCAGCCAGTCATGGGTCGCCAGCCAATACACATGCGGCGCAAACAAGGCCACCATCAGCGCCAGTGCCGCCCAAGGGCCGACACGTTTTAGCTGATGCCATTGACTTGGTAATAATAAATACAGCGCCATCGGTATCAACAAAAACGCCACGCTGTACTTGGTCAGCATGCCCAAACCGCCGAGCACGCCAAGCCACAGCCAATCACTTAATCGCTCACGAGTAATGGCTTGATAAAAGACCAGTGACAAGCCTGCCCAAATCGGAAATTGCGCGACATTGTGATTAAACTCAAGGCTCGGATACACATAATAGACCACCGCGAGCGTCAGAACGCTGCCGAGTATTGCGGTTGCCTGATCAAATACCGTTTTGCCTAAGCGATATACTAAGTGCAGGGTAAGCAGTACACACAGCTGGCTAAGCAGATAAGGGCCGATATGCCCAAAGAGCTGATAAAAACTGTATAATACCCATGAAGATAAGGGCGGATGCTTATAGTAGCCCCATTGCCATTCGCTGCCCCAGTTGATACCCTCGCTAACATCGAGCGCCACACTGCTGGCTAGAAAGGCGGGTAGAATGGACCAGACGATAATATATAGGGCCAAAAAAGCAGCGACCTTCAAGTAAGGCTTGCGTGGGGTATGGCTAGGGGTTGGTTGGGCAGTCATAAAAGCACTCATCACATGGTAGCTGCGCAAAAAAATTATACTGCATAACTCTACGCACCATAATCAATAGTGCTGCCCATTATAGAGATTATTAACTGTTTGGCATAGTCAGTACAATAAACAGGCATAATCGTGTAGTGAATTTAGGAAATCTATCATGAATAACGACGTGGTAAAGATATTTGTGGGTTGTGATCCCAATAACTGCGACCTTGAACAAATGATGGTGCTTGAATATAGCATTAAGAAACACAGTAGCCTGCCAGTTGACATCACATGGATGCAGCTCTCGCGCGATGAAAGCAGTATATGGTACGCCAATCCTGAACAACAGGTTGGCTGGAATACTAGAAAGTGGGCCACGCCTTTTTCAGGTTTTCGTTGGGCGATACCTGCATACTGTGGTTATCAAGGACGTGCAATCTATATGGATGCCGATGTGATTGTTTTATCCGACATAGCTGAGCTTTGGCAGCATCCTATGCATGATGGGGCTATTGTGGCGGCTAAAACCAACGCTGATATGACACGATTATGTACGTGCGTTTGGGATTGTGAGGCTGCTGAAAAGTGGCTATTGCCTTTATCTGAACTCACCACTGATCCTGATGCGCATCAAAAGATGATGGATACCATCAAATCGCACCCTGAACTGGTGCAGCCTTACCAAGACAGTTATAACTGTGTGGATGGCGAAGACCTTGCCATTGAAGACATTAAAATCTTGCATTATTCTGATATGGGTACGCAATTTAGCCATCGTTATGCACTACCACGGGTAGAAAAAGAAGGCTTTACGCATTGGTTTGATGGCACTATTATGCCGCACCCACGTCCTGAATTAGACGCACTGTTTGATCGTTATTATGAAGCAGCTTTAGCGGCTGGTTATACACTTGATAATTATCGCATCCCTGCCTTTGGTGCGTTTCCTAAAAAGACACATAAACGCTATAAGGGAAATAAGGTGACTCGTTCAGGTAAGCCACAATCATTATTTGCCCGATTGTTTAATCGCTAATATACGTTATAGATTATTTTACATTTGGATTGATATTCATCATAGGGAAGCCATGCCAGCTGTTACAGTAAACTCATCAAAGTCTATTGTTCTCGTTATTAACTCACTACAAGGTGCAGGCGCAGAGCGTTTCGTTTTAACTATTGGTAGCGCTTTTGCGGCGTTAGGCTTTGACGTGCATGTATTGCGCTTTGATGCTAAAGTGGAGTTTGCTTTGCCCGATAACCTGACATATCACTTGATTGACTATCAAGGGTATCGCTGGCTACCAAAAGGACAGATTCGCTATCGAGTATTTGCCAATACTATTGACCGATATATCACAAAACATATTGGCGCACCTGTACTCATACTTTCTAACTTAGAGCGTGCAGACCATGTTTTATGTTATAGCCGCCTATCCAATATCATTCATGTAATACACAGCACGTTATCTCTATACTATGACCTTGTAAATTGCGCTCACCGTGACAAACAGATAGCCAAATTAAAGCAGGTGTACAGCAAACATCCTTGTGTATGTGTTAGTGATGGCGTTAAAGACGACTTTGTGACGCTGTTCGGAAAAACCCTATCAGTCACCACGATTCATAATCCGATTGACCAAGTACATATTCGTCACCTTGCGGAGGCTTTTGTGCCTGATTACAAAGACTATCTTATTCATGTGGGTAGTTTTAAACGGGCAAAGCGTCACGATATTTTAATAAACGCCTATGCAAAAACCAGCCAGAACATACCTTTATTATTAGCAGGTCAAGGTAAGCTAGAAAAAGATATCAAATCATTAATAGTGCAGCTAGGGTTGCAAGACAAAGTTATCATGCTTGGGTTTTGCGAGAATGCTTTTCCTTATGTTAAACATGCCAGATGCAAAATACTTACCTCAGACAGAGAAGGGTGTCCATTGGTACTCTCAGAAGCACTAGCACTTGATGTCCCCGTGATTAGTACAGACTGTCAATCTGGCCCAAGAGAAATTCTTGATGCGCATCAACTGATGCCTGTCAATAATATCGAGGCGATTGCTGCTAAGATGGAGCAAGCAATGCGATCCCCCGAAAAGTTTTCAGGGGTGTTCAATAATGAAGTGCTGCCTGAGAATATCGCAAAAGCTTATTTACGTTTTGCCACTGTACCGCTGCCAGTATCTCAAGCAGGTGTTTAGGAGAGCCCCAGTACTAGTGCCACAATGACAATGAGTACAACCATGCCGCCAACCATTCGATTACGTTTACGAATATTTTGACGTCTGAGTTTGGTTTGTCCACGACTGGCTTGGTACTGTTCAATATAAATCTCGCCCGCATAGTCTTTATCAAAGATTTTGATATAGCCTGGACTGAGTGGCGCAACCTCAATCTTACCTGCCATTTTTTCCATGGCCATATCTAGGCTATCTTGATCAACTTGAGTACGCTTGCCATTCACTTGCTCAGCAATCCATTGTTGAACCAACGCGATGGTGGCAGGCGTATTGCGGAAAAACAACGTACTCGCCAAGTAGTCGTGCGACATACCCGCCATGCCTTTGGTTTTGTAAAACTCTACGTCGGCTGTGACCGTATTAAAATGGTCTAATGGTTTTTTTACCATCGCATCTGCATCTAAATACAGCACGTCTTTATCAGGAAATCTCTCTAAACAGTCCAAAATAAAATGGGGCTTGATACGAGTGTTTGCTTCCCAGTAGCCTGCGTCCTCAACTTGTTTAAAGACATAGTTAAGACCAAAGTCATCTAATGACTGCTTTAATGATAAGGCATGGTCAAGATAGCTTTCGGTGTAAAAACAGCAAACAAAAAAAGTGTCCGTAGCTGTCATGCTTTGGTAGCTGGGTGTCTGAGGAATCAAGGTCATACGGGAGCTCAGTAATAATAAGAGAATAAAAAGGTGAAACTATAAACTAGGGCGTGGTCGGCCACCATGCAGACTTGTCATCTGTATGCAGATGTTGCATGGTGGCAAAGGCACTGTCTGTATATTGCAGCCTATCAAATATGGTAAGCAGTATTTGACCTGCAAATGGATCTTGCTGCTGCAGTTTTTGATAGCGCTGGCGCATATTTTTTAAGGTATCATCTGTACCGATACGAAATAACGTCAGCCCGTCGTATAAAGACAAATGCTTTTGATACAATGCTTCGGTGCGTTGTAGACCTAGGGGACTGTTTGGTGCTATAGAGTATAAATAGCGCTGGGTTTCGTACACTTTGAGTGTATTAATCAAAGTAGGCACATTCATCAATAATGCGGCGCGTATAGGATTAGGACTGTAATCAACAAACGTATCACAAGCCGAAACCAGCCAGCGTAACGACAGCGTGCTCAATAAATAATCTATTTGACTTTGCCATAAAGACTCAAACGCAGCAAAGGTATGCTCAGGCTGATATTGACGACGCAGTAAGACAACTAATACTGCATGATAAAAACATAATTCAGAGCTGCCAACAAACTGATGACGCAAGTTTTCTAAGTGAGCAGATAAGGCTTTGGTACGCGGCTTATCAGTCAAGGCTTCTGCCTGACACATCTCTTGGGTAATAGTAATGGCCTGCATTTGCTCGAAAGTTTTGTCTTCAAATTCTTGCAGTATCACATCTGCATGACGTGTTTTTTCGCTCGTAAACAAGTGTGCAAAACGCTGTGATAAAGAAAGCTGAGACATAGGTTTAACATATTCCTGTTTGATACTAAGGATAAAGCACAGTGCTGGCATTTAAGTCACGGGCTATCATGACAGTGTTTGATTATTATATGAACCAAATAGATGTTTTGAAATAGGAGAATGATTCACAACACATACGCCATTATCGGCATAGCGCGCACATAAAAGCTGAAACGACGGCACAATACGCTCCATTACTGCCTTATCTAACTTGCACGGGGCGCGATTGTCCTCATTCTCATAAAAACGTGGCTGAGTGCTATTCAACAAATCAATGCCATACAGATGAATGCTCGATGCGCCAAGCGTATATGCTAGCTGGGCAGTAGCATATGCGACGGTACCCGCCTCCACAAAACCTTGCGTCACATCGAGTGATACACCAATGGCTTGCGGAGCATGCCGAGCGTCGATAATAAAGGCGCGGTGTTGCTGATAATCTGCCAGTTTGGGCTTTTTTTGTAGCCATTTTAGATAACGCGGCAGCGCAGACGAACTCGGTGGTCTGTCTACAGCAAAAATCAAACGCATGGCATGATGATACTGCTCGATAATCTCTGGCATCTGCTTAGCCATGGCTTGATACACTGCTTGTGTGGCATAGAGTGGCTGTCCGCGATAATGTGTGCAAATCATCTCAGGCTGGTGGGTGATAAAGCGCGCATCGGTAATCACGTAGCCTGCCACTTGGGCAAAATCATACTGCTCAAGTAAGCCAATACTCCCATTGACAAAAAATGTCGGGCGCGGCAGCAATGGGGCAAAATCCACATCTTGCATAGATGGACCAGATGCCACAATATTCACCGCACCAAGCGCTGACGCAGCTGTCTCAGTCTGCGTCAATGGTGCAATAATGACAGGGGTGCCCGCGATGGTGACAGTGATGCTGTGCTCAGAAGAATTGGCTGTGCGCATAATGACCTCTAACGATAACGATGGACATCAGCGCCAGTACGCTTTAAGCCACGGGCTAGGCTTAACATGACGATACCACTTGCCGCCACTTTGATGACAACGTCTATGCCTTTCTCATCAGGTTGCTTCATGATTGATCCTGTTTTTTTAATAGCGGTCTGTAGCAGTTATCCAAACGATGCAAAGACGAACATCATCTAGGCCTGCTATGATATTTACTGATACCTGTATTGGCAAGGGCTAACTGAATTATAAAATCAGTAATGCGCATGATTTTGCTATCGGCAAGGTAGTAAGCTAAGGCGGTATTCTAACGAGTAAAGCAAATGAGACTAGCATAAAAAGCCAAAATGCTGCAAACATGATGAATATGCATACCGTCTAAGACTGTCATTCAAAAACCAAGTTGAGATATCCATGCCCACAATTCTATTTATTTTAAAAGCGCTTGAAGGTCGAGGTGCTGAGCGGATGGTGACCACATTAGCCAGTGCGTATGTAAAAATGGGTCATAGCGTGCATGTCTTATGTTTGGAAGCCACACAAGATATGCCGCTGGGTACCGATATTCACTATCACCTCGTACCCTATGACGAAGTGTTTGCTGAGCAGAATTTTGCGTCAGAATCCAAGCAGGCACAGGCTTATAAGGCAGTCGCTCAACGTATCGATGATTATGTGCGAAGTCACATAGGCGCGCCAGATCTGATATTGGCAAATATTTATAAAGTAAACTGGATGATGGCATACAGTCGATTGCCCAATATCATAAATGTGCTGCATACCGCGCTATCTAAGCAGTTCGAGCAGCAGTTATTGGATATGCCAGCGCAGACGATACAACACTTACGCATGGTGTATGGCGCGCATCCTTGTAGCTGTGTCAGCGATGGTGCGCGTAACGATTTACTGGCGCTATTAGGGGACATCACACAAACGACGACCATCTATAACCCGTGCGATGCTGCTTGGATTCAGAGCCAAGCTTTACTAACACCACGTATCGAATCGTTTGGTTTGAGAGACAAACAATATATTGTCCATGTGGCGTCATTCGATACCATGAAGGGCCATCGAGATTTATTGCACGCTTATGCAAAGACAGCACGGACATTGCCATTGGTATTGATCGGTAAGGGCAGGCTCGAAGGAGAAATAAAGGCGCTTGCACGCCAGCTGAATATCAGTCGTGATGTGATATTTTTGGGTTTCCAGAGCAATCCTTATCCCTTTATAGCGTCAGCGGCATTGCTGGTACTGACGTCCAAATTTGAAGGTTTTGGCTATGTCATCGTCGAGGCGCAAGCGCTTGGTGCACCTGTCATCAGTACCGACTGTCCTTTTGGCCCAAAGGAGCTGCTACCACCTGAGAACTTAGTGGCGGTTGGAGATATTGATGGTTTAGCGGGGCTTATAGACAAAGCAGCGAACGCTTGCAGTCGTTATACCGTACCACTCAATCAAGAGCTCTTGCCTACAGTTATCGCTCAGCAATACGTCGCGTTTGCTCTATCAGCGAAAGCATCGAGTGATAAAGGCTAAATAGTATCAAACAAATTTTTTGAGACAGGCGAGTGGTTGATGACATTGACGCCATGCGCCTTATACGTTTTGCCCAATAAATTAAAAGAAGGCACGATACGCTCGTTCATGACTTTATTGAGGGTCGTCGGAACGCGGTTGCTGTTATTTTCATAAAACCGCGGTTGATCACTGTTGAGTAAATCAATGCCGTATAGATGAATGGTGGCAGCGTGGCGGGAGAAAGCAAGCTGCGTAGCGACGTAGGCCACCGTACCTGCCTCTACAAACCCATGCGTAATGTTAAGAGATACCCCAATCTCCGCGGTGCTATGACGGCTTTCGATAACAAAGTTTGGATGGTTGATAAAGTAAGACAACGGCTTTTTTTTATTAAGCCGTTTTTTGTTAAAGATAAGCTTATTAGATGAGAACTTATTTGCTTTCACGCCCCACGGTCGATCCACGGGATACAGCACCCGCATGGCATGATGATAGGCACGTATCACATCAGGATAAGTGGTTGCCATCGCTTCAAAAACCGCAAGCGTGGCATATAAAGGTTGACCACGATAATGCTGACGCAAAATCTTAGGTTGGTGATGGATAAAGTGCGCATCGCTGATGACATAACCTGCAATATGTTCAAAATCGTGATGCTCAGTAAGACTGATGCTACCATTGACAAAAATAGTGGGCGTGTCTAATAGCCCTGAAAATGGCAATTGTTTGATCGAGGGACCTGAGGCGATGATATTAACGTGCTGTCCAAATAAGCTTTGCTCTGCTTCATTGGCGTTAAATGCTTTGATGACAATAATTTCATCATCAATATGGAATCCAGCCGTGGCTGGTAATCTTAAATATAACGCCATAGCTTATTCCAGTCGTTAATCGCAAATATTTAATACCTTAATACATCACCTTTATCTGTTCTAACTGCTTTCTTAATTATCTAAACACAACCAAATGTTTATTGCCAGTACGCTTTAAGCCACGGGCTGGGCTTGACATGACGATACCACTTACCGCCGCCGCCTTCGATGGCATCGGGTGGATTAATCTCCCCATGAAAAATAACAATCTTCGCGCCTGCTGGCAGCTTTGGCGCTTGCACAAAATTCAGCGGCGTTGGTGGCAGGCATTGATACTTAAAGCTGACGCACCACGTCTTGTCCCAATACTCTAAGTGATGATGCTCACGCAAATAGTTGGACAGGTAGGCTTGCTCATGGCGTACTTGCGTACGAATGGTGGCAAAGTTTTCTTCAAAATTAGACAGCAGATTCGGATACGTATTCATACCGATATTAAAGCGGTACACCGAGCTGTTTCCAATCATACGCCATGGCTTTTTCCAGTCGCGAATAATGACCACGCTGTCATCATGCTCGGCTTGGTAAGTAAAGAAGCAATCGATATTGTCCGTAATCACAATATCAATATCTAAAAACAGCGCCACGCCTTTTAAGTCGTACAGCTCAGGCTTAAAGGTGGTCAGTTTTTTCCAGCCGCGCTCAGGCCCTGCAGGTAAATCCATCTCAGGAATCGGGTAGCACTGCACGCGCTCATCAATGCCGCTGCTGTCATCGGTTAGGCACACCATCTGAAAATCGAGCGTCAGATGACGGCTGACCATGTGATACAGTCTGTTGACGTATTCTGCGCCGTATTTGCTGCCCCATTTCATACAGATGACATAGCGCTGGGTGTCGCTTGGGTGGGTCGATTCAGAGGTTGGGGAGTGGATTGCCATGATACTCTCGTATTGCTGTCGTAATGCCAAAAATGATGGCTAAGCTTACCATGGTAGCCTAAGAATATACAGTACCCGTGCAGTTACGATGAGTGGTGCGACTCACGCTGTTTTTTGATGAACGCTTCTAGCTTGTCTGGATCAGCACGGTAGGGGTTACCAAGCTCAGGCACATGCTTAAAGCGGCGATAGCCCCACATATAATGACTAAAATGCGGCTCAATAACCTGCTGCATGGCGGTATTCAGCGCTGTGGTAGAGACATTGGCATCGCGTGCGTATAAATCAGGGTCATTGAATTCATAACAATAAATATCAAAACCTTGAGCGTCTTCGCGGCGGATACAGGCCAAGCCAACCAACGCGCACTTGGTCTTGCTGGCAAGTTTGGATGCAAGGGTGCTGGTCAGTGTCTCAACCCCAAAAAACGGCACAATAACGCCACCTGAAGGGTCGGGCACATGATCAGGCAAAATAATGCTAAAGCCGCCTGCTTTTAAGGTTTTAAAAATGGCTTTGACGCCGCTACTGTCGGTTGGGACGAGCGTTGCATTAAGCTGACTGCGCCCATGCAGCATAAATTCGTCCATCTTACCGCTTTTGGCGGGTTTATACAGAATGGTCGGTGCGCCAAATTGGTTCAGCCACGCGTTCATTATCTCCCACGTACCGAGGTGCGGGACGATAGCGAGCATGCCGTGTGGGTTGTTTAAGGCGTCTTTGAGGAGGTGCTCATTATGCACGGTATGGATTTGGGCGATGCTCCACTGTGGGGGCATTGCCCAGCTTTTGATAGATTCGACGGTACTTAAGCATTGATTTTGGACAATCTCACGTACCATGCGCTTAGACGTATCGGCATGTATGCTATCAATGAGGCGCATGTTTAGGCGAATGCTACGCACCAAACTGACCTCAGGCAGCCAAACAATCAGTAAGGCGACCAGTCGCGCCACTGCCTGTAATACAGACAGTGGCACATATTTAAACCAATGATAGCCGTTCATGCGAATCGTACTTGTGCCAATTACTGGGCAGGACGGTTGCTGTCCGCTTGTGCTTTTTCGCGCACACGGATGCCCAGCTCACGTAGTTGCTTGGTATCGACTTCGGCAGGCGCTTGGGTCAATGGACAATCGGCGGTTTTGGTTTTTGGGAACGCAATCACGTCACGGATAGAGCTTGCACCAACCATCAACATAATCAAACGATCCAAACCAAATGCCAAGCCACCGTGCGGCGGCGCACCGAATTTTAGCGCGTCAAGTAAGAAGCTGAACTTGTCAGCGGCTTCTTGTTCATCGATGCCTAGCGCATCGAATACCGCTTGCTGCATGTCGATGGTGTTGATACGCAAGCTACCGCCGCCAATTTCTGTACCGTTTAGTACCATATCATAGGCGATAGACAGGGCTTCGGCGGGGTTGTTTTTCAGCTCATCGACTGAGCCTTTTGGCTTGGTGAACGGATGGTGCATTGAGGTCCACTGACCGTCGTCCGTTTCTTCAAACATTGGGAAGTCAGTCACCCATAGCGGTGCCCACTCGCAGTCGACCATGTCTAGGTCAAGACCGATTTTTTGGCGTAGTGCGCCCATCGCGTCATTGACAATGCGTGCTTTGTCCGCGCCAAAGAAGATGATGTCGCCATCGGTCGCTTCGGTACGCTCAACAAGGCTGACCAGTACGTCATCGCTCATGTTTTTGATGATGGGCGACTGTAGACCTGAGTCTTTGTCCACGCCGTTGTTGATGTTGCTTGCGTCATTGACTTTAATGTATGCCAAGCCACGTGCGCCATAGATGCCCACAAACTTGGTGTACTCGTCGATTTGCTTACGGCTCAAGGCGCTGCCACCAGGGATACGTAGCGCCGCAACACGACCTTTTGCATCGTTTGCAGGACCCGCAAAGACTTTAAAGTCTACATCTTTCATCAAGTCAGCGACGTCAATCAGCTTTAGCGGAATACGCAAATCAGGCTTGTCAGACGCATAGTCACGCATGGCTTCGGCGTAGGTCATACGCGGGAAATCAGCAAGCTCAACGTCCAGCATGGTCTTAAACAAATGCTTAATTAAGCCTTCGTTAATGTCCATGATTTCTTCTTCATTTAAGAAAGACGTCTCGATATCCACCTGCGTGAACTCTGGCTGACGGTCAGCGCGCAAGTCTTCATCACGGAAGCACTTAGCGATTTGGTAATAACGGTCAAAGCCTGACACCATAAGCAGCTGCTTGAACAGCTGTGGCGACTGGGGTAGGGCAAAGAAGTTACCTGGACGGGTACGTGATGGCACGAGATAATCACGCGCACCTTCTGGTGTCGCACGCGTCAAAATCGGCGTCTCAACATCCAAAAAGCCGTGGTCGTCTAAGTAACGACGGATTGCCGACGTTGCCTTGGCGCGGAATACCATACGCTCTTGCATTTGCGGACGGCGCATATCAAGATAGCGGTATTTTAGGCGCAAATCTTCAGAGTAGGTTGCATTGTCATCATTGAGTGGGAACGGCGGCGTTTCTGATTTTGCCAGCACTTCGATGTCTTTACCGAGCAGCTCAACTTGACCACTGGTCATGTTTGCGTTTTCAGTCCCTTCATAACGGCGACGCACGCGTCCTGTGATTTTTAGTACGTATTCAGGACGTGCCGCATCGGCAGTGGCGAACGCTTCGGGCGTGTCTGGGTCAACCACTACCTGCAAGATGCCAGCGCGGTCACGCATATCCAAAAAAATCACCCCACCGTGGTCACGGCGACGGTGTACCCAGCCGACGATAGTAATGGTTTGTTCTAGCAAGCTTTCGGTTACAGCTCCGCAGTATTCGTCTCGGTATTCACTGTGCATCATAGGAGTATCCAGTTCTTAGCCCAATTCAAAGTATTAAAATGTAACAATTCAACTCAGTATCTCAATGCAGACCTGAGTGCTGTGGTTATTGGTCATTGCGCTGGCGTCCTTGACCATAAGGCAGCTGGTCACCATCGCTATATTGACATCATTGACACGCTTGCTTTACTGTGGCGTATTGCCCGAATAAATAGGCAGTACCAACAGGGGCAACCGACAAAACAATAACGCACAAAACGCGATGATGACTCAACCTCACCGCGTTCGCTGCATAAAAAATTGTGTAAAGGCACATTATGCCTAATGTGCTTTTGTTATACAACTCTCCGCGCACAATCCTAGGACAATAAGCCTGCAATCCTCATGACCAAGCGCTCAGCATCGGCTGAAGTCACGATAATGGCGTGATTAAGGATAATAAAGGCAAAGCGCGCCGAGTCTATAACCACCAATCGCGGCACATTGATGATAATTAAGGAACATTCATGCTTTTTCAACCCGCAAAAACGCCAACCGAGCTAAAAATCAAGCACCTAAACAAAGCGCAAGACGAGCGACGTCACGCACTGCTTGAGGCAACTCAAGGCAAAGCCGCCATCAAACAGCTCAAAAAACGCATGGCAAAAAAAGCCAAAAAAGTGCTCAAAGACAGCAACAAAAGTAAACATAAAGACCAGCAAGTCTTTGTCCTAGACTTTGATGGCGATATCAAAGCCAGCGCTGTCAAGCACCTACGCGAAGAGATCAGCAGTATCATCAGTAGCGCCAAAAAAGGCGATGAAGTCGTTATTCGCCTAGAGTCCCCAGGCGGCATGGTACATGGCTACGGACTTGCCGCCGCGCAGCTGGTGCGCCTAAAAGACGCGGGTCTAACTCTGACCGTCTGCGTGGACAAAGTTGCTGCCAGTGGCGGGTATATGATGGCGTGCGTGGCGGATAAAATCATCGCTGCACCCTTTGCTGTCGTTGGCTCTATCGGGGTGGTGTCGCAGTTGCCCAACTTTCATAAATGGCTAAAAAAACATGACGTGGACTACGAAATGTTTACCGCAGGCGACTACAAACGTACCGTGACCATGTTCGGCGAAAATGACGACGAAGACCGCGCCAAGTATCAGTCTGAGATTGAGCAGACGCACCAGCTGTTCAAGCACTTTGTCACCACTTACCGCCCACAGCTGGACTTGGATAAAGTCGCCACAGGCGAGCATTGGTACGGTGAAGACGCGCTCAAGCTCAAACTGGTCGATACCTTGCAAACCTCGGACAGCTATATCCTATCGCGCATGGCGTCCAACCAAGTCTACGCGCTCTACTCACAGAAAAAGCCCACCCTCGCTGAAAAGCTGGGACTGACACAAGCGGCAGAAGCCACGCTACAGATGGCGGCGGACAAACTGCCTGATCTTTTGGCGCAGATTGAATCAAAGCGTTTGGATAAGTTGTTGAAGTAAAGGTAGTAGATAGGAAATAGTCGAAAAGCCTTACTGTAGAGTAGGGCTTTTTTCTATTTTATCGATATAAAGTGTAACTATCCCTTTTTACAGACACTCATTTTTGAAAATTATAAGGCAGTTGTTCTGAAAAAAATATTAATTACGACGGTATGTCGATGTCAGTGGTCAGTGCAAGGTTTTCACTCAGTTTTCACCCAGTACTATTGTACCGCTCATAGATAATCGCTATTATCTTAGGCACAGTCATGCTAAAGATACCGATGGTAGGCTAGGCGGGCTGTGGCATCGTTTGTTTCGAGAACAATTAGGGCGTGTTGACCATTCGACCATGGCACTGACAGCGACTATTTTTTAGGCGATTCGAGGTTAAAAATAATAAGTTTAGTCATTCTAAGCTTTTATTTTTAACGATGAAGCGGCAAAAAAGAGTCCTGTCCCCTGCTTTTATCGTTGGGGCTGATGCTAAAATTGCCCCATACTGCGTTACAAATCTCGCTAAGACATCTGCATTATCGTCGCTTTGCGCCTTGTCTGGAAC
>NZ_JACDXT010000030.1 GCF_016464015.1 Psychrobacter sp. bablab_jr014
ATTCTTGCCTTGTTCATACTCAGGTTTTGGGTTAAAGTTTCACTAAGTCTGTTAAAGTTTGGCATGGTCTGATTCGTCTTAAAAATTACTATTATGCCTTTGCTTTAACAGACTTTTTTGTTTTTTTGTCGTGTGCAGAGACAAGTTACGGCATTTAGTAGAAAATATGTTTGCAAGGCTTAAACACTTCCGTAGTATAGCCACTCGCTATGAGAAGTTGGCTCGCAACTTTAAGTCTATGCTTTACCTAGCGTGTACCATTATTCATTGCAAGATGAATAATGGTACACGCCCTAGTAAGGTTACAAGCCTGCTTTAACTTCATTTTTGCGTCCTACCAGTCCATGGTTTAAATGCTCTTACAATGTAATTATTTTATTTTTTAAATCCGCCATTCTACTGCCTATTAATATTATGGGGCTGTAGTAGATAAGGATTAAATATCACACCATTTTCTCAAGGTTTTCAGCTGATTAGATGGTGAGCCATAGTTGAATCTAAACTCGCACTCTTTTAAAAACAAATGGAAGTTCTTCTTATTAATCCCATTATACTTTCTGAGTGTTCGTTTGGACTGATTCCAGAAGTTCTCAATGCCATTGATGTGATTGTTCTTACCGCAAATGAACTCTATAGAGTGATTGACTCTGAAATGTTTAAACTCACTCACATCTAATGCATTGTAACTTCGATAGCTATCCGTATAAACAAAGCTGTCAGGCTTGATTTTACGCTTAATAACAGGCATTAGGGTAGTCTGTTTGGTGTCTGCTACGACAATGGTATAAACCTTACCGTTTCGTTTTAGAATACCAAATACAGCGGTTTTACCAGCTGCCCCGCGACCTCTTTTGCCTTTGCGTACACCGCCAAAGTAACTTTCATCTAATTCGACCTCACCATCAAAAAGCTCATCAGCTTCTAATGAGAGATGGTAATCTATCACAAGTCTTATTTTATGATAAAAAAGTGCAGCAGTATTAGGCTGAATATCAAGCAAATCTGCGGCTGTTCTAGCAGTCACTTCAGCCGTAAAAAACTCTAACAGTCGTCTCTGTGCTTTTTTACTTAGTTTACAACGGGTTATCTTCATAAAAGTAGTCTAGCATAGTGCTTATCTACTACAGCCCCAATATTATTAATGGATACTATTTTTATCTTTGCTAAGATGGGGTAATTAATATTAAGGTTTGCACCTTTATACGTGACAACGTGACATGCTATTAGATACATACCTTTCAGCACATTATAAGCTATGGATAGCATTAAAAAGTCACGAATATAAAATGACTGGACGCTATATAGTATATAGCTTGTCACGTTGTCACCCTAAAACTACCTACGTCTACACTTCGCTGCTATCATTACCGAAGACTTAATATTCTAAGGAAATGCAAAACAACAATGATATTAAAAATAAAGCTCAACCCTCTAACCATGAAAGCGATTAGAGGGTTGAGCTTAACGTTTAATCAAACATACAAGTAATTGTTTTGTTTTAAGGTCTGTAAGTTAATCCTATATCTGCCATTTCACCCAAGTATTCTATAGTGCGTGTAGTAAAGTTCGGCCCAATAGGCGCCACCTCTGCATTTAATGCAAACTTTAAAACATCTTCAGCACCTGACGATTCACCTCTGAATTTAAATATGTATCCATCTAGTAGCTGATTACGATATTTTATACCATCTACAAAATCAACGTAATGTTCAACATACTCTGGCCCCTCAATCATTTTTACATTTTTGATGTTATCGCTATGCTTTTGTGACCATTGTGATCTAGGATTTATAAAGTAAGTATAGTCTTTTAACCCTTATAATACTACTAACAGTAAATAAGGATAACTTACATGTTGACTTCATAATACTGGCTCTCGCATGATTAGATAATAGCAAATATTTGCCGATAATTTAACTATTTATCTACTAAAGCTCAACTTTATCTTCGTGATATTTACTTTGTTCTAATTTTGCTGTTTAATCTGAATTTAGTTTTAGTCTTGACTTAAACAAGCCTTTCGTAACATGCCAGCAGATGCATAAAGCGTGCGTTGTGATCATCAAGTACAATATCTAACTAGATAGGATGTTATAGTCATCATTTGTCTCTACACCCTTTTTTACCGTGACAACGTGACAACCCTTATGCTCTATAGCATTCAGAGCAATATTATTCATGACAACCTTTAGGTCGAAAAAGCTAAAAATCAGGTTATAGCCCCTTCAAAATATGACTTGTCGCTCTGTCACATCACTAATAGACTTATTAATGCTCATATGATCAATTCGGATGAGTCAGCTTGATAACTACTACGAGTTACATTCAAGAAAATAGTCATTTAAAATTGTAAAAGGATCTAGGGCGTGTCATCAATTAGCAGAGATATTTCAGAATAAGCTGTAGTATACCTAGAAACTTGAGCTCAACGCCTATGACAAGACGACATGCCCTGCGAGATGACCAATAGAAGAAAATTAAAGGCATCCTACCTAGACAACCCAGTGACGTTGGTGTTATCGCAAAAGATAACTAGTTATTCGTGGAAGCCGTTCTTTACCGCTATAAGATGGTGTTCCTTGGCGTGATCTACTTGAACGCTTCGGTGACTTTAGAGTAGTTAATACATGTTTTAGCCGCTGATTAAAAAAAGAGGTATGGAAGCATGTGTACTCAGCTGTCTGAGGGGTCTGTCAACGAATATGCCATGTTAGATGCCACCATAGTTAAAGCCTATCAACACAGTGCTGGAAAAAAGGGATCAAGCCATTGGACGCAGCAAAGGTGGACTGACGACCAAAATACATACTCGAACAGATGCGCTAGGCAATCCTACTGGCTTTTATCTAACCGGTGGCGCGGCTCATGACCTGTGTGGCTCAGATAAGCTATTAGATGTCAGTATCACTCAGACATGGCTGCCGATAAGGCTTACGATGCGGATGCCCGCGTTATTGAACCGATTGAAGCCGTACAAGGCCATGTAGTCATACCATCTAAGTGTCATAGGCTGCAGCCAAGAGACTTCGATAAAGAACTTTATAAAGAGCGGCATCTGATCGAGAACTTCTTTGCCAAGATTAAGCAGTACCGTGCAATTGCTACTCGCTGTGATAAGTTAGCCAGTTATTTCCTCAGTGCAATTCATCTGGTTTCTTGTGTCATTTGACTTAATTGATGACATGCCCTAGTTTTTAATTAGCACCATTAGTAAGCATCCCAAATATTTTAGCACCCCCGATGATGCATAATAGTGATCAGTGGTAGCCAAGTTTTTGTCAGAGTGTTTACGTTTTTTCTGTACTACCCTTACCTCATAGCCATGAAAACTCTCACGAGCACCGACACGTATTGAGCTATTCAGACTCAAGTCTTTTTTAACATCACTTACAACTTGCTCGCTATATGCCCTGACCTGCCAATGACTGGCATCAATAAGCTGACAACCTACCAGCATAAAACTCTGTAGCATTTCAAGCTGGGCCTCCTTAATACCAAAATGAATCGATGAGTTATTTAAGTTATGTTTATGTGCAAATATTTCAATAAACATTCTCAACTTTTCAGGATCATTTATAGACATCTGATACGCCCTATCTAATGCTCTAATTATTACTTCCTGGTTTTTACTACCTTTAGGCCTACCTAGTAATAGCCTGTCATCGTTGAACAGCTCATTAGCGCGCAGATATAAACATTTAGACTCATTTAGACTTATACCATGTCTAATAGCAATCTCAGGTAACATCTCATCTCGAGAGTTTATGCCTAACTCCTGCAGCTCCTCTAGAAAACCTATGACGTCCGCATATTTAGGATGAATGAAAATTGAATTTGTATTTGACTCATTAAATCCATCCAAATTACTATTTAACAGTTGCTGGCTAGTATTGTTATCAGGTTGATCTATATTCTTAAATAATGGTGTTTTATTAACAGCTGTTTTTTTAAGAAAGTATGATCTTATCTTATTTAACTTTACAGTCTTGGTCGTTGCATCATAAGCAGTTTTGTCTTGCCTATAAATGATAGAGTAATCTAATCCTGTTATTAGCTCTAAAACTGTTATAGGTAACTCTAAGCAAGCTCTGTTAAGCTGCTCCCCTGCCAGCAGATGAGCAGTATGAATATAATGCTCGAAGGTTGTGTCGCACGTTAAATGCCCTGCAAGACTCGCCAGCCCAAACCAGGAGCCTTGATCCTTGTGATAACCAAGGACGCCTTTTATTACTTTTTCGCACTGCTCATTATCATAGTCAGTCATCACCTGTGCCAATGGCGACTTACTTAGTACTAACGCCAGCTGACTAATCGCAGTATGCCTAAAGCTGTGAAATGTGAAGTCATGCTCTCCTAGCAATCTGTCCCAAATTAACTTCATGAGATTACTAAAAACCACACTGGGTAACGGCTGATCACCTGAACCTTGAGAAAACAAGTAACGACGCTTCAATCTTTTCTGCTGATGATATAACTGAGTAAATTGTTTTAGCTCGTCTTTCTTAAGTAGGCAGTTAATCGGTATAAGGCGGCTTGCGCTGCTACTTTTCAACCTCCGATAACGATTCGGTCTTAACCATATTTGTGGCTGTTCTATTCGTTGTCCATGCTCATCAATATAGATGTCCGCTATATCACGAACTTTAACACCGATAAGTTCTTTAATTCGCAACCCTGTTCGATACGCAAGACTTAACACTACTAAGCAAAGGTTTTTCTGTTCATAGTCTAAGTCCGAGTTGACCAGATACTCTTTCATCGCATGATATATCCGAGGTGATATCATGTTCGCATTTACCACTTGGCGTTTATTACCCCATGGGAAATACACAAATGGCGCATTATAGTACGCTCTCTGATAATCATGGAAAGCTCGTAGTCTGCCGTAAGTAAATTTTTGAGTATCTTTGAGCTTATCCAGATATGAAACTTTGTTTTTGTTTATATGCTCATTCTTTAAGCCATTGAGACTACATTGACTTATCACATCGTCTGCACAGCCAACTAAATCATCATCTGTATCTAGATTGTCTTCACCAAAGCCTGAGTTTTTGTTCAAAATAGACCGCTTTCTTCCATCCTTAATCTTACTTTGAATGATCTCCTCATATACAGCTTCAAAGTCCTCACCAGACCATTCATCAAGATTCTCATCCATTGTTAGCATCAGCCAATCCCGACCAATACATCCCAGATATTTACTAATGGTATCTAACCTGTTATTACTATCACTCAACAAGCTATTGACCCATCCTAAAAGACGCGTAGCATTAGGTTGAGTAAACTCCTGCTGCAACAGCTCTAGTTTTACAATAGCTGGGGCTTTACTGCCCTTAAGGGCATCTTGAACCTCTTTAATAAGATTCTTACTAAAACTTGGATACTCCCTACTATTGGTGCCTTTTTCGTCAGATTCTGAAAAGCTTGCTACAAATAACTCTTCCCAAGTAAGCGGCTGTAGATTTGAGTTAATCACCTCTTGATTATAATTAATAAGCTTATTTGTGGTTAAGCCCGTCGTTTTAATCTTGCCCTGTCTAACAATAGCCAGTGCAGTGTCTATATCGCCTCCCTTCATCTGCCGCCAATGATAGTCAGCGTACTTTATTAACTGTGATAAATGCGGTTTACTTTTATCTTTATTTTGTAGTTTTAGCTTCTTACAAATCTCATTAATAATGATTTCAAACGACTTCACATCTTCTTTTTTTAACTTTTTATCTTTTAGCACGTATAAAAAGCAAAGTGTCATATCATCAGGTATGTACTCTACATAGCGCTGTAAGCTTGTAGCAGATACATCCTCTGAGGTATGACTTTGCGTATAAGAACAACCGTAATTGTCATCATCAATACTGAGCAAGATTAGCGCCAAACTCTCGCTGCTGACACCTGAATCTGGTAATTCATCAGTTGCTGGTAGCTGCAATTGATATATGTCACGTTCGCCTAGGAGCCATTGATACAGTGCTTTTAACACATCTATGTCATTCAATCCCCCATACATCACGCTACAGTAGAGCACTGACTCAATCAAATCATTGTTTGAGAACCTTCTTTTCCGTTGCCATATCTCAATTATTTGCTGGCTAGCAAGGCTTACTTGAGCACCACTTACCATCCAATCATAGGATATTGTTAAATGATCACGCTCTGCTATGACTGGCACAACTGGTTCATCCATACTCAGTTCATGAGATTTGTTATAACTCCGTATGTATTCTAAAAATCCTTGTCTGGCTAAGTGATAGCTATGCGCAGTATCAAAATGCACCTCAAGTATGCTACCAATGGTTTGATAGTATTCAGTTAGGTCTGTTCCTGTGAGTATGTGATTGTCATCAACATACGAAGCTATCAAAAATTTTGCCTCATTTTTGATACTCTCATGACTCTTGCTTTTATTTTCTTCTCTTAACTGATGAGCAACGGCATTATCCATATATATTCACCTCAACTTGTCGTAGGTTAAGCTCAACTGCAACTTTCTCTAAGTCAGCGGATAACGCTTTTAGCTCATTAATGGATAATGACGACATGGGATGCATAGCCTCCTGATCTGGATGTTCATGACCATATAGGGCGCAGATCAAATGCTCAGGGGACCTATTCGTTAGTAGTGAGCGTAATTGATGTCTAAGCCAGTTGTCTTGGTGACTAAAAAAGTGTTTTATCTGATAGCGAACCTTACTAGGTTTAATACCGGTAAAGCCTTTGGGATTTTGGCTAAATAGCTGAATGAGTGGCTGACTAGAGTTCAAAATTTTATTTATAGGAAATTGGTCATTGGGATATATAGAATTATGCATGACCGCAAATTGCTTGATATATTTAATATAATTTTGAATCGCTGTGATTAAGAAATCACTAAGAGGAATAAGCCTTCCCTGCCCTTGTCCCTGACGCTCTTCTTTATCCGACACCCATAACAGCCTTTGCCTAAAATCAAATTGATTTAAAAGCCCAGGCGCATGCTTTACGGGTCTAATCCCAGTCTGAATAAAGATGATGTGCCATAACCAGACACCATAAGCATTAAACTGCTCAATATAACGGTCCTGCCTTATGCTTACGTTCCGCTTTAATCGACCGTTATAACTCTCAGTTGCTTCAGCAAGCTCATCAAAAAATCTTTGGCAGATATCAATATTTAAAGTCATGTCACTACCAATATATTTTTTATAACGATTGCTTTTCGTGCTAGACATACTAAGCTGTCGTAGCTCACCTTGGCTGTCCGCAGTACAGTATTCGGTCAATAGTTGTATGGCGCTGTAGTAAGTCTTCTCTAAGCTTATTGTCTCAATACTGGTGTAGTACAAGGGCGAGCTGTGTTTCACATCAACTCCAGTAATCATGTCGGCATGTAATGGCTCTTGCAGCTCATTCTTTATAACTGTATATAAACAAGCGTCAATATGCTGATTTGATAACACCGGTAGCTCTAGTTGCACTTTCAAGCTTGCCAGCACTTCAGACACTTCATCGCCATCCACCGAAAACTTATTTTCAATAACTGCTTGTAGCCTCGCTGGCAGAGGTAATTTAAATTCATTATCATGGCTTTGACGATGTGGCAATAAGTGGCTTCTACGATTTGAAGTTACGTTAATAGTATTACTCATAGCATAACTATCAGCAGCCGAACCGCTTTCATGACTCAACCACTTGCGCTGACTTTTATCCAATGCCAGCTCACAAATCACGTCTTGGACCTTCCGACCACTTAGCATTGATAGTAATATAACGGCATAAACCCGACGCTGTTTATAGCTGACAACGCCAAAAAGCTGCCACACCCGAGCAAATAACATCTGATAGCTCAGTAGACTTAGTTGACGTAAATTAGTAGGAAAATGAAACTGGTTACGGCGGGCATGTCGATATTTATTTTTTAGCTTCCATTGCTGTAATTCTGAGGATTTAGCGGTTGTACTGGAAGGCTTAAAATCATTATCTAAGAGCGCAGGCGGGTCATCATCAGCAATATTCTCAGCGTCCGATACGTTATCATTTTTGTGGATACTACCAAATATTTTGACTTGTATTGGCTCATTAGCACTACTAAGGTATCGCTTATTCGCGTGTTCCTTACTAAGCTCATTGTTTTGTGAGTTGGTATAGGTTTTACCTACAAACGCTTTGTTCTCTGCAACCACCTCATAGGCAAGTCTTATTTGACCAATTTTACCAGCCAACTTTTGATTAACCACTTTGCCTGACTCTTCATCACTTCTTATCTTAGCTTCATATACGCGTAATGCTGCTAGTGCCTTCGTCAGTGAAACATGTTGAGCATGGATATTAATCAGTTTTTTAACAATCTCAGATTGTGGATTATTTTCCTTTAAGCCCATCCTTAGACGCACACTTAGCTGACTGACTTTGGCAGAGTGCTCATCCTTACGTATAGCAATCATAATAATTATTTGCAGATATGCACTCATAAACTGCCACGCTTCATCATCACTACGTGCTTGATCATACCTCTGGTAAAATAAGACCAGCATATAAGTGACTGCCCAATCTTCAATCTTTTTCTCTTTGACGACTTTCCTGGCGATAGCTTCACATTCAGACGATGTAAATACTGGCATATTTAGGTTGGCCTGCTCACCAATATGTAGGCAGAAGCCTGGATTAATATAAAGAGTATTAATAATTAGACTTTGTATTTTTATACAGTACGGTGAATCAAGTGGCACTAGATGATCTAAAACCCTCTGTAATTCGCTGTTATCAAACTGCTTTACATTCATTAGGGTGCACCACTCAACCAGCTCATACTTTGAGGCATACCTAGAACTCGATCTTCTAGTGCAAACTTACATTGGCGATATTCATAACTACTCTGGCTAATACCTGCAAAATGGCAATACTCCTTTACAGTCAGTTGCCTAACCCCCATGAGCTGGCATATAACACTTTGAGGTGCAGTGCTTTTAAGCGCTTTAAACAAATCAGGATGGTGAATACCTTTCAAGAACATCAAGTTTATAACCTCCATCCATGCGAGCTGCTGAACATTTTTAATACTTTCAGGGATTATTAAACATGGGTAATCACTATCACTCTCGAACCTTAAAACCTGATCGACTCTTTGGAAATCATTAAAGAAATAGAAAGCACCGTCTCCTCCATCAACCAAGCGCAGTGGTGGACGGTAGAAGTTATCTAAAAACTTCGTATTGATATAAGTCGTTTTAGGTCTCAATCTCTGCCAAACACATAACGCGGCTCTAGCATACGGATGTACATACAAATCATCCTTACTAGGATTAGTAAGTTTTTGCCCAACCTTAATTTTATTATTTTTCATCATATATAAAATAATAGTGAATATAATTCATGTTATCCAATAAACATATAGGTGTCAAACGCTTTAGTGTTGTGGGGCTTAATATCGCAAAAAAATCAATTCTATTAGATAGTTAAAATGATTCTAAACACAAAAAAACCTCTTAAAGCCATAATCAATATAGCTGTAAGAGGTTCTTACATTTTATATTTTTGTCAGGTACAAAGTACAAACTCGGGGTTTGAATATCACTACAAACCTATAGGTACTATAGAATTATCCACTTCTACTCATTTGTTAATTTACTTAGGTGATGCTGTTAATATCGGGGTTTCCATATTAATGTAGGTAGCCTCGGGTTCAAATATCTGCTAAACAAATAAAGACTTCTCAGTATAGCGATGTATAAGCAAATTACTTTTGCCTAGGACTATAAGTTTTTTTATTGGCTTAAGATTAATATTTTTCATGTTTTATGATTAAATAGTGATTATAATTCATTTTTTCCAGTAATGACTTAGGTGTTAAACGCTTTAATGTTTTGGGGCTCAAAATTGGATAATGGTTATGGATTTTAAATCTTTCAGATTATTTTAAGCACAAAAAACCTATTAAAGCCACAATTAACATAGCTTTAATAGGTCATTATTTTGTAGGATTTTACTAGATGATGAGCTCAAAGATGGGGGCTTGGGGTTTGAATTTTTACTTTAGTATTTTTATTCTTAACCTCTTAAGCTCTGAAACCGACTAATAGCCTTAACTACTAAAAACGGGGATATGCTTTAGAAGTTCAAATTCGATTAGCAACCGTTCGTCAGTTAAGAAAATAACCGGTATTTTAGACGCTATAATCAACTCATCAGCAAAGCACTCATTTACTTTGTCTGAAATTAAAACTCACAAAAGGATATATTTATGAAGCTAACAAAAATACTGATGATTACTCCATTATTATTACTTTCTATTAACGCTATTGCTAGCATGGGTGATGTTAATGGTAGTACCAAATGCACCACCGTTGATTCTATTAGTAAAAAGAAGGCTATCGTAAAAGCTTGTACTTACGATGGCGCAGTAGGAGGAAGTATGAGTTATGCAATTAGCCAACTAAATTTTAAACTGCCTAATGGTAGTACTTATCGTACCGTCAATAATGCTACGTTTGATTTTGATAAAAACGGAAACCTCCAAAATTTAAAAGAAATTATTTCAGTAAATGGTAAAGCAGCAGAAATTGTAAATTTACATCATAAAACATTTAAAAAAATCTCTGACAAAGAAATAGAAAACCGTTATGAAAAGAAAAGTCCTAACTTTTCTGATGTTTTACAATGTTTCAAATACATCAAAAAAGACACTGCTTTCTGCGTACCTTATGAATTTATTAGCAGCATCTCATAACAAGTATTTGAATATAATACGTTCTTTACTCTGTACTTTAACTACCAACATTTATCTACTGGAGCAATTATGAAATCCATATCTATAACTTCTTTGGCCTTATTAGCGACTGCATCTCTACTATCTACTACTACTCTAGCCGCCCCCATCTCTTCTAAAAATATAAGCAGCTACAAAAGCAATGATATGGTTCATGTGTTTGGCTGGATGGAAGATGCTTGTTCTGGTGAAAAGCCACCTTATAAAAAGATTGCTGCTAAAGACACAGCATTTACAGACAGCATCAGAGGCCAAAAAGCTTATGACAATTTCGTAAAGCCAAAAGCGCAGTGGTTATCAGAATATCGAAATATGATAAAAGATGTGAAAATGAAAAAAGGTGAACCATACACTGAATACCGGGTAATTTTTAATAAAGGCGTTACCTACCGCAGTCAGCCTCTAGAGGAGTATATATTCAGCTTTATACCTGAATCATCAGGGGGTGAAACTGTTTTAAAGTTTGCATCGACTGCGACTGTACCTACCATTATGCCGAATTTTCAAACTCGAACCATGGAATACTGGGGTGAAATGGAAAAAAGAGGGGCTGAATACGACTCTAAAAATAAAACGGTCACCTGCGAGTTTTGGTAAATAGGATTTTTGAGTAATGACCTTTGCTGTCAAATCAGTAGACATTAACTTGGGAGATTATAATTTTAAGAAATTTTGATCTGCAGTTTATTTTTATTAAGGTATAGTTTTAAAATTAATATCGATAGCGAAGAATTATTCAATGCTAGAGTAGACCAAATATTAATTTAAACTATAC
Source organism: Psychrobacter sp. bablab_jr014 (assembly GCF_016464015.1). Lineage (GTDB taxonomy): Bacteria > Pseudomonadota > Gammaproteobacteria > Pseudomonadales > Moraxellaceae > Psychrobacter. The sequence continues at coordinate 11,517 of NZ_JACDXT010000030.1, forward strand.
CTTAGCAGGGGGCATATACCCCAAAAACCATGGTGTCCAAAATATCAATAACATCTCCATATACCATGGATTTATTTACTCTGATGAGTCTAAAAACCCCTACATACTATTACTTGTATAGCATGAAAGGCTGAGGTATGAAATCCGATTTTCTCAGGTGATGTTGTTAATATTGGGGTTTGATGACAAACAGCTGCTGACTCAGTTTGAAACCTATATATTAGCGCCTTCTGTTTCAAAAATGAGCCAAAACGTAGTAACTGAAGATAAGATAACACCTTTATCTCAAGTCAAGACCTTTATATATGCCTTGCTTAAAAGTAAGTTTATCTTTGATCACTTCATAATCAAACGCAATATGCAGGACAACAAAGGGCAATGGACACTTAATAAACTAACCAAAGGTGAAGACAAAAAAAATAGCTATTATAAAAACAGCTTTGAAAATGACAACAATGATTTAGTGATGCTACAAAGCGCCTTTCACGTTTCAACCCCTACCACAAACTATAAGCACTGGCTCAATGCGGTTTTATATTATGCTTATCAGCATTATCAATATAATGACATCGGACTTGATAGCACAGCTTATCTGAGTCATATAGAGGCAATAGCCCGCGCCTTTATGCTGAGGCGTTATTTAACAGATGAGCCTGACGACTATCATCACATTATTTATCAAACCCCAGACTTTAATCAAATCTCGTTCACAAATACTGACGCTAGTCTCACACCCAATCATTTACGTACACAAATTAAGCAGTACCTTAGATATAACAATATTCGCAATATTTTTGTGTTTAACTATCTAGACTATCTGCTTTGGAAAGATGAGGAACGTCCTGAATTTACCTTTACTGCTCGAAGCTCAATTGAACACTTTTATCCCCAAAACAAGCGAGATGATAAGCTTTTTATAAATGATAAAAATGTAGAGGATACGCTGCTTCATTCTTTTGGCAATTTATGTTTGATTAGCCATAGTCTTAACTCTCGGGTTAGTAATGACATGCCTGATGTGAAGGTAAAATACTTTCTTGAAAGCAAACAAATTGATAGCCTGAAACTATCTAGAATGATTAAGTGTATTAGTGGTCAAGAAGCCACGTGGGATAAAACAATGATCGCGCAGCATGAAGAACAAATGCTAGAAATCATGATGAAAGGTCTTAACCTAATGTCAGAGGGCGCTTAAAAATGAGTAACGTCAACGATATTGAAAGAATATCCCAAAACCGTGTTGTACAATTTTTTCAAGACGAGCTTGGCTATCGCTATTTGGGCAACTGGCACACACGGGCCGATAATAAAAATATTGAACGCGATATACTAGCGCAATGGCTAAAGTCTCGTAATGTCAGTGCGCCACTGATAGCGCGCGCGATTAGCACCTTAGAAAAAGCTGCCGCCCTAGGTAGTGGCATCAAGCTTTATGATGCCAATAAAGAGGTCTATCGACTACTACGGTACGGGATAAAAGAAAAAGAAGGCTCAGGCGAACATACCCAAACGGTTTGGTTGATTGACTGGGACAACTTTGCGGCAAATGACTTTGCTATTGCTGAAGAAGTATCGATCAAAGGCGAACATAAAAAGCGCCCTGACGTGGTGTTATACGTCAATGGTATCGCCCTTGGTGTCTTAGAACTAAAGCGCTCTACCATCTCAGTCTCTGAAGGCATACGGCAGAACTTAGACAATCAAAGCAAGGATTTTATCCGTAACTTTTTTACCACCATCCAGCTAGTCATGGCCGGTAACGACAGTCAAGGATTGCGTTATGGGACTATAGAGACCCCAGAGCGCTACTATCTGGAATGGAAAGAAGCAAGCCCTCAGCATACCAGTACGACGCAGCAGGCAAGTCAACAAGCTTATGCTGAACCATTAGACCGTCACCTCTATCAGTTATGTAATAAAAAGCGCTTACTCGATGTTATTCATAACTTCATCGTTTATGACATGGGTGTCAAAAAAACCTGCCGGCACAATCAGTTCTTTGGTGTGCAAGCCGCCAAAGACTACCTAGCAAAACGTAAAAACGGCATTATCTGGCACACCCAAGGCTCAGGTAAAAGTCTCACTATGGTATGGCTGGCTAAGTGGATACGTGAGAATATTAAAAATAGCCGCGTACTTGTCATTACGGACCGCAAAGAGCTAGACGAGCAGATTGAAGGTGTGTTTTCAGGTATTGATGAAAATATATATCGTACCAAGAATGGCGCGGATCTAATCCGTCAGCTTAATCATCCTAACCCAGCACTACTATGCTCATTAGTACATAAATTTGGTCGTCATACTAATGACAATAAGGATGAAGATAGCGTAGCGGATACTGACGAATTCATAGAGGATCTAAAAAGTAGTCTGTCTTCAAACTTTAGCGCTAAAGGGGATATTTACGTCTTTGTTGATGAATGCCATCGCACGCAATCGGGTAAGCTGCATAGTGCGATGACTGCCCTGCTTCCTCATGCGACGTTTATTGGCTTTACAGGAACGCCACTGCTCAAAAAAGATCAGAAAAAGTCTATCGAGGTCTTCGGTCCCTATATTCATACTTATAAATTCGATGAAGCAGTCGCTGATGGCGTCGTGCTTGATCTGCGTTATGAAGCACGCGATATCGATCAACAGCTACTATCACCAGATAAAATTGATAAATGGTTTGATGCCAAAACTCGCGGCTTATCCAATGTTGCTAAGACTCAGCTAAAACAAAAATGGGGCACGATGCAGCGCGTGTTATCGAGTCACTCTCGCCTAGAGCAAATCAAGAACGATATCTTATATGATATGGAGACGCGCCCGCGACTGGCTGATGGTCGAGGTAATGCCATGCTCGTATGTGGCAGTATCTATCAAGCCTGCAAAGTCTATGAAATGTTTAGCCATACGCACTTAAAAGATAAAATTGCTATCATCACCAGCTATCAGCCGACTGCCGATAGCATTAAGGGTGAAGAGTCTGGCGAAGGTACGACTGAAAAGCTATTTAAGTATGCCACCTATCGTAAGATGATTGCCGAATATTACGATATCGATGAACAAGAGGCTGGTTTGAGGGTTGAAGACTTTGAAAAAGAGGTCAAAAAACGCTTCATTGACGAGCCGGGGCAGATGCGCTTACTGATTGTAGTAGATAAGCTACTGACGGGATTTGATGCGCCTTCAGCAACCTATCTATATATTGATAAAAAAATGGCCGATCATAACTTATTTCAGGCTATTTGCCGAGTGAACCGCCTAGATGGTGAAGACAAAGAATATGGTTATATCATCGACTATCAGGATCTGTTTCAGTCTTTAGATAAAGCCATATCAAGCTATACACAAGGCGCATTCTCTGATTATGACAGCAAAGATATTGAAGGCTTATTAAAAAACCGCCTTGATTCTGCTAAGCAGGACTTAGATAATGCGCTAGAGATGGTTCGAGGATTGTGCGAACCCGTTAGATACCCTAAGAACACTCAAGACTACTATGCATATTTTTGCACCACAAATGACGCCCCCATTGATGAAAAACTAGAAAAAGAACAGCTACGGGTCACTTTATATAAAAGTGTCGCTAAGCTACTGCGAGCTTATGCAAATATTGCTAATGAGATGGTAGAGTGTGGCTACAGTCCAGAGCAGATCGATCGTATTCAAACCGACGTGAAGCACTTTGAAAGCGTGCGTGAGAGCATCAAGATGATGAGCGCTGACATGCTCGATATGAAACTCTACGAGCCAGCCATGCGTCATTTATTGGATAGTTATATCCGTGCTGAACCTAGTGATACGGTCATGGACTTTGAAGAGCTTGGCTTAATTGAGCTGACTGTAGACAAAGGGACTGATGAGCTGATTAAGGCTTTACCTGATGATATCGCTAATGACGAAGGAAACGTGGCTGAAACCATCGAAAATAACGTGCGCAAAACTATTGTAGATGAAAACCCCGTTAACCCTAAGTACTATGAGCACATGTCAGTCTTACTTAACGAGCTTGTCACCTTGCGTCGCCAAAAGGCCGTAGACTACAAAGAGTACTTACACAAAATACGCGAGCTATCTGCCAAAGTGTTAAGACCCAATAGTGCAAATAACCATTATCCAGACTCTATCAATACCAATGCTAAACGCGCATTGTACGACAACTTAGACCAAAATGAAGAACTGGCCGATAAGCTTGACGCGGCTGTCAGACTTAATAAGCAAGCTGACTGGCAAGGCCATCTATTAAAAGAGCGCAAAGTTGCAAATATCGTCAGAGAAACATTGTCTTTGTATGAATTGGACAGCAGTACTGAAGAGGTCATGAGCCTAGTCAAAGCGCAACCGGAATATAAATAATGCAACTAATGATCGGATCACTAGACATTCAATTGCAGCGCAAAACCATTAAGCATTTGCATATCAGTGTGATGCCGCCTAATGGTGAGATTAGAGTGGCTGCCCCTGAAGCAATGACCGAAACTGCAATTCGAATGGCAGTGATTCACCGCATACCATGGATACGCAAGCAGCAGGCAAGCTTTATTAAGCAAGCGCGTCAATCCACTCGAGAAATGATCAATGGCGAGACACATTATTTATGGGGCAGACGCTATCGGCTTGAAGTGCTTGAGTTAGATACCGCTCAAAACTTTGTACCTAACGTCAAGCTAAAAGGTGGCAAACTCATTTTATCCGTGCATACTAAAACGTCGACTACTGATAGATTAAAGCTGCTCAATGAGTACTATCGTACTCGACTAAAAGCACGTATTCCTACTTTGGTTACGCAGTGGTCTAAGCAGCTCAACGTCAACGTCACAAGCTGGCAAGTTCAAAAAATGAAGACTAAATGGGGTAGCTGTAATATAGAGGAAGGTCGTATCCTACTTAACTTAGAGTTGGCAAAAAAGCCCATACCCTGCTTAGAATATATTATCGTTCATGAGCTACTACATTTCAAAGAGCGCCAACATAACGATAGATTCAAGGCTCTGCTAGATACTCAAATGCCTGACTGGCGATCAAGACGTGACCTACTCAATCGCATGCCTTTGGGTCAAGAAAACTGGAAGCAGCGAGAATAGCTTATTTAAATCTACTTTGAGTACTACATTTTATTCAGACAGAATGCTGTGTAATGCTAATTTCGGCTTGATTCATACTTATAATATGAGAGTTACTAGGTGCTAGTACCTCTCATATTGCGGGTATATGAAAGTCATTTATAAACCTGCTACTGTGAACCAAAACATGAAATAGCTGTGCTTATAGACGCTTTAAGCTAGTGCTCATAGTACGTGTATGGTAAAGCACTAAAAAAATACTTGTCAGGTGGCTTTGTGAAACTCGGGGTTTCTAACATGAAAAAATAGCTTCCTTTGAGATGTTTTTTATAGTGGCATGATAAACTCAAACGCTGCATTATAAATGACTAAAGGAGTAAGTTTTTTGTCTGAATTAAAAACAGCTGGGCTTTTTGCCATTACTGCACTAGCAGAGATTGTAGGTTGCTATTTGCCATACTTATGGCTAAGAGAGGGTAAGTCAATATGGCTTCTTGTCCCCAGTGCGCTTAGTTTGGTTGCTTTTGTATGGTTACTGACTTTACATCCAACCGCTGTTGGCAGAGTTTATGCCGCTTATGGTGGTGTGTATGTAACGATGGCAATTCTATGGTTATGGGCTATTGATGGTATTCGACCAACGACATGGGACATATTAGGTACGTTAGTAGCACTTCTAGGCATGGCTATTATTATGTTTGCACCGCGCAACACATAGGTTGTAACTCTGGGGAGGCAACTATTTTTGTTCCTTAATCAATTAATAGACTATTCAAAACAAACCACTGTACTAGAACCATCTATATTAGACTGCCAAGATCATCACATCTACCAAGGCTAGTTATGATCATATAAATACTCGACGCAGAAACTATAGGATTTGATGAACCATACATAACTGAGAATGCCTACTCCATTATTGACATACAAATACGCTTACTGATAATTAAGAGTTAGTAGCAGCCCTACTTATTTCACTTTATCAGTATTATGATTTAATAAGCTAGTTAGAGTTAGATTTTGCGACAATTGGATTTTGCTCATAATATGATATGAATGACCCAATAATCACTAGTAGTATGATTGTTTATCCCAACCATATACCGTATCTACAGAACGTAAATACTCTTTTACCTTCGGAGAAAGTCTATCGAGAGGATTACCAGTAAGATTTATACATCTCAAATTATTCAGCTGTGTAAAATTATCTGGTAGGTTTCTAAGATTACAATAAACAAGCTCAAGCTTAGCGAGATTATTAAGCTCACCAATACTATTAGGCAGCTTGCCCAATTTACAATAACTGATGAAAAACTCAGTCAGGCTCTTAAGTTGCCCTATGTTTTCAGGCAGCTCTTTAAGACTACAATGGTTAATATAAAGCTTCTCTAGATTAGCAAGTTGACCTACGCTATCAGGTAGCTTATCAAACTTACCATGACTAATAAAAAGCTCAGTTAAGCTCGTAAGCTGCCCTATGCTATCAGGTAGGACTTCAAGCTTGGAGTGATTAAAATTGAGCTTAGTTAAGCTCGTAAGCTGTCCGATGCTGTCAGGCAACACTCTAAATTTACAGTTAATAATATTCAGCTCAGCAAGGTTGAGGAGATGTCCAAAGCTATCGGGTAGCCCTGTCAGTTCAAGGTGAAGCAGGTCAAGGTGAGTTAAGCTCAAAAGCTGGCCTATGCTATCAGGTAGCGCTTTGAGCTCACAATGAGTAATAAAAAGCTCTGTAAGATTGCTTAGTTGTCCAATGCTGGCAGGCAACTCTTTAATACTACAACGATTAATATAGAGCTTTTCGAGGCGAGTGAGCTGTCCAATACTATTGGGTAAGTCTTTAAGATCACAGTTAATAAGATCAAGCTCATTTAAATTTTTGAGTTGCCCTATGCTGTTAGGCAAGTGCTTAAGCGGACAATAACTAATAAAAAGCTTAGCGAGGTTAATAAGCTGCCCTATGTTGTCAGGCAGATGTTCAATCTCACAGTGAACCAGATCAAGTACCGTAAGCTTAGTAAGCTGTCCTACGCTCCCAGGTAGATAACGAAGTTTACAGCGACCAATAAACATCTTAGTAAGGTTATGAAGTTGTCCAATACTATCAGGTAGCGCTTCGAGCTCACTTTCATCAATGAAAAGCTCAGTGAGATGACTCATCTGGCTGATGCTATCAGGTAATGTGACAAGTTTAGAGTGACTAATAGACAGTTTGGTTAGGTTAGTGAGCTTACCGATATTGGGCGGTAGCTGGCTTGAAGATATGCCACTGATAGTTATATCTACTAGATTTGTAAGCTTGGTGAGCTCATCGGGTAGATAGGCTATTCTATAGACGTCTCTTGAGTGCTGCTCATCGAGTTCAGGCTCTACGATCTCTAGCTTTTTTAGGGCTAGCAATGGCTCTTTGTCACGAGGAATTTCAGAGTCCTTAAGCTCAAACTCATCTGCCCACGCCCATATTTTCTTAATCCAGTTGTCATCAGTATTTAACGTTTTATTAGAAGTATCAGACTGATGAATGTCTTGTTGGTCTTTATTGTTTGGATTCATAGCTTTATTCCTTATAACAACTTTAACTATTTTTTCTGAGTCAGAGTAGTATCGGTATCCTGACATGAGTTATGGATCTCAGCGCGACCTATAGTTGAGAGAGCTTGTAGCTAACTTGAGAGAGGTTTTTTACCACTCATGACCTGAAGAACAAAGCTTCCAGAGGCTGTGATCAGTAGGAAACCGTGAAAGGCTTCCATCGCGGCCATAAATCGTAGATGTCCAGTAGGCATGAGATCGCCTCGCCCAAGCGTTGTGAAGTTAACTAGCGAGAAGTAAAAGTAGTCCATAAAATTAAGGGAGCTACTATCGCTAGATGAGGACGATACGAGGTTACCGATTTCAAAGCCTTAAACAGCAATCCAAAAGCCAGCAGCGTAAAGCAAGGCCTCGAACGTGTGAGCAATTACAATTGAGCCGACTGCGACTCCAAGGCAATGTCCTATATGGCGAGACGGCGTCACAAACTGTGACGAGAGTTTTAATGCGCCGTAATGTATTGCTGTGCAGACAGCGATCAGAATTGCTGCCATTATAATTGCCAGAATCACTTTTTATCCTTTTTGAGGAAGGAACGACATTAAAGGAAGATTACCCTATTTATTTTAACTAATCCTGTATAATTTTTTCACTATAGCTAACGACTACGCATAAGCACTAGAGTCTATTCAGATAGGTCATTACGCAGTCATTTGAATCAGTCAGCATATGTAGTAACAATCCTAGACCAATTATTCTATAGGGCTTTGGTAGAAATAGCATAGCCGCATAAACTGCCATTGCATAGTAAGTATGTAATGGATGAAAATTAATACTACAGCGATCAGGTAAGAAAACAGGTGTTGCTAGCAAGTGATCTAAATCTACCAGCATGGTTGCTAAAAGAATCAAATATACTCGTTTGTAATCATCACGAAAAAAAGTATAGGCAATAATCAACGGCATGCCAAAATGCAGGAAGTAGTGGATAACGGTTTGGATCATCATCTTTCCAATTCAGCATGATGTTTTATTGATAAGTTGGTATGCAGAATAATTAAACTAGTAAACGTTACTTAAGAAGCCAAAGCTACATGTTCATGCTATGTTCAGACTTGAAAAACAGGCGCAAAGCCACCCCCTGGTGTGCGAAAGTTAGTCGCTTGGCCTTGATAGATACGCCCAGCAGTTAGTAGCAGCTGTCCTGCATAGGTATAAAGACGTATATCTACCTTTCTAGTCGTCACCACATCATCAATCTTTATTGATCGCTCTGTAGCAGGGATAAAGGTCTGCGCAATATAGCTTTCATCTAAAATAGTCTCGAATACGCGGCGGGTAATCTTGCTGCCACGGTAAACGCCCTTACTACCATAACCAGCTACTGGCTTAAAAAACAATTGTCTCCGAGTACGCCATAATTCTGCTGCATCCTCTTTTGTAACCATTCTGGTAGTTGGTACTGACTTTTTTAGATATTCTGCATCATCATCACCTAGTCCCCACGACTGCAAAGTTTGCGTATCGGATAGTAAAGTCAGGTTGCGCTTATTAGCGAATATAGCATGGGCATGCGGATTGGGGGTTACTACTACCGCACCCTCTAAATAGGCACTTTTAAGCACGGCGTGGTTGGGGTTTTCAAAGGCGAAATCGACTAACCGATTATAGATCATATCAATGGGCTTGCTATGAGCTGTCAGTACACCATCAGCATAGTTAAGCTCAGACGGATCGAGTATAACGGTATCAATGCCTTTAGCTTGAAGTAGTTGGCAGGCCAGCTGAAACTCCAAATACATGAACTGGCTTTTGGGCTCATTATCCACAATAGCAATGCGATTGGGCATGCTAGTTGCCGATTGTCGCTGCCATTCTTGTATGAACATATTAGCGACCGCTTCTTCAAACCCATCAAGCATTTTAGTAGTAGCAACACTTTGCTCTGAGGGGCGACAGCAGTGTTTTTGTGCGCGGGCAAGTGCTACGTTTAAAAATGCGCCTCCAGCATTGGTATTGATCTCAATAAGCTTGGGGTCATCGCTCCCTAAGTGAAAGTCATAACCCATAAAGACCCCTATTGGCCCCGGATCGAAAGCCGCGATATTGGGTGCCCACGACAGTACTTGCTGTTGATATGACGGTAGTCTAGCAGTCGACTCAATAGCTGCGATGATTCGCACCATTGCTTCTATCTCTGTCTTAGGGACAAACACCGGTGTCGCTGAAAACAGCTTATTAAGCTCATTGGCTCCTAGTGGATTATCTCTTGTGTTTACTAATTGATCTTGCAGGCTGTTATTAAGCGCTTTACGATCTAAAGTACGGCAATAGCACTCTTGATTAAGCTGATTTGCCAGATTATCATTCGTTTTGTTTTTATTATTAATTAGGGATTCCATTTAAATCTCATTACTAAGTTGAATGTACTGATAGGGTTTAGGGGACAGCCAAAATAAAAAAAGTGTCTTAAATGTTTAAGATAAGGTTATTTTTATAGTTACTTTACGAAATAGTCATTTTGCAAGATACTTAATTTGCAATATATCTAGTTTATAAATTAGCTACTTTGCAAGGTTATACGGTTTTACGCTCTTCTTTAATGAGTACTTTCGCTAAAAACAAACCTAACTCGAACAGTAGCCACATTGGAATCGCGAGCAATAGCATTGACACCCCATCGGGCGGTGTGACTACCGCTGACACAGCAAAACAACCGACGATGATATATCGGCGCTTACTCTCTAGACTCTGAGTGGATATGATACCGACCATTATCAATAATAAAGTAACCACTGGAATCTCAAAAGTGAGTCCAAATACCATAAATAACTTTAGCGCAAAGCTTAAATAACTGTCGATATCGGTCATAGGTATAACGTTTTGCGGAGCGAATAAAATAAAGAACTTCAATACGCCTTTGAGTACCACAAAGTAGGCAAAAGCGACACCAGAATAAAATAGGAATATCGAAGATATCAGCACTGGAATAGTGATTTTTTTCTCTTTTTTATATAATCCAGGCGCTATAAATGACCAAATTTGATACAGAATATACGGCATCACTACAAAGGCAGCAACGAAAATCGTCAAGCGAATAGGTGCCATAAAGTTCGAGGTAATATCAGTAGCAATCATAGTCGAATTCGCAGGCAGCTGCGCAACCAGAGGGTCTGATAAAAGATTGTAGAGCTCACGCGAAAACCCTACCAATGCTAAGAAGACGATCAAAACGGCTACGCATATTTTGATGAGATGCTTGCGTAATTCAATCAAATGCTCAGTAATAGGCATGTCGCTAAGCGCATTCAGCACATTATCAGTCTCAACATTATGGGTAGCATCTGACGCCTTAGCATCTGTATTTGCTAACTTTCTTTGGCGACTTTTTTGGCGCTTAAATAAGCTCATTTATCCCCCTTCTCTATAGCTGAAGAAGAGGAAGTATCTGGCTGATGATTTTGCTGCTGAGGAGTGTTTGACTGATAGGAAGTATCTAAGCTTTGGTTTTGCGAGTTTTCAAACTTATCCATACTACCGCGCATCTCGGCTAACTCACGCCGCATGTCTGTCTCAGTCTGACGAATCTTTGCCAGCTCATCTTGCATCTGTTTCCGTGTCTCAGCCAAATCAAGCTCAGACTCTATATCAGACTGTAAGGTTGAAATCGTGCGACGCAATTTGGCATACCATTGCCCAGCGGTACGTGCAGCTTGTGGTAGTTTTTCTGGGCCCAAGACAATTAAAGCGATGACTCCAAATAACAGTAATTCGGAAAATCCAATATCAAACATAATGGGCAAATATATTAGTTAGTAGATTATTAAATACGGTTAGCGAAATACCTCAAGCTCTACACTTTGTTGTTATCATCAGCGATAACAGGCCTAACTTCTAAATCATCAGCCTGAGTGCTGCCCCTAGTATTTAGGCTATTAGTATCTAGGTTATTAGTACTTAAGCTGTTAGTATTTAAATCATTATTTACAGTTGAAGTAGTGGCTTCATGGCTAAGTGCTCGATTCTTGCAGGCATGTTCAGTTTCTTCATCTTTGACCGCTTCTTTAAAGCCCTTTACCGCACCGCCTAAATCTTTACCCGCATTTTTAAGCTTGGCAGTACCAAACACCACTACTACGACTACTAATAAAATCAGCCAATGCGTAATAGAAAAGCTACCCATAATATTATCCTTATTCCTAGTTTTTAAAATGCTCTATACTCGTCGTTGTGCTTTAGCTTTAGTGGTCAATTTATAACATTTACATTACAAATCTAGCCGACGTAATCTAAGCGCATTACCAATCACCGATACTGACGATAAGCTCATCGCCGCTGCTGCTATCATCGGGCTTAGTAGTAAACCAAAGGCAGGATAAAGCACACCTGCAGCTATCGGTACGCCAATAGCGTTATAGATAAAGGCAAAGAACAAATTCTGTCTAATATTACGCATGGTTGAATGGCTGAGCTTATAGGCTTTGGCAATGCCCATCAGATCGCCTTTAACCAAAGTAATGCTGGCGCTTTCCATCGCCACATCGGTCCCAGTACCCATAGCGATACCGACATTAGCCTGTGCTAGCGCTGGTGCGTCATTGATGCCATCGCCTGCCATAGCGACCAATTTACCGCTATCTTGCATCTCTTTGACAATACGGTTTTTATCTTCTGGTGACACATCGGCATGGACTTCATCAATGCCTAATTTATTAGCGACTGCTTGTGCAGTTTTTTCATTATCACCCGTTAGCATGACAACTTTTAGACCCGCGTCATGTAGCAGTTTTATGGCATCGGCAGTGCTGGGTTTGATGGGATCAGCAACTGATATTATCCCAGCAGCCCTACCGTCTATAGCGACAAACATCACCGTTTCGCCATCTTTTCGACGAATATCAGCTTTGCTTAATAATTCACTATCGAAACTGTTTAAGCTTTGCATTAGTTTTGAGTTACCAATAGCGACTTGTTTGCCATTAACTGTAGCTTGTACGCCTTCACCCGTTGTTGAATTAAAGTCAGTAGCTTTGGGAATAATAAGTGCTTTGTCCTCAGCCGCTCTAACGATAGCTTCTGCTAAAGGGTGTTCGCTAGCAGTCTCTACTGCGGCTACTAAGGCCAAAAACTCATCTTTATCCTGCCCTGCCAGCGCGTCGATCGCGGTCAGCTCAGGCTTACCAGCCGTCAGCGTTCCTGTTTTATCAACGACGATAGTATCGACTTTTTCCATACTCTCAAGCGCTTCAGCATTTTTGATAAGGACGCCATTTTGCGCGCCTTTGCCAGTGCCAACCATAATGGACATGGGCGTCGCCAATCCAAGCGCACAAGGGCAAGCTATAATGAGTACCGCGATAGCGTTAACTATCGCGAACGCCATCGCGGGAGTGGGTCCAAAAATTGCCCAAACGATAAAGGTTATAACTGAACAGATAAGTACAATCGGCACAAACCAACCCGCTACTTGGTCGACTATTTTTTGTATTGGCGCACGGCTACGCTGAGCTTCAGCGACCATTTGTACGATTTTGGATAATACGGTATCGTCGCCGACATTGACCGCTTCGATTAATAAAGTGCCCGTACCATTAACAGTACCACCAGTAACCGGATCGCCAGTCACTTTAGCAACAGCAAGCGGCTCACCCGTGACCATCGACTCATCAACATTACTACTACCCTCGATGACGGTGCCATCTACGGGTAGTTTTTCGCCGGGTTTGACGCGCAGTTTATCGCCACTGACCACTTCTTCTAAAGGAACTTCTACCTCAGCGCCGTTTTTATCCACTCGCCTCGCGGTTGGCGGAGCCAGCTCAAGTAACGCTCGAATCGCGCCTGAAGTTTGACTTCTGGCTTTTAACTCCAACACTTGGCCTAACAGCACTAAAGTAGTGATAACTGCGGCAGCTTCATAATAAACCCCAACTTGACCCGCCGAGTCTCTAAAGCTATTGGGGAAAATATCAGGAAAGAAAGTTGCCACAATACTAAATCCATAAGCGGCGCCAACACCTATGGCAATTAAAGTGAACATATTAAGGTTGCGGCTTTTTATCGACTGCCAACCGCGCACGAAGAATGGCGCTGCGCCCCAAACGACAACAGGAGTTGCGAGCGCCAGTTGTATCCACTGCGCTACTTGTGATGAGATATCATACTCACCGATAGTGTGCAGATTAATCCCAACCATATCGCTCATGGCATACAAGAATAGTGGGATAGTCAAAACCGTACAGATCCAGAACCGACGTATCATATCATCGAGCTCTGAGGTATCCTCTTCACCGACAGTAATCGTTTCGGGCTCTAACCCCATACCGCAAATCGGACAGCCACTATTCTCAACGTCTCTGACTTCAGGATGCATAGGACAGGTATAGACCGTACCATCATAATTAGCGGGTACTTTATCGTATTTGCCGCCTTTGACTGATTTTACTTCGCCGCTTTTAGTATGATTTCCATGACAATGCGCATGAATGTCTTCATTGTTGCTTGCTTGATCATCTCTTAAACTAGCGACCTCATTTTCAGGTTTAAGAAACATACCGCATATTGGACAGTCGCTTTTTTCAGTATCTCTAACCTCGGAGTGCATAGGACAAATGTAAATCGTACCATCATAATCTGCTGGCACTTTATTGTAATTGCTGCCCTCGATGACTTTTGCTTCGGCGTTGCTGTTATTAGTTGAATTGGCGCTGTGACCCTGTGTATGGTTGTCTTTATCATCGCTTGAGTTAGCTACTTCGTCTTCATGTTTAAGAAACATGCCACATATCGGACAATCACTAGCTTCAACATCACGAACCTCAGGATGCATGGGGCAGATATAGACTGTACCTTGATAATTTTTGGGTACTTTGTCGTACTGACCATCTTTTACAGATTTTGACATCGTCTATTACTCCCTTACTTTTAACTTCTAACTTTAATATTTAATGATTATTATTATGTTAGTGTTAACAGATTAATTATTGACAACTAAGTATAGGATTTAAGCAACTATCAAAACTTAATTTGGTTTACGCAAATACTTAAAAAGAGCCATAACAGCTAATACTAATAGAGCGAGAAACAATAGCGCGATGACGACGCAGATAATCATCATGCCCTAACCCATACCCTGCATCATTGATCCATTCATCATGCCATGCATCACAAGAATTACTCCTTACTTTTTAGTACTTACTCCAAGTCATCAATCAGCTGCTGCATTTCACCGATTTCACGTCTTTGGGCTTCGATAATTTCATCAGCCAATTGACGTACACGTGGGTCTTCAATATCAGCACGCTCACTAGTTAAGATAGCAATAGAGTGATGCGGAATCATCGCTTGCATCCAGTCAACTTGGTCGACCGTTTGTTGCGAGCGTACACCCCAAAGACCAAAGGCAAATAAAACTACGCTAACCCCATAAACCATCAAGTTTATTTTGGTCTTTTTATACATATTAGTCATAAAGGCGAGCATAATTATGGCCATTACAGCACCCATGTATAGAGCCATATAGGCGCGGGTTTCACTAAAGTAGATGTGATCCCACTGATACGTATTGAAATACATCATGATAAACATCACCACTGTGGATGTTAAAATCATTAGGGTAAATTTCACATATGGATTCATCTGATTTTTGTTGTTATTCATATTATCCCCCTATAAAAATATGTTATTAATTCCTTTATCAACTCACAATGTACAATCTTAGAACCAAAACATCACACCAGCAGTCAGACTATTAGAATCAACGTCTTCGTCCTCTTGACGACGTAAGTCTCGCGCATCACCCAAGGCGCTCTCGTAGCTGAAACCAACATAAGGCGCTAGCTGACGACTGAATGTCTCATAAGCCAGCCTAACTTCAGCTTCAAACTCATTAAATCCTTTAGTAATACCGTTATCGGTATCATCTTTACTAAAGGCAGTCAGCTCCAGCTCTGGTCTGACCATCCAACGCTGATCTAAGCGCCACTCGTACGCTGCCCCAAGATCAAGCTGGACTTGACCATCAGTATATAGATAAGCTCTTGCGTCAGTCTCAACGAAGTACGGCGCCGTACCAGCAATGCCTGCCATGATTGCGGACTTATCGTTTTCAGTATTATAAGCAATACCCGCTTCTCCATTCCAGAAGATACCGAGCGGCTTCCAATAAGCGAGTGAGCTTAGACTATCGATCTCTTTATCATCGTTAGTTTGAGCACTACCTTCACTGCGTAGAGTGACACGATTACTATCAGTACCGTACCAGCCTTCAGCTTCAAAATCGATTTGGTCATTCTCAAACTGATAGCCCAAAGTTTCTACTGACACACCCCATAACGGTAAGCTACCCATCATTACCGGTTTACCATACTGTCCATAGTCAACACCATTTGAGTAGTCGGGACTACGAGCATTAGGAGGTGGTTCGCCGCCTTGCATTCCAGACATATCCATATTCATACTGCTATGATCCATACCTGACATGTCCATACTACTGTGATCCATACCTGACATGTCCATACTACTGTGATCCATACTCGACATATCCATATCTGACATATCCATGCCACTGTGATCCATGTTCGACATGTCCATATTCGACATATCCATGCCACTATGATCCATATTCGACATGTCCATATCTGACATATCCATGCCACTGTGATCCATATTCGACATGTCCATATCTGACATATCCATGCCACTGTGATCCATGTTCGACATGTCCATATTCGACATATCCATGTTGCCGTGATCCATATTCGACATCTCAGCAGCGTTTGCTACAGGTGACAGTAATAACAGCAAAGATGATATGCCAATAAACGGTAGACCTACTTTATACATTTTCATAATAAGGCTCATATTTAAAGGGTTAAATGACGGCAACTTCTCGAAACATGCCCGCTTCCATGTGATACAGCAGATGGCAATGCCAAGCCCAGCGCCCCGCCTCACCTGTGACATCGAAACTAATCTTTTGCGCTGGCTGCACCATTATCGTATGTTTGCGAACTTGAAAATCGCCATCAGGCGCGCGCAAATCGCTCCACATACCATGCAGATGCATAGGGTGGTTCATCATAGTGTCATTGACTAAGGTAATACGCACACGCTCGCCCGGTTTGATATTAACAGGCGGTGCGTCCTTAAACATAATACCGTCTAACGCCCAGATATAGCGCTCCATATTACCTGTCAGATGTATTTCAATCTCTCTGGTAGGTTTGCGCTGCTCGGCCATTATTTCATTGCCAACAGAATGCAGTTGGTTATAAGTTAAAACCTTACGATTAATATCACGCAAATTAATCCCCGGATCATCGAGATTCATCCGTGGACTATCGACGCGCATATCTGTCTTAAAGTCATATTCGGTCTTAGCATGACGGGAATCATAGCCATTAGCACCCATAGCCCCCATCATGTCGGACATAGTTAGCCACTCAACATCATCCATAGCAGGTATGGCAGCGCGAGCGCCTCTTTTAGTGGCAAGCGTGGTTGCGACAAAGCCGGTGCGATCGATGTTTTGGGCAAATATGGTATGCGCGTCACGGGTTGGGGTGACGATGACGTCATAAGTCTCAGCCACACCGATGCGAAAATCATCGACATCAACGGGCGCGACATCATTACCATCGGTGCCGACCACTTTTATTTTGAGCCCTGGAATGCGCACATCAAATATGGTCTGCGCGGAGCCATTGATAAAGCGTAGTTTGACCGGCTGACCGGCTTTGACCAATTGCGACCAGTTAGCCGCTGTCGTTTTACCATTCATAAGATAAGTAAACGTGGTCTCACCAGATAAATCAGTAAAATCAGTCGGCATCATGCGCATCTGGTTCCACATTTTACGCTTATCATAAGCGGCTTCTAAATCCGTTGCTGCAATATCAGATAACAGTTTTTTAAAATCTGGCAAATGGTAATTATCAAAGTCAGCACGCTGCTTAAGCAGTTTTAGCAGATTATGCGGATCGCGATGCGTCCAATCACTAAGCAGGATAACGTGATCTTCCTCGATAGGGTAGCGTTCGCGCCCTTTAGGTTCAATCACAATAGCCCCCCGCATACCGGTCTGCTCTTGGAAGCCAGTATGCGAGTGATACCAATAAGTGCCTGACTGTGTCAGTTTAAATTTGTACGTGAAGGTGCTACCCGCAGGAATACCATCAAAGCTGATACCCGGTACGCCATCCATCTCAAACGGCACTAAGAGGCCATGCCAGTGAATAGAGGTCGACTCATTCAGCTGATTATGGACTCGAATGGTGACCGTATCGCCTTCTTGCATCTTAAGCGTTGGTGCAGGCAGTGAGTCATTTATCAGCGTTGCCATGCTTGACTTGCCGTTGACCGTTATCATCTTCTCACTGACATAAAGATCAAATTCATTACCCGTTAGTATAGGTACAATGTGATCGGCTCTATCACTATTGACTACAACATTTTGGCTTTTAGTTAAAGCACTATTAGCCATCGTCGGTAGTGTGGATAGCATCGACGCGCCGAGCAAGGTGGATGACCCTGTCAAAAAACGCCTGCGGTTAAATCTGTTTTTATTCATAATATTGCCCTAAGTTAATCCATGAAATGAGAGTTGAACTTATATATCTGATAACTTATTAATAGAACTACATCTGCTGCGCTGGCGACTCAATAGCCGCATACACTTGAGTGCTGCCATCCTTGTTCAATTGCATGACTTTATAGGGCATAAATTTATCTTGATATTCCATGCCCGGACTACCAACTGGCATACTCGGTACCGCAAGACCGATGGAATCAGTTGGCGGATTCGCTAGAAACTGTGCCATGTATTTGGCAGGAACGTGACCTTCAAAAACATAACCATTAGTAGTGACGGTGGTATGACAAGAGCGCATTTGCTGCGGGACACCGTAACGCTCTTTAAATAAAGATAAATCTGTAACGTCTTGCGCAGTTGCGCTTAGACCATGACCTTCGGCATAGCCTACCCATTCTTTGCAGCAGCCACAATTAGCATCTTTGTAAACTGTAGCCGAGACGTTTTGTAGAATTGTCGACCCAGTACCTGAATTAGCACTGACAGACATCATTTGCGGTTGTGGTTGCTCTATTTGAGCACTTTTGGTGGCAAACGCTGGCTCAGTTTGAGTAGAATTTGAAACACTAGTATCGGGCTGACTACAAGCCATTACTGTTGACGTTGCTACTAGTAAAAGAGCAGAAGCTGATACCTTTTTATGTCCATTGCCCATTATATTTATATAGCGTCTCATAACTTACTCCTAAGCGTCTGCTTATCTGTTGAACCTTCTAAAGATTTATACCCTATAACTAAGTGTAGTATAGGCAAAGTTTAAATCCCAAAAGGCAGCACTATTTAGCACTGCGCTTTTATAAAGGAATATGGAAGAATTAATGCTGCATTCCAGCTCCACCTTCTGACATATCCATCATGTCATCATCCAGTCTAGTGGTTAGCATGGTATACTGATTCTCATTTAACTCAGGTAGTGATCTAATAAAAGCGACCATTGCCCACATTCTATCGTCGTCATGAGAAGCACCCCATGCTGGCATGCCTGATGCCATAATACCGTGCTTAATCGCCCAAAAACTTTGCTGAGCTCCTGCATCCGTTTTATAACGATCAACTACTTGCGCATTAGTGAAATTAGGTGGCTTAGGGTATAGGCTCTCACTAAAATCAGTGCTCTCTACCCCAGGAGACAAATGGCAGCCTGCGCACATATCTTTGTAATCGGCACCGCCTGAGCTAATCATCTCTACTTTTTCTAAATCTGGAACAATAATGTCCTTGCTAGCGTAGGCTATTGAACGGGTGCGAGCCGTCTCCAAGAAATTATAAACCAATGGACTATGTCCTTGATCAGCGCCAATATTAATGACACCACTCATAACCACAGTAAAGACACCAACAATAGCGACCACGACAGTGAAAAGTACTCCTAGTAAAAACTTCATGGGTTTATCCTAAAATCTATTTTCTTTAATACCCTACTCTTAGCGTCTACAAATATTTCCTACAAACCCTTATTACTGATTGATGAAACTATCTAGCAGTAATAAAGGATTTATAAAATCAATGTTTAAGAGTCACTTTTATCTGTTACGCAGTGCTTTTGATACATTTGTTTCATTTTACCCATGTTAGCCACCATTGATTTCATAGCGGGATCGTTCATATCCATTTTGCTATGATCCATTTTTTGCATCATTTGCATATGCTTTTCCATTTTTTCACAGTTCATCTGATCTTTTTCAGCGTGCATTTTAGGATCATGTGCTAGAGCTGAGGTTGAAACGACTAGAGCGACGGCAGTGGCTACGATTGCTTTAGGTAAAGACTTTGATTTAAAGAGTGACATGGTTAATCCTTAATTGATTTAGTTGAGGGTACATAAAGCTTTAGGATATTAATTCAGTCTAAAGCATAACTTATTGATTCTGACAGAGAGATGACAGCAAGATGACAATATTGTCATCTTGCTACTTTTATATTTTAATGCTGCACGTATTCATTTAGTATGGCATCAGCATTTCTATCACGATCGCTACCATATTTTTTTATGAAATACTTTTCAGACTGCAGATGTTGATCTTGATGCTGAACTTGGCAAGCGACTCGTGCATCAACATAGCTTTTCATTTGAGCATCAGACATCTGCGCGTTATTGTGATCTAGATTTCTGGCAAACGTAGTTAAGTTATCGCAATTATCGATAATTGAAGTGCTTAGATTGGTAGTATGCGCATTAGCTGCTGATATACCGATAAGCATCGAAGCGGATAGCAGCACCACTTTTTTGAATGAACGATAGCTTTTCATATAACATCCTTAATAAATTATTAAATATTGAAACTAATTACCTGTAGTAATAATTCATAGTAGCTACTCGTATCAAGAATGAGCCGCTATGTACTATAGGTATAGATTAACAAACGAAGACTGACCATTTGATGACGAGCGCATGACATCTTTGTCAGATACCAGTCCGTTTTGTCATTTATATTGATTTGGGTATTATAAAATCATAATTATATTGAAGGATTACTATGAAAGTACTACTAGTAGAAGATGAATTAAAACTCGGCGAATATGTAAAAAAAGGCTTAAGTGAAGCAGGCTTCATTGTTGATCATCAGCTGACAGGTTTAGATGGCTACCATGCTATGATGACTGAAGAGTTTAGCGTGATACTCATGGATGTTATGCTGCCTGATGTTAGCGGTTTTGAGCTAGTACGTAATTACCGAGCGGCTGGCAAGCATACGCCAGTGTTATTTCTAACCGCAAAAGATGATTTAGATGACAAAATCAAGGGGATTGAGATTGGCGGTGATGATTATCTGACCAAACCTTTTGCCTTTGCAGAGTTAATAGTCAGGATAAAAAGCTTATTACGACGCGCCAATCAAGCCGACTATAAAAGTACGCTCATGCAAATAGCGGATCTCAAAATGGACATTGCCAAGCGCACTGTACATAGAGGAGACACGCCCATTAAACTAACCGCAAAAGAGTTCTCCCTATTACAGTTTCTATTAGAGCGCCGCGGTGAAGTATTACCACGCTCAATCATTGCTTCACAAGTATGGGATATGAACTTTGATAACGATACTAATGTGATTGATGTGGCAATAAGACGTCTGCGTATAAAAATAGACGATGAGTTTGATACCAAGCTAATTCATACTGTGCGTGGCATGGGCTACCGATTAGATGCTGTCGACGTTTCAGCTAGTAATAAAGCTGCCAGCGAAACGGAAGATAGCCAATATGATAAATAGATTGGACAATCGACGCTTACCCTTACTATGGCGAACTGTGTTTTTATTGACGATATTTGTCGTTTTATCGCAGTTGATAATCTATATCTGGGTACAGCACTCTGTTAAAGGCCATTTTGAGCAAATGGATGCTGAAATCATTACCCACGCAGCCTTTAATCTACGTAAGCGCGTAACAGAGGCGGATAACCAAATAGCCTCTCAGACACTACCTAAGCCTCAAAGTCCATCAAACACTCAACAACCGTTAAGCTCGAAAGCTTCTTCAAATCTACTTCCTACAATAGCCACAGAAAATGATGATCACCTGCATTCATCAGCGCTAGATTACGATCTAAAAACTATCATTGCTGATAAAGAGGGGCGATTGCTATCTAGTACTCCCAAAAACTTTGCTAATGAATTAAGTGCCGACTTTAACCTATTATCATTACAGCAAAATCATGATGACAGACAGTTTGTAATAAATATTAAAGACAGACGTTATCGAGCTATGGTTATTGGAGACGATGACATGCTTGCCCTTATCGCCTTACCCATTGACGTGCATCATCAGTATTTATTACAGTTTAACCGTCAAATTAGTCTGATCCTATTTGCCATCACACTACTGTTGGTTTCAATAGCAGCCTTAAGCGTGTATTGGGGTTTTGCCCCTTTATCCACTATCATGCAAAGGATGAAAGGTATTCATCCTGAAAGATTGAGCGAAAGAGTAATAGTTAGTGATATGCCATTAGAGCTAAGACCTTTAGCAGAATCCTATAACTCGATGATGGCTAAGCTTGAAAGCAATTTTGAGTCGTTGTCGCGATTTTCAGACAATATCGCGCATGAGCTACGCACGCCAATAGCGACGCTGATTACGCAAACGCAAGTCATGTTAAATAAGCCTAGAGAGGAAGAGGAATATGTCGAACAATTACATCAGCAACATGACACCTTAGAGCAATTATCGGCGATGATTAACAACATGCTACTGCTAGCAAAAACCCAAAAAGGACTGAGTGATTCGCAAGTGACTACTGTAGATACTGAGGTCCTAATCAATAAGCTGTTAGATTACTTTGAAATGATTGCCGAAGATCGTAAAATAACTTTTGTAAAATTAGGAGATTTTAAGGCAGTATTAGGCGATGAGGGTTTATTGCAAAGGCTATTTGCTAATCTGCTATCAAACGCGATCTACTACGCCGCTAGTAATAGTGTCGTCACAATATCAGCCACTGTCAACACTCCAAATACTTCCGTTAATAATTATAAGATGCTTGAAAACGATCAAAGTAACACTCAAACCGCGAAGCAATCTTGGCTAGAGATAACTTTTACTAACCTTCTAGAAAAACCTCTAAACCAAAGCGAAGCAGATCGATTGTTTGAGCGCTTTTATCGTCATGATAAAACTAGCCAGCACCATTCAGGATCAGGTTTGGGTTTATCTATCGTTCAGGCTATTGCTAATGCTCATAAAGGGACGGTCAATATCACTATCAAAGATGAGTATTGTTTTGAAGTTACTGTAGGATTATTGATTGCTAAGTAGCATACACCTCAATATCCTAGTGTTCAAAATATTAATAATATGTAGACCTACTATAGGTCTATTTTATTTTGATAAGTCGAAAAGGCTCTGAATGCTATTATTCATATAGTGTATAAGGCTAGATTATGAAGTCTAGTTTTCTTAGGTGATGTTGTTGATATGGGGGTTTGATAAAGGCGTACTTTACTAACTGCCACTTCGGGCATAGCCCTACGCCTTGCGTCACTAAAACAGTCTCCCAGACTGTTTCTTAACGTTCCTCATTCGCGAAGTACGCCGTCGCATTTTTTAGTATTTCACGCTCCTCTTCAGCCACTTTGAGCTGACGCTTGAGCTGCTTTATTTCTTGAAGAGCACTCATAAGGTCAGGATCATATTGCTCTGTGCCGACAAGCTTGCCTTGATTGGATTTGTTATTCCAGTTTGAGAGCGTTTGCATGGCAATACCAAGCTGCTTTGCAGTCGCTGAAATATTGCCATTATTATCTGCTATTTTCTTGACAGCTTCGGCTTTAAATTCGTCACTATAAGTTCTGATTTTCTTGGTCATGGTAAACTCCTGTTATTGTGCTTAGTTTACCAAGTTTAGCTCTACGTTTTATTCAGCATAGCTCAGGCAGCTTAATTCCATTTATAAGGTGTCTTAGGTTTGGGAGGGTTACCCATATTTATTTAATGTGTAAATATTAGCTAAATATTTACAAATAACTTCCCAGTCATAATAACTGTTTACTCTTAACTCATTAATATACATTTATTCATCCAGACAAAAGACTTCTTTTTTAGATTATATCAACTAATGATATTATTCATAGTAAACACTAAGCAGCTCAAACCTGATAAATGTAAATTAGCAGCCTAATATAACAAAAGATAACAATATTTTTTATGAATAATATATCTTCAGGATCAGCTATCTAACTCATAAGATTGTTGGTATAAATGTTGGTATAATAAAATTAATATTTATAAATATCTTTTAATATCAAAAACTTAATCAATAAGCATGGTTGATACTGGGCCCACCATATTCAAACCCTTACAAGCATTGACTTGTAAGGGTTTTTTATTGTCTAAAATTTATGTAAAAGCATGGATGTAATTAATTTTTTGATACTATCTTGATACTTTGACCTTTGTAGTAATTAAGGGGCTGTAGTAGATAATCACTATGCTAGACTACTTTTATGAAGAAAACCCTCCCTAAATTAGATACGCATAATATTCTACTGCTTTTCACAATATCACCATCTACAGTTTAACCTATCAAACGCTGTGCTAAAAAATTCACCAACACGCCAATTTTTACCACATTACGGCTAGTGGGCGGATACACCAAATAAATCCCGTCATCTGTCGCCAAAGACGGGGTCACTTGCCAATCAGACAACACCTGTACCAACGCCCCAGACTGCAACGCTTTCTCAATCAGCCAGTTAGGTAAATGGCTAATCCCTTGTCCATCAAGCGTGGCTTGTTTCAGCATTTCTATATTATTACCCATCAAATTCCCTGTCACCCGCAAACTTTGCGTTTTACCCGTTTGATGGAAATACCACTTTGACGCATAGCCTTGATACATAAACGGCAAACAATTATGCTCGGCTAATTGTGACGGTGTTTGTGGTGTTCCATGCAATCGTAGATAATCGGGACTCGCACATAACAGCCGTTGCTGAGAGGCAATAAATTTTGCTACCAAGCGGTCATCCTCCACACGCCCTAACCGCACCCCTACATCATATTTCTCATTAAATAAATCTACAAATTCATCACTGGCAAATAGCTCCAATTCAATTTTTGGGTATAAATGGGCAAATTCGGCAAGCAATGGGGCGATTTTTTCAATCCCATAGGAACTGGGAAAAGTAAGGCACAATCGCCCTTGTGGTTCAATTTGCTCCTCTTTAATCGCTTCATTTACCTGTTGTAATTCAGCTAATATCGGCTCGGTCTGTTGTAAATAACGCATCCCTGCATGGGTCAAATCCAAATGTCTGGTTGAGCGATTCAATAGCTTAACTTGCAAGGATTGTTCTAAGTTATCAATTTGCCGAGTGACAGACGACACCGCCAGCCCAAGCTGACTTGCCGTGGCAGTAAAGCTATTAGTATTCGCCACATGGTGAAAAATAGTGAGGGCATAGAAGTAATTGATGGTCATGGGTTTGTTAGCAGTTAAGTGTATTTTTGAATAAACATATTTTTGCAAAAAAAGCAAAACTGTTTCCAATTTTACCCCAATTGTCATTAAAAATAAAAGCATTATACTAGGACTATATTTTTTAATGCTTAATTTAACGGAGTGACTCTCATGACCACAAGCTCACAAACTGCTGTACCAAACCTCTCTGTTCTTGGACAAGACAATAGCCAATTATTTCACACCGCTCAGACGAATGAAAATATAACCCCGCAACAAAAACAACTACCCCCTCATCTTGCCAATCACCCTGCATTTAGTGAGGTGTTTCAAGCGGATAAACTCACCTTGGGATTGATTGCCCCGTTTAAAGGCTATCCCAATAGTCCGATTCCAAGCTTAGAAGACTTTGGGGAAACCGCTGTCTTAGCAGAACAGCTTGGATTTTCTGCACTATGGTTGCGAGATGTGCCATTTTATGACCCAAGTTTTGGCGATGTTGGACAAGCATTTGACCCCATGGTTGCCATGGGCTATTTGACTGCGAAAACCCAACGAATTGCGATAGGTTCAGCAGGCATCGTTGCACCTTTGCGGAGTCCCATTCATATCGCCAAAGCCTCAGCAAGTACGGCAGTATTAAGCAATAATCGCTTTATTTTGGGGATGTCGAGTGGCGATAGACCTGTGGAATACCCTGTGTTTCAGCAAAACTTTGACAATCGTGCCGAGCGTTTTCGAGAAAGTTGGGACATGATTCGTGCCTTAACCACCCAAAAATTTCCGCAGTTTAAAGGGCAACATTATGGGGATTTAACAGGCAATATTGGCTTTATCCCTACCCTTGAACAACGCTTACCGATGGTTGCTATTGGTCGTGCCAGACAGGAACTAGATTGGCTTGCTAATACTGCCGATGCGTGGATTTGGCATGGGGTAAACCCAAAAGATACCAAAAATATCGTGCAAACCTTGGCGGATTTAAATCAAGATGACGCTTGGCATCCTTTTGGTTATGCCAATTTTGTCGAACTTAGTGAGAATCCGAATGAGCCTGCTCAATTATCTCGCAATATTTATCTACGAGGCGGGGCACATAGTTTGCTGGAATTTTGGCAAGAGCAGAAAGAACAAGGCTTATCTCATATCACCATTAATTTAAAGCCTACCAAACGCCCTGTCAAAGAAACGTTGCAAGACTTAGCAGAAAATGTGTTAGCCAAATTAAACCAATAAAAATGGGGTATAAAGCCATGAAAACGCTTGTCATTGATACCACAATCAATGCCCATACTGAGTCATTTTCGGCTCAGTTACTACAACAAATCAAACAGCAATTTGCTGAAAGCACAACCTATTTGCCATTAAATGACATGGATTTACCTACCTTGGATAAGGCAACCCTAACGGTCATTTATAAACAAAAAGCAGGGGAGGCTTTGAGTGTGGCGGAGCAAGCTATCGCCGACACTCGGCAAGCGATGTTACAGCAGTTTAAAGCGCATCAAAAAATCGTTATTATCTATCCGATGTATAACTACAATATCCCTGCTCGACTCAAAGATTATATGGATATGGTGTTGGTGCCACGAGAGACTTTCCAGTACAGCGAGGCAGGTAAAATTGAACCCTTATTGACCGATAATAGAGCCGTGTTGTTTCTACAAATTAGTGGGTCGATGTTCTCATTGGATAAAGAATGCCAACAAATGGAATTTGCTTACCGTTATTTGGATATGATGTTTGCAAAAATGGGCTTTAAAAAACGCACCTTGATTCGAGCAGAAGGCACAGCCATTTGTGATAAAGAGGCAATTTTACAAGCCACACTAGAAGATTTTAACCAATGGCAAGTTAATTAAATTTTAGGGGCTGTAGTAGATAAGCACTATGCTAGACTACTTTTATGAAGATAACCCGTTGTAAACTAAGTAAAAAAGCACA
Organism: Psychrobacter sp. bablab_jr014; assembly: GCF_016464015.1. Lineage (GTDB taxonomy): Bacteria > Pseudomonadota > Gammaproteobacteria > Pseudomonadales > Moraxellaceae > Psychrobacter. The sequence goes on from NZ_JACDXT010000030.1 coordinate 38,533, forward strand.
GAGACGACTGTTAGAGTTTTTTACGGCTGAAGTGACTGCCAGAACAGCCGCAGATTTGCTTGATATTCAGCCTAATACTGCTGCACTTTTTTACCATAAAACAAGACTTGTCATAGACTACCATCTCTCGTTAGAAGCTGATGAGCTTTTTGATGGAGAAGTCGAATTAGATGAAAGTTACTTTGGCGGCGTACGCAAAGGTAAAAGAGGTCGCGGGGCTGCTGACAAAACCGCTGTATTTGGTATTCTAAAACGAAACGGTAAGGTGTATACCATTGTCGTAGCAGACACCAAACAGACTACTCTAAATCTTTTTTGTGTGAGAACTTAAAGATTAACCGTTCGCTATTTTTTTTGCCATCAATTTGTCGCCAATGTTCAACACGCCCTAAATTACGATAATTTTTGTCTTCTAAACCATCTCGGCAGTTGTACATTGGTCGAATTTGTTAGCCCATTTAATAAAGCAACGAGCAAAATCAAAAAAACGCCTATATATTGAATACCTGATAACATTTGATGCAGGAGCAACACTGCCAAAAATATCGCGGTCAAAGGTTCAAAGATAGTAAATACTGACGCGCGTGTGGCTGGTAGTTTTTCTAATGCTTTCATATATAATGCAAAAGGTGCAATCGTACCTACCAAAGATAAGCCCAGTACATATATCCAGCTAATAACGGGAAGCTGTATCAGCTTATAATAAGTTGTATACGTGGTAGGAATGAACAATAATACAATGCCACTGAACAAAATTGACGTAAAAAAGACAAGTGGTGCAGAGTGTTTATGATGCATGGCGCGTTTACCAAGCACACCATATAAAGAGTAACAAACGCCAGAAAGCAGCCCAACGGCAATACCCAAGTTCCCTTCAGTAGTGCCACCCATCGTAGTCATACCAACGCCAATCACTGCTACAACTGCTAACAATGTAGCTTTATAAGTAATTCGCTCATCTAATAATAGGTGCGAGAATATCAAGCTAAAGACTGGCGCCGTATAGAGTAATGCGACTGCTGTGCCTGCTCCCACATGAAGCACTGCAAATAAGTAGCAAACCGTCATACCCAGTACGCCAATTAGGGATTGTAGACCAAGCCCAAACCATTGACCGAGTGTTAGCCTACTTAATGGTTTCCAGATCTTAGGCAACATCGTTATAGCAATAATAGCTGCCGTTATGATACGCAATATCGTAATTTGCCAACTACTAAAACCTAATTGACTAAGATAAGTCGAAAATATACCAAGTGTGCCCCAACATATGGCCGCCATGACAATTTGTATGGTGCCAATCCATGGCTTGACATCAACCGCTATAGGTCTGGTTTTCAATACTTCCACGACTAGTCACCTCTATTATTAAACATAAAATGTTCGTAATATCATTGAGTAAATATAAAACTGGTACAAAATAACCGAGTGTTAATCAGCATTAGCTTATCTATACAACTCATACTTGCCAGCCTTACTGAATACGTAAACCGCTGAATTTATGACTATCAGTCAATAAACTCAGCGGTTAGTTTAGGCTCTGTTAAGTATTCATAAATATAAGTATCTATATCTAAGCGCTGACAGCTTCTTCTGATATGGCTTTGACTCTATTAGGAACCAATACACTAACGATCACGTAAGTGATGGCTGATGCAGCTGATCCGATAAGAGGTCCCTCTACCCAGCCGACAAGACCTGATGTTAAGAGATAACTACTGCAAACAGCACCGACGATAATAGAGGCAATAGCAGCCATCGTTGAGCCTTTATAAAAGATAGTCACCAAAAGTACACCAGATAGAGCTGCCATTAAAGTACCGCTAGAGAATATGCCTAGATAGCTAAGCATCGCTTCAGGTAAGAAGAAAGTACAAATGAAGGCGATAGCAGCCACAATAGCGACCCACAATCTATTCAGTTTCAATAGTTCAGCCTCAGTGCGAGGTTTATTGTCAAATACAGCCAAACGCAAATCATGTGAGGCAGCAGTTGATAAAGTATGCAAGATAGAGTTTGCCGTAGACTTCATAGCAAAAAGAATAAACAAAGTGATCACACTACCCACCACACTTGGAATAGCATTGGCTAAATACCAAGGCATTGCTTCATCGGGATTGATCAGACCTGGGTTTTTGATATGAACATATAAGCCAACGATAGGCACCAAACTCAAAACACACCCTAGAATGGCCGTATAAAAGCCTGTTTTGGCAATACTAATATTAGATTTCATCGCCAAAAAACGTACTGACATATAAGGCAATGCAGTACTAAAAATAAGCGCATAGACAAATACTAGAAAAACAGAAGCTTTGGCATTACCATATGGGTTAGAACTCTCTGGATTGACAAGGTTTGGATCTATCGCATTCAGCTGCGTCATCATATCTGCTAACGGAATGTCAGTGAACACCTGAACCACTATATAAATGGCAGCAGTGGTCATCCCAATCACCATAAAAGTATCAGTCCAAGCAACAGCGAGCAATCCGCCTGCCATGGTATAAACAGTAATAATCACCAATAAAAGCGCAGAAGCCAGAAGAGGTGAAATACCGAGCCAGCTACTACCCAACATACCAAGCGCTCTAATCTGAGCCGTCAAAAATACGGTCAAAAATATAATCATGCCCAAAGACGTGATAATACGCAAAGTGCGAGCAGATATTGAATTTCGATCATTACAGTGCAAGTTGACAATAAATTCAGGAATGGTACTACTACCCATCTTCATGGCTCTATTACGCAAATAGACCGCAAAGAATAATACGGCGACGACCATGGCTGGTGCAAAAAAGAAATTACCTAAAAGCTCAATCGTCCCATATTGGTATGCGGCACCAGGTGAACCCATAAAGCCCCAACCACTAAACCCAGTCGCCACGACAGTACCTGCTATAACAAAAGGCCCTAATGAGCGACCGGCTACTAAAAAACCACTTTCCTCATCTGCTGACATGACTTTTGACGCTTTACTAGCCAATACAATGAGAAGTGCAATTGCTGCTAACAATATCATCCAATTAATAAACATGTCGATTCCTCGTATCATTTACTACATTACTTGTTATGACGCTCTACGAAGAAATAACTCACTGCCAGTAATAGCGTCAGTACATTAATGGTCAAAAACCAAAATAACGTCCAGCTGTTAAGAAACAGGTCCATAATGTTATTTCCTTAATAAGTAAAATATGAAAATAATTGCATTGTGCGAGGCGCATCATCATCTATATTGGCGGGCTTAAAATAAGAAACTTATTCATGGTAGCCCACTCAATATAGACAGTATTTATTGATGACACTCCCCTACATTAACGACCGATAATATTATGCTCAGGGCCGTACTTAAAGCCTGTGATATTATCAGCGCCCGTCTCATTGATGACTAAAATGTCATGCTCTCGATAACCGCCAGCACCCGGCATGCCCTCTGGAATCATAATCATCGGCTCCATAGAGATGACCATACCTGGCTCAAGCACTGTTTCAATATCTTCACGTAGCTCAAGTCCTGCCTCGCGTCCATAATAATGGCTGAGCACACCAAAAGAATGTCCATAACCAAAGCTGCGTTTTTCTAATAAGTCGTATTTTGCATAAATTTTATTCAGCTCATGTGCGATATCGCAGCAGCGCACGCCAGGTTTTATAAGCTCAAGACCTGCTTCATGCACTTCACAATTTATCTGCCAGTAGCGTAGTGAATCTGCATCACATTTATCCAAGAACAATGTGCGTTCAAGCGCGGTATAGTAGCCTGCTATCATAGAAAAACAGTTAAGACTCAAGATATCACCCGACTGGACACGACGATTGGTTACTGGATTATGGGCACCATCCGTATTAATACCTGACTGAAACCATGTCCATGTATCCATGAGTTCTACTTGACCAAACTGCTCCCCAATAGCCTTCACCATCGCTTGTGTAGATGCCAAGGCAACTTCGTATTCGGGCACGCCATCATAAACAGCCTGTACCAATGCCGCCCCACCAATATCACAGACCTGAGCGCCCTTTGTTATTAGCGCTATTTCTTCAGAGGACTTAACCATTCTCATGGTCATACATGCTAGGCTAATATCAACAAACTCTACATTGGGTAAAATAGCTTTGAGCTTAGCAAAGCGATCCATTGGTAAATGATCAAACTCAATACCTACACGGCCGTGATGAGGAAGTTGTTGAGCAACGGCTTTGAAATAGTTATCACGCTCCCAATCAGTGTAAACAATATTATTGTCGCCCACAGTACGCCGCCAAGGCTGTCCACCATCGATATTGGCAGAGATTGACACGACTTCTTTTGAAGTAACGACTAGTCCATAAGGTCGCCCAAAAGAGCAATATATAAAGTCAGAGTAGTAATTGATGTTATGTATCGAGGTGAAAAGCGCCGCCACAATGCCATGATTATCTAAATACTCACGAAGTTTCTCATGACGATTTGCATATTCTTGATGACTAAAAGTCGGTTGCACTTTCTGGCCGTTTTTAATTTCGATTAGACTTGGGAGATGCGGATTATCTAATGAGCCATCTAAAGAGGTTAGGTTTAATGAATTCATCGATTTTCGAGAAAAATCTGTAGAAGATAACGCGCTAGTAAGGTCTTTTAGTGCTGACATGGAACGTCTCCAAAGTAGGTAATAATTAACTGAGAACACGTTCGATAATAGAGGTAAAATTAATAAGGTATTTTTTCATAAGCGACATTTTATGTTTATAATCGGACATATGGACAAACAACTTAACATTAGCCAGAACTTTAGGTATGTTCTAAAGGCGACAAAAAATGACTCAGATAACGGAAAAGATGATAGACAAGCCTAGGCGTATTGGGTTTCTACTGATTAATGGCTTTACCATGCTGGCGTTCAGCAATATCATTGAGCCACTTCGAATGGCGAATTATGTGAGCGAGCAACTCTTATACTCGTGGGTGGTGGCAGGGTTCGATGACAATAAAACCAGTAGTAGTAACGGTATTAAGTTAAGTCATACTGCACCACTCGACTACTTATTAACCTGCGACTTGGTATTTGTATGCGGAGGACACCAAACAGATTACTTGGAATCTAGTAGGCTCATTACCTTAATTCAGCGATTGGCAGTACGGGATATTGCACTTGGCGGTTTGTGTACAGGAGCGCTAGCATTGGCTGCTGCGGGCTTACTTGAGCAGCAAGCAGCCTCATTGCATTGGGAGAACATCAGCGTAGCCCAAGAAAACTATCCAGGTGTTATTTTTAATGACCAAATATTTACAATAGCACCGCAGCTATATTCTTGTTCAGGTGGAGCTTGCGCATTGGATATGACTTTACATATCATCAATAAGCATCATGGTCATCATATCGTTTCCAAGATACAAGACATGTTTATTATCACCTCTATACGTGAGCCTACTTATGTACAGCATATGCCCAAGCCAAAAATACTGAGCAGTAGCTATACCAATGTAATAGATGCTATTGCATTGATGAAAACCAATCTTGAAGAGCCTTTAAGCGTTAAGGATATTGCCCATCATCTTGGATTATCAAGTAGACAATTACAGCGCATATTTAAGAAAAATTTTAGTTGTTCACCGCAACAGTATTACGTGCGATTGCGCCTTGAACACGCCAAATATATTCTTAAACATACTACGCTGCCTATTAGCCAAATCGTACTAGCAAGCGGCTTTATCGATAACAGTGCATTCTCTAGCGCCTTCAAAAAAAACTATGGCATGACACCAAGCCATTACAGGCAAGAGAATCAGCTGATATAACCTATTTCTTATTGACGCAGTAACTAGGATGGATTAACGGTATTCTTTGACTACCCTAAAGACATCAGAAAATCACTTTATGATTATGTTTGATGATCGTGTTAGTAAGCCTTTAATCTAAATGGCAGTTACATAGAATGTGGGATACTCTCATTACCCCTTATACGCCTTGAGCTATAAGGGTTTTTTTATTGCCGAATTACAATTAACTAAACCTGTCAACAGCGCTTCTTTACCAACTTAAACCTATTTTGATATTTAGACTTATCAAGACAGTAGAACCCTCTACCCTTCCAACACATTTATTCTGCCCAGTTTTAGCCCCTTAAAGAAACAATGGCTTTTATTCACAAGTATTAATAAACCATCGTGGTGCATAGGAGCCTATAGGTCTGGTCTATTTTGGTGCAAAAAAAGAAGGCTTCGTACTCAACAAAGAACCACAGTGGTGCAATTTTCTATATTTTTGGCTGGCATAGATATTGAAGTAATAAAAATAGTAAAACAGTCAAAGCCAATTGATTGACTCACCTTGTTGCTATTTTACTCTTTTTGGAGAAGTTTATGTGTTTATTGCTGACCCTTGCTACCGCTACCCCACTGAATAGCGCCCCTCATACCGACTTACGATTGACCTCACGCTTATCTATAGTGGCGCTTGCCGTTGTAGGTAGTTTGAGCCTTGCTGGCTGTCAAAAGCCAGCCGAGACGAGCTCGGAGACGACAGCTAGCGATACCACCACTCAAAGCGCAGCGGCGGCTAATGGCGATACTATTAAAGTCGGTATTTTGCACTCTTTATCAGGGACGATGGCCATCTCTGAGACCTCGCTAAAGGACACCGCGCTAATGACGATTGAGGAGATTAATGCCAACGGCGGGGTGCTCGGCAAGCAATTAGAGCCTGTCGTCGTTGACCCTGCCTCTGACTGGCCGTTATTTGCTGAAAAAGCACGCCAGCTCCTCACACAAGATAAAGTAGATGTCATCTTTGGGGGCTGGACCTCAGTGTCGCGTAAGTCGGTACTGCCCGTCGTTGAAGAGCTCAATGGCTTGATGTTTTATCCGGTGCAGTACGAAGGTCAAGAGCAGTCCGAAAACATCTTTTATACTGGTGCGGCGCCCAATCAGCAAGCTATTCCTGCCGTTGAATACTTGATGAGTCCTGAAGGCGGTAGCGCTGAGCGCTTTGTATTATTAGGCACAGATTATGTCTATCCTCGTACCACCAACCAGATACTACGCGCTTTTTTACAGTCTAAAGGCGTTGCCGATAGCGACATTATGGAAGAGTACACGCCATTTGGTTTTAGCAATTATCAAACCATCGTCTCTAATATCAAAAACTTCGCTACGGGCAAAAAGACAGCAGTCATATCAACCATCAACGGCGACTCCAACGTGCCTTTTTATCGCGAGCTTGGTAATCAAGGTATTGACGCCGCTGATATTCCAGTCATGGCATTCTCAGTTGGTGAAGAGGAGCTACGCGGTATCGATACTAGCGCGCTGCAAGGGCACTTAGCGGCATGGAACTACTTTATGTCGGTCAAAAACCCAACCAATAACGACTTTACCAAAAAGTACAAGCAGTATGCGCTCGATAACAACTTACCCAATGCCGACAATGTCGTCACTAACGACCCTATGGAGGCCACCTACGTCGGTATCAATATGTGGAAGCAGGCGGTGGAGGACGCGGGTAGCACAGATGTGGACAAAGTCCGTATCAGTATGGGCGGTCAGACTTTTGCTGCCCCTTCAGGCTATACGCTAAAGATGGATGCAGAGAACCATCACTTGTGGAAACCGGTCATGATCGGTCAGATTCGCCCCGATGGTCAATTTGATGTGGTCTATAAGACACCCGAGGTTATCCAAGCTTCACCGTGGAGCCAGTACATTCCTAAGTAAGGATTATCCTAAGCTTTACTTTCTTATTGGTATCAATATCAGCAAACCTTGATAGTCCCGCCAAGCTATAGGCTAGCTTGGCAGGGTTGGAGGAGTGTTGACTATAAAAAAGGATTCCACTATGTCGCCTTATCCCTCTTTTATATATGACGCCCAGGCTAGCGGCTTTAACAAGGCCTTTAGTGCTGTTAGTCTGAGCCTATCATTTGTGCTTCTTTGCTTAGCATTTATGCTCGCTTTAACCCCGCTTCCCGCTTCGGCTGCCGACACCGCAGTAGATAGTCATTCCCCTGCCAATACAGTAACCAATACAGTAGCGACCACCTCTAATCTTGCCAACGATGATAAGAGTTTGCTTACGCAAAATGCGCAGTCTTTGACTACGCCTGCCACGCTTACCAGTCCAGTTACCAGTCCAATTAACAGTCAGGGCGATGCCATTGAGCAGTTTGTGGCTGCAGACTTTAGTCAGCGCCAAGCGATGCTGGGTCAGTGGCCAGGCTCCGCTGAGAGTCTCGATACGTTAGTTGAGCTGATTGATAATGATGAGCTGTATCAAGGCAACGGTGGGCAAACTTATTTGCTAAACGCTGATGACGAGCTGTTTACCTATCCTGATAGAGATCTGACGGACGAATGGCCAAGCGATCTGGCGCAAGTAACATTGACTAATGCCCTGCGCTCCGCACTGGTGTTTGGGCAAGCAAAAGTAAAGCTGGATTCAGACGATCCGGCGCAGCGCTTGCAAGCGGTGAGTATCCTTGCTGATAACATCGAACAAATAGACCCTGCAATAGTCAGCGCAGCAGCCGTGCGCGAAGATGACGCGGAGGTGAGCGCCGCGCTTAGTACCTTGCAGGCGAGGCTAGACTTTCGCGATGGCGACGTGGCTACCCAAATCGCCGCGCTTGACGTGCTCGCTGACAGCGATAGCCCGCAAGTGTTAATCGATGTCAAACAGGCGTTGGCAAACGACAATCTTGACCCTAATCTTAAGGCGGCGTTGCTGGCGGCTGAAGCAAGTATTGAGCGGCGCATCTTGATCAGCACGTGGACGGGGCATCTGTTCACTGGTCTTAGTACTGCCAGTATCTTACTACTAGCAGCGCTAGGGCTTGCGATTACCTTTGGGCTGCTTGGCGTCATCAATATGGCACATGGCGAGCTGATTATGATTGGCGCGTACACCACTTATGTGGTGCAAAACCTATTTCAAGCCTATCTGCCTGAGATGGCAAGCTGGTACTTACTCGCCGCGATACCCAGTGCGTTTTTGGTCAGCGCTGTGATCGGTATGGTCATCGAGCGTATCGTGATCCGTCCGCTCTATGGGCGTGAGCTTGAGACCTTACTGGCGACGTTTGGTATCAGTTTAATTTTGATGCAGCTGATACGCATGGTGTTTGGCGCGCAAAACGTCGAGGTCAGCAATGTCTCATGGCTTAGCGGCGCGTATCAAGTGTCCGCAAGCCTTGCCCTTCCCTATAACCGCATCGCTATCATCGGCTTTACGGTCGTTATTCTGCTGCTATTGGTGTATTTACTTAACAAAACGCGCTTTGGGCTATTTGTACGCGCGGTAACGCAAAATCGGCAGATGGCACGCGCGGTTGGTATCTCCTCTGCGCGCATCGATATGCTGGCCTTTGGGCTTGGCTCGGGGCTGGCAGGATTGGCAGGCTGCGCACTCGCGCAAGTCGGCAACGTCGGACCAAGCTTAGGTCAGACGTATATCATCGACGCGTTCTTAGTTGTCGTTGTCGGCGGTGTCGGTCAAGTATGGGGCGCAGTGCTCGCCTCTTTAGGTTTAGGCGTCAGTGGTACGGTGCTTGAGATTGGTATTGGCGCGGTGCTTGCCAAAATTGTATTACTGGTTCTTGTGATTCTGTTTATTCAGAAGCGGCCACAAGGTTTATTTGCACTAAAAGGCCGTTTTGTTGATTAAGGAGAAGGCTATGAGAATCATCACATTATTATCTGATACTCCGCGCAGCGCTGTATTTATCGGCTTATGCTTTTTGCTATTACTTATCGTACCGTGGCTGCATCTGCTGCCTATCACCTCTCCTTTTCACCTCTCCGCTTACTGGATTACCCTTATTGGTAAGATTATGGCGCTAGCAATGGTGGCGCTGGCCCTAGATTTAGTCTGGGGGTACGCGGGTATTTTGAGCTTAGGGCATGGGCTGTACTTTGCGCTTGGCGGTTATGCCTTTGGTATGTACCTCACGCGCGAGACCGCAGGCGACGGTATCCCTAATTTTATGCGCTTTTTGAGCTGGACTGAGCTGCCGTGGTATTGGGCAGGGACGCAGCACTTTTGGTGGGCGAGCGCTTTGGTGCTATTGGTGCCAGGTATCGTTGCCTTTATCTTTGGCTTCTTTGCTTTTCGCTCAAAAATAAAAGGCGTGTACTTCTCGATTATTACCCAAGCTATGACGTACGCGGCGGCCTTACTGTTCTTTCGTAATGAGACAGGCTTTGGTGGCAACAATGGTTTTACCGGTTTTACCACTCTTTTGGGCTACGACATTACTGCCGCCTCCACGCGCGCTACCTTGTGCTTTGTGACCGCACTGGCACTACTGCTATCTTATGCTGGCCTGCGTTATTTGATGGGTCAGCCTTACGGGCGCGTGCTTGGCGCTATTCGCGATAGTGAAAACCGCTTGCAGTACTTAGGTTATCGCACGCTTTGGTACAAGCTATCGGCATGGGTGCTATCAGCGGTTATCGCTGGTATCGCAGGGGCGCTGTACGTTCCGCAAGTGGGCATCATTAATCCTGGCGAGATGAACCCGATTAACTCCATTGAGATGGCCGTGTGGGTCGCTGCTGGTGGCCGCGGTAATCTTATCGGTGCCATCTTAGGCGCAGGCGTAGTCAACGCGCTCAAGACTTACTTTACCGTCGCCTATCCTGAGGTCTGGCTATTAATACTTGGCAGTCTGTTCGTCGTTGTCACCCTATTTTTACCAAACGGCATTATTGGTCTGCTTGGACGCTTTAAAAAGGAAAAATCTGATGCTCAATAATCATTTATCAACATCGCTTGTCTCTAAGCTGTCTAGCAATTTACCTGATAAAGCGCCTCAGAGGTCGCTAGCTATGACAGCTAAGGCGCTTGATGAATACGACTACGATGACGACCATAGCGACGGTTTGAGTTACCCTAAGCCTCGCGGCGCAGACTTTAGCCACGGTATTGCGCTGTACCTTGAGGAAGTGAGCGTCTGGTTTGACTCATTTCGGGCGCTGAACAACTTGTCCTTGTACATCGAAGAAGGAGAGCTGCGCTGTATTATCGGTCCTAATGGCGCGGGCAAAACAACCTTGATGGATGTGATAACCGGTAAGACCCGTCCTACCGAAGGTAGCGTGTTCTTTGGGCAAACCTATAATCTGGCGACTATGTCAACAGAACAAATCGCAGAATCAGGTATCGGGCGCAAGTTTCAAAAACCGACGGTGTTTGAGAACTTTAGCGTGCTCGATAATTTACTACTTGCCGCGCCCAAGGACAAACGCGTAATGGGCAGTTTGCGCAGTAGGCTTGATGCCGATACTCGAAACACACTTGAGGCGACCCTTGAGCAGATTCGCTTGACAGACAAAACCCGCCTGCCCGCAGGCCTCCTCTCGCATGGGCAAAAGCAGTGGTTGGAGATTGGTATGCTGCTGATGCAAAGTCCTAAGCTTATCTTGCTCGATGAGCCAGTCGCTGGTATGACGGACGCTGAAACCGAGCACACCGCTGAGCTATGTCTGCGCCTCAAACAAAATCATACCTTAATCGTCGTCGAGCACGATATGAGCTTTATTGATGCCATTAGTGAAAAGGTCACGGTACTTGCCCAAGGGGCTATTTTAGCTGAAGGTACTTTAGCTGAGGTGCAAGAAAATGAGGCGGTCATTGAGTCCTATCTTGGACGCTAACGGCTTGACTTTTACTGCTTAAAACCATTTAAACATAGGAGCCTCTATGCTAGACGTTAAGGCAATCAATCAGTACTACGGCGGCAGTCATATTTTGCGTGACGTGTCATTTACTGCGCCGGTTGGCGAGTGCAGTGTAATACTCGGGCGTAACGGCGTTGGCAAAACCACTTTACTTAAATGTCTGATGGGCATACTCCCAATCAAGTCAGGACAGGTTGTCCTCGATGGTACAGACATCAGTAAGCTCACTCCTGAGCAGCGCGTGCGCGCCGGACTCGCTTACGTGCCCCAAGGGCGCGATATATTCTCAACACTGACGGTAGAGGAAAATATTTTGATCGGTATGGCCAAGTTCTCCCACAGCAAAGCGGGGCGCGTTCCCAGACACTTATACGACATCTTTCCGGTACTCGATGAGATGAAGCACCGGCGCGGCGGCGATCTGTCAGGGGGTCAGCAGCAGCAGTTGGCAATCGCACGCGCACTGGCCTCAGAGCCGCGCGTGCTGATACTCGATGAACCTACCGAAGGTATCCAGCCCTCAATTATCAAGGATATCGGACGGGTCATTAAGGATTTAGGCTATCAAGGGGATATGGCGATTGTACTGGTTGAGCAGTTCTATGAATTTGCAGAGGAGCTGGCGGATAACTACACCGTGCTCTCGCGCGGACAAGTGGTCGCTCAGGGCGCAGGAGAAGATATGGCAGACAACCACATTCAAGAATTGGTAGCCATCTAAAAGCATACGTTTCAAGAATGCTTTTAAAAGCGCTTTTTTAATAGCATACGTCTCAAAAGGAACATTTTATTTTGACTTGGCAATCTACGTTACATCTTTATTTTGACCATACAGCTGACGCGGCAAAAACTCGGCTGTATCACCGTGCCCATACTGGGGCACTGGTGGTACAACGCGCACTGTATCCTGAGCCTGATTACCAAGCAGGGATTTGTCATATCTATGTGTTATATCCTCCCGCTGGTATCGCGGATGATGACCGCTTAACACTGGAGTACAAGCTAGAGGCAAATAGTCACGCGGTGATTACTACCCCAGGCGCGGGCAAATGGTACGGGCAACGACAGGCGCAGCGCCAAGCGCATTATGGCGAAGCACAAAAATGTGGCAAACCAAGTCAGCCTATAGACAGCAGTAGCAGCACTTTGCTTGATAAGCGCTTATTAAGCGCTACGGTTGAGGCCGTACAACATATCAGCGCCTACCTCGATGACCACGCTATCCTTGAGTGGCTGCCCCAAGAGAGCATTTATTACGATCACTCTGTCTCTAACGCTACTAACCGCTTTTATTTAACCCAAACCGCCAGTTTGCTCACTTGGGATATCGCCGTGTTTGGTCGTCAAGCGTACCGAGAGACTTTTGCTCATGGTCACTATGCCAATCGTTTAGAGATATGGCGAGATAACGTGTTATTGGTCAAAGAGCATACCGCGCAGCAGGCCGATACCCGCTGGTTTACCTCAGCACTCGGGCTAAATAATCAGCACGTGCATGGCTCGTTTTGGGCCATACCCAGCATTGATACCATTGAAGCAGAGCTACAAAAAAACCCATTAAAGCTGGGACAGTATTTAGATGAGACGATCAGCGAGATACGCAGTCTTATCGATAAACAGTCCCTACCCATTTATTGTACGCACAACTATCAAGGGATCAATTGTCGCTACCTAGGGTCTGATGTACGAGCTTGTTTTGAAGCCTTTTACCAAGCCCGCGAGCTTATCAGGCGCAAATGGTATGCGCTTGAGCCGCATCGACCAAGGATTTGGGACACTTAGTTTTTAACTCTGACCTATTCTAAAGCGATAGCTTTTGACAATAGACTCTATTGATCAACAGCGATGTGACTAGGGCGTGTCCCTATTTTAAAAATGGTGATAAAAATGAGATAAATCGAAGGCAAACAAGGAAAATAGCGCAGGTAATATCAAGATATTGGCTAGCTATTTGACACCGTTTGCCAAAGATTTAGCCATTTTTAGCCCATTTAGTCATAAACGCTTGAATTAGGGACACGCCCTAATGTGATAAGTAAATAAACAAATAACATGACCACTCATTATTAAGGCTATTAAGGATAATCCGATGCAACTAACCCCTACCGAAAAAGACAAACTCATGCTATTTACCGCCGGTATGGTCGCTGAACGTCGTAAAGAGCGCGGCGTCAAGCTCAACTATCCAGAAGCCATCGCTTATATCAGTATGCTGCTTATGGAAGGCGCCCGTGATGGCAAAACCGTAGCACAGCTGATGAGTGAAGGCGCGACTTATCTCTCAACTGATGATGTCATGGACGGTATTGCTGAGATGATTCACGATGTACAAGTCGAAGCCACCTTCCCTGACGGCACCAAACTTGTGACCGTACACAACCCTATTGTCTAGTAAGACCTATAGAACAATGAAGGATGACAAAAATGAGCAAAAATAAAAAGATAAAAGCAGGCGAATATAGAATCAAAGCAGGAGATATGGCCCTAAATTCGGGGCGCTGCGTGCAAAGCGTAGAGGTCGTCAATACAGGTGACCGTCCCATTCAGATCGGCTCGCATTATCACTTCTTTGAGGTCAACGAGGCATTAAGCTTTGATCGAGAACCCACGCTTGGCTACCGTCTCAACATCGTACCCGGAACTGCGGTACGCTTTGAGCCGGGGCAAGCGCGTGAAGTAGAGCTGGTTGCCATCGCAGGTCGTCAGCATATATATGGTTTTGCAGGTAAAGTGATGGGAGCGGCCGATATCAAGCGCACGCCACACACCTCGCAAAAACGCGTGGATAGACGCATCCATGCTGAGCACTTTGGCCCGACCACAGGCGACAAAGTGCGCTTGGCCGATACCGACTTATGGCTTGAAGTAGAGTATGATTTGACCAGCCACATCGACCAGCGTCCTAATACGTGTAGCGTCAGTATCGGTGAGGAGGTGAAGTTTGGCGGCGGCAAGGTTATCCGTGATGGCATGGGCCAATCACAGCTGCTTGGTAGTCAAGTAGCCGACACCATTATCACCAATGCTTTGATTGTTGACTATACCGGTATTTATAAGGCCGACGTGGCTATCAAAGAGGGTCGCATTAGCGGTATTGGCAAAGCCGGCAACCCTGATATTCAGCCCAATGTAACTCTGCCGATTGGCGCAGCGACTGAGATTATCGCTGGAGAAGGCAAAATCCTAACTGCTGGTGGTGTTGACAGTCACATTCACTTTATTGCTCCCCAGCAATGTGAAACGGCCTTGATGTCTGGAGTCACCACCATGCTTGGCGGCGGTACTGGGCCTGCCGAGGGCACTCTAGCCACCACTTGTACGCCAGGCGCTTATCATATTCAAAGTATGCTAAAAGCCAGCGATGCCATTCCTATGAATATCGGGCTGCTCGGTAAAGGTAACGTTAGCTTACCTGAGCCTATTATCGAGCAAGTTGCAGCGGGGGCTATCGGTCTAAAACTGCATGAAGACTGGGGCTCAACACCGCAGGCTATTGATAACTGCTTGAGTGTGGCTGAAGAGTACGATGTGCAGGTCGCCATCCATACCGATACATTAAATGAAAGTGGCTATTTGCATAGCACGTTAGCTGCCTTTAAAGAGCGCTGCATCCATACCTTTCACACCGAAGGCGCAGGCGGTGGTCATGCGCCAGATATCCTAAAGGCCATTGGTGAGCCTAATGTCCTGCCGTCGTCAACCAATCCGACGCGTCCCTTTACGGTCAATACCATCGATGAACACCTCGACATGCTCATGGTCTGTCACCACTTAAGCCCAGCCATCGCCGAGGACGTGGCTTTTGCTGAGAGTCGTATCCGCCGCGAGACTATTGCTGCTGAGGACATTTTACAAGATATGGGCGCCATCTCCATGATGAGCAGCGACTCGCAAGCGATGGGGCGCGTAGGAGAGGTCATTGTTCGCACGTGGCAGACCGCTGATAAAATGAAAGCGCAGCGTGGTCACTTAGCACCTGACCAAACGGCCAAAACGGAGCAGTCCTCAGAACATATCACCTTAAGTCATGCCGACTTTGATAGCGGTAATGATAACTTTCGTATCAAACGATATATCTCTAAATACACCATCAATCCCGCTATTACCCACGGTATCAGCGATGAGGTCGGCTCTATTGAAGTTGGCAAATGGGCGGATCTGATTTTATGGTCACCCGCGTTTTTTGGGGTAAAACCGGACAGCATTATCAAAGGCGGGTTGATAGCTGCCGCGCCTATGGGCGACCCTAACGCCTCCATTGCTACCCCGCAGCCTGTCCACTATCGCCCTATGTTTGGCAGCTTCCCTAAAACGGTAGCGCAAACTTGTATCACCTTTATGTCGCGTACTGCCTTAGAGAAAGGTGTTGATAAGCAGTTGGGACTAAATAAAGTCATCAAAGCAGTACACAACATTCGTCAAATGCGAAAACAAGATATGAAATTTAACAGCTACTGCCCGATTATGGAAGTCAATCCAGAGACTTATGAAGTGCATGCTGATGGGGAGCTGTTGACCTGTGAGCCTGCTGACTATTTACCAATGGCTCAGCGTTACTTTTTATTCTAAAGGTCTTTTATAGTAGTGCTAATTCAGCTCACTAGACATCAACCCCCTATTCCCCTATTTGAACGGACGATAAAGCAACTTATGAAAATATATACACAGCGTCTCGACCCAGCAGCGCTTAGCGCCGAACAGCAAGCCGTTATTGATGATCAAAAACAGGCACAACACTTTTTATATCTGGATTTCGATACCCGTCAGCGTAGCCGCTTTAAAGCGCAAACGCAGCAGCAACAAGCCGTTGGTATTGACCTACCGCGCACAGAAACCATCAAAAATGGCAGTGTGTTGGCTAATAATCAAGGCGAATTGATACAGGTGATGGCCGCTAAGCAAGGGTTAATCAAAGTCACCGCTGATAATAGCTTCGATCTTATGAGGGGCGCTTATCATCTAGGTAACCGTCACGTGCCTTTAATGATTACCCCTGACGCCCTGTACTTTGAGCCTGACCACGTGTTAGAGGCGATGCTGGGTCAGCTTGGCCTACATACTCAAGCGGTACAAGCAGCGTTTGAACCAGAAACGGGAGCCTATAAAGGTGAGCACGGGGGACACGCTCACGGTCATGCGCATAGCCATACTGATAGCCATGGACACAGTCACGCTCATCACAGCCATGCTTATGCATATGCTCATACTCACAGCGCTCAAAGCGATAACGGACATTCGCATAGCGATGGCAACGCTTATGACTAATCATGATACGTCCTTAGCGCAATCGAGCGCAAACACGGTAGACGCAATAGACGCGATAACTGCGCTACACTCTATAGATATAGACGTCACCGGACGTTTGCTTATGCTGGCGTCAAGTAACTTGCCGATCGGTAGTTACACCTATTCACAAGGTATAGAACCGGCTATTGAGTCTGGGCTTATTTGTGACGAGGCCAGTAGCTTGGAGTTTATGAGCGACTATCTAGCACTGGCATTATGTCGTTACGAGCTACCGCTATTGGCGCTTATGATGGCAGCGCTTATGAGTGATGATAGCGCCCTGGCTGATGCTTTAGGTGCCGATTACCACGCCAGCCGCGAAAGCAAAGAGTTTGTCTATGAGTCGAGCCAACTGGCGCTGTCTTTATCAGCTTGGCTTGGTGATGTGCTTGAGCTTGACGTGCCTAATCGTCTGCTTGCTCATGGGTTTTTACCCTTATTTGCGCATATCAGCTCGTATTGGCAACTTGAGCCTGCGCAAGCTATGACTACCTATGCTTTTGGGCAAATTGAGAACATGGTGCTGGCGGCGGTCAAGACTGTACCACTTGGACAAATGGCAGGCCAGCGTATCATCTGGCAGTTGCAGCAGTTATTAAGTGAGCGCATACCGCCCTTAGCGGCTAGCGTTCAGCAAAGCTTTTTGCAGGTGCAAAAACTATCGTTAGCGGCTAACAGCCTAGAGGAGACTAGCATCTTAAAGCTAAACCTGCTTTATAAAGAGCTGCATATGTCAGCTAACTTGCCGAATTTAGCGATACTATCGTGTCAGCATGAAAGACAATATAGCCGCTTGTTTCGCTCTTGAGTGCTAACTCACACTATTTCACTTAAACACTATTTATTTGTACCAAACTTTTAATTACTCACGACTTTATTGAGGATATTTATTTATGGCACTTACACCCAAAGCCGACCATACCCATTCAGAGACTGGCCTATCTCCTCTACGCTTAGGTATTGGCGGTCCCGTTGGTTCAGGAAAAACCGCACTCACGCTAAGATTGTGTCAACGCTTGCGTGATGACGTCAATATGGCAGTGGTGACCAACGACATTTATACCAAAGAAGACTCTGAATTCTTAACGCGTCACGAGGCCATGCCAGCCGAGCGTATTCGCGGTGTCGAAACGGGCGGCTGTCCGCATACTGCTATCCGTGAGGATGCCTCCATCAATTTATCTGCCATCGCCGAACTACAACACCAATTTGCAGGGCTTGAGCTTATTATTATCGAATCTGGCGGCGATAATTTGGCGGCGACCTTTAGCCCTGAATTATCTGATTTAACCCTATATGTCATCGACGTCTCAGCAGGCGATAAAATCCCTCGTAAAGGCGGACCTGGCATTATGAAATCTGACTTACTTATTATCAATAAAACCGACCTTGCCCCCTTAGTAGGCGCCTCACTTGAGGTGATGGCGCGCGATGCCAAAAAGATGCGCGGCGATAAGCCCGTGGTCTTTAGTAACATGAAAACCGGCGAA
Organism: Psychrobacter sp. bablab_jr014; assembly: GCF_016464015.1. Taxonomy (GTDB): domain Bacteria; phylum Pseudomonadota; class Gammaproteobacteria; order Pseudomonadales; family Moraxellaceae; genus Psychrobacter. Next base: position 56,962 of record NZ_JACDXT010000030.1, read on the forward strand.
GGTCTCGATGATATCGTTACCTTTATCCTAGATAAAGGCATGATTAGCGCGGCATAAGGTGCTGCGTATAAATAGATATTCTACAAACCCCACCCCTGACTTTAGTCAATCAATATTAAAAGTGGTACAAGACAGACGAGTGCAAGTACTACAGTAGTAGGCTAAACGAGTCTAACGCTGTAACACTTTAATAGTGGTTCGACTCTATATCGACTTATTAAATCATTAAGGACACATCATGAGCACACAAGCTTCAAAAACCATGACTAAAAATAAGACAGCTAAAAATCTAATCGATAAGGCGGCAATGACTCGCACTCTAGCACTGTCATCTTTGTTAACGGGACTGCCAACACTAGTATTTGCTCACCCTGGGCATGGGGTGATGACAGCTGATGGCGCCTTTGGCAACTCAGTACTGTCAGGTATCATGCACCCTTTGACGGGGCTGGATCATCTTGTACTAGCGCTCGGTATGGGCATGCTCTTGACGCAAATGCACAGCTTTAAAAAAGGCTTTGTCTCGTTAGGCTTAGGTTTAGTGGCAGGTTTTGCCCTAAGCTTAAATATGAGCTTAAACAGTACGTTTATTGAGTCCGGCATTGTACTGTCTATCGTCTTACTCACCATGGCACTGATGAGCCGCTACTTTAACCGTGGATTCAATCAAAGCAATGAAGCGTCGGTAAAAACGTGGCATAATTTAGCCATCGCAGGATTTGGTGCACTCGCTATGCTCCATGGGGCAGCGCACGCTATCGAAGTGCCCGCTAACAGTAGTACAACTGGCTTTTTCATCGGTATGATTATTGCCATGCTTGGTCTGTATACTGTGGGTAGAGGCGTTGCCACTTACCTAAATACTCACTTGCAAGACAGCCTGATGATCCAGCGTGTCCTGGCGGTGGTTGGTCTATGCGGCGTGTTGTTTATTTAGTTTTATAAGACATTAGCAGCTTTGTTAAACACTTTGCTAAGTCTCGATTTTATCGTGAGCTGACCATACAAACATGCTGATGAAGCATCATATAACCCATGACAACCGCTTAAAAAAAACAGATATTTGTCTATTAAAATACTTATTTTTGGTGAGGAGTTTTGTAGCGTCAACAGTATACGCAAAAAATTGCAAGATGGTCGTGTGACTTTAGAGTTTGGCGCGTCATCTTGCGTCTGACTTACACAATGCCTATCGTTAATGGTGATTTTATGACGGATAGGTCACTGGGTATCACCTCAAAATACTTATGCTGCCTATCCGTCCCACTCTTCACACCGCGCCACCCTATTCTCACAATCATACGTGGCGCGCTGGCATGTTAAGGATACGACGATGCAGTACACCGCCCCGCTACGCGATATGAAGTTTGTCATGCATGAGCTGCTTGACAGCGAGCAGCATTATAAAACGCTACCTGAATTTGCAGAAACGGATATCGAGCTGATGGACAGCTTGTTTGAAGCTGGTGCAAGCTTTGCGCAAAAGGTTATTTCACCCTTGAATCAAAGCGGCGATGCTGAAGGCTGCCAGTTTAATGATGGTCAAGTGACCACGCCAACAGGCTTTAAGGACGCCTATCAGCAGTATTGCGAATTGGGCTTCCCTGCGCTGTCGGCCGAAGAAGAATTCGGTGGACAAAACTTGCCATTGTCACTATCTACCGTTATCAATGAGATGATGGGCACCGCCAACTGGTCATTTTCGATGTATCCAGGCCTGTCACACGGCGCGATACAAACGATCGAGCATCACGGTACCGACGAGCAAAAAGCCACCTATTTAGAAAAAATGGTCACAGGCGAATGGTCAGGAACGATGTGTTTGACCGAAGCGCAAGCAGGTTCTGACCTTGGTATTATCACAACCAAAGCCGTGCCCAATGACGATGGCACCTACCAAATCACGGGACAAAAAATCTTTATCTCTGCAGGTGAGCACGACTTGACCGACAACATCGTGCATATTGTGCTTGCCCGCCTGCCCGATGCGCCAAAAGGCACCAAGGGCATCTCGCTATTTATTGTACCCAAAGTTTTGGTCAATGAAGACGGCAGCTTGGGCGCGCGCAATCAAGTGCACTGCGGCTCGATTGAGCACAAAATGGGTATCAAAGCATCAGCGACGTGCGTGATGAACTTTGATGGCGCAACTGGCTATCTGATTGGCGCAAAAAATAATGGTTTGGCGTGTATGTTCACTTTTATGAACGTGGCGCGTTTGGGTACGGCCATTCAAGGTGTGACCGCAGCAGAATACGCGTTTCAAGGAGCGCTTGCTTATGCCAAAGACCGCAGTGCCATGCGCGCGCTATCAGGCGCAAAAGCACCCAAACAGGCAGCCGACCCCATCATCGTCCATCCTGCGGTACGCGGTATGCTTTTGACCGCTAAAGCCTTTGCCGAAGGTGGCCGCGCATTGGTGTATTACTTGGCACAGTTTGCCGATACCGTAGCCAAAGGTGATGATAAGGCGCGTCGAGAAGCGGACACTATGCTGTCATTATTGACGCCAATTGCGAAAGCCTTTTTGACCGAGACAGGCTTCGAAGCGGCCAACCACGGCGTACAGGTTTTTGGTGGGCACGGTTATATCAGCGAATGGGGCATGGAACAAAACGTCCGCGACACCCGTATCGCTTGCCTCTATGAAGGCACAACCGAGATTCAGGCATTGGATTTACTCGGTCGTAAGGTCATTGGCTCACAAGGCAAAATGCTGGCACCCTTCACCCGCATGATTGACGAATTCTGCAAGGAGCACGCAGACGATGATGAGATGGGGCAATTTATTCGCCCGCTGATGCGCCATAACGATGAGTGGTCAAACGTCACCTCACGTATTGCCATGCAAGCCACCGAAACCCCCGAAGCCATTGGCGGTGCAGCTGTCGATTATCTGTACTTTAGTGGCTATGTGACCCTCGCCTACTTGTGGGCGCGTATGGCGCAAGTTGCACAAACTGCGCTGGCAAATGGCACAAGTGAAACCGGCTTTTATGAAGCCAAAATTAAGACCGCGCAGTTTTATTTTGCCAAACTGTTGCCACGCGCGCGCACGCATATTCAGCGTATCGATACCGGTGTTGAACCCTATATGACCATGGACATTGAAGAATTTGCGTTTTAATCGTTTTTATTACTAACAATCAAATCAATAACAAAAGCGGCAATCTTGATAGGTTGCCGCTTTTTTATGGGTTATCGTCCTATCGTAGAAACAATCACAGTAAGCGAAAAACACCCCGCAATCGCACGTATTTATGCAAGTGTTTATTGTCAATTATTGATGTACGCATGATTCACGAAGAGATACACAGCACTTTTATGAATTTGCTAGACTGAAACTCGTATCCCCTGTGATAGATAAGACAATAACCCAGCAAAGGATTGACTATGAGTATTTATACTGCCCCACTTGCAGACATGCGTTTTGTATTAACTGAAGTCTTTGATGCGCCGAATTTTTGGCAGCAGCATGCGGCACTTGAGCATGTGGATATGGATACCGTGGATATGATTTTGGAAGAAATGGCCAAGTTCTCCACCAACGTCCTATTGCCCATCAACCAAAGTGGCGATGAGGAAGGCGCAACCTATCATGGTGATGGTGTGGTCAGTACGCCAAAAGGCTTTAAAGACGCCTATCAAGCGTATGCCGAAGCAGGCTGGATTGGGCTGGGTGGCAATCCTGAATACGGTGGTCAGGGCATGCCTAAGATGGTGACTATGCTGACCGAAGAAATGTTGTTTACCACCAATCAGTCGTTTGCTCTATATCCCAATTTAACCGTTGGCGCAACCTTGTGCTTGAATGCTGCCGCAAGTGACGCGCAAAAACAAAAATACCTTGAGAACATGTACGCGGGCGGCTGGTCGGGCACCATGTGTTTGACCGAACCGCACGCGGGTACAGACCTTGGTATCATCAAAACCAAAGCCGTACCTAACGATGATGGCAGTTACCAAATTACAGGGACGAAGATATTTATCACGGGCGGCGAGCATGACCTAAGTGATAACATCATTCATTTGGTACTTGCCAAAACACCCAACGCGCCAGCAGGCTCTAAAGGCATCTCCTTATTCGTTGTGCCCAAATTTTTGGTCAATGACGATGGCTCATTAGGCGCGCGCAACCAGCTTTCCGCTGGTGCCATTGAGCACAAAATGGGCATCAAAGCCTCAGCAACGTGCGTGATGAACTTTGATGGTGCAACAGGCTGGATGGTCGGTGAAGAAAACACAGGCCTTGCCTCGATGTTTATTATGATGAACTACGAGCGCGTGACCATGGGTTTACAAGGTTTGGGCGGTACAGAGCTTGCCTACCAAAACGCGGCGCGTTACGCCATTGAGCGCGCACAAGGTCGCAGTGATACGCAAATTCAAAGCCCCGAAGCGCCTGCTGACGCCATTATTCATCATGCCGACGTGCGCCGTATGCTGCTTAATGCCAAGGCCAATGCCGAAGCCTCTCGCTGCTTTGCCATGTATGTCGCAAAACAGCTCGATACTGAAAAGTTCAGTGACAATGCTGAGGACGCGCAAGTGGCGGCTACCCGCGTGGCATTACTAACCCCGATTGCCAAAGCTTTTTTAACCGATAAAGCCTTTGAAGCGACTGTGGACTGTCAACAAGTCTTTGGTGGGCATGGCTATATTAAAGAATGGGGCATGGAACAAATCGTTCGTGATACCCGTATCGCGCAGATTTATGAAGGCGCCAATGGCATTCAAGCCCTTGATTTACTCGGTCGCAAAGTGGTGCGTAATGACGGCAAATATATGCAGTCCTTTATCGAAGAGATACGCGACTATGTGGCAGCCATGACGAGCGAGCATCGCATTAAAGAGGCGACATTGCGTGCCGCAACGCGTTTGGCAGATTTAACACGTATCGTGGTCGATAATAGCAAAACCAATCCCAGTGATGTGAATGGCTGCGCGGTCGACTATATGCACGCGGCGGGCTATCTGTGCTATGCCTATATGTTTGCGATGATGGTTGAAGCGGCTGATGGCAAGGCAGGCGATTTTTATGAGCAAAAAGCCAAACTTGCCGATTATTTTGCCGCACGCGTTTTACCGCGCCTTTATGCGCACGCCGATATGGTCGAAGCTGGCAGCGCCGTCATGATGAACTTTGATACAGACTATTTTGACAATACGCTTTGAATAAAGACGATAATTGTCGTTATTTATAAAATCGGACTTACTAAGGGCAGCGTAATGACTGCCCTTTTTTGTGCCGATAAGTTATACAGTATTTTTGTACAAAGGCTAGATATTGGTATTTGTTTTGCAGCATATTATGGGAATACTTGACCTAAGATAGGCAAATATAGCGCTAACCCCACTAACAAAACGCTGCAATGTCAATCCTTGGTTATGATTACAATACGCGAATAACATGATAGATATTGCTTAGATGAGATGTCATGTTATGATTTTCGCTCCTATCTTACTAGAACGATAAAGGGTACGCTGTGTCAGATATAAAACGCATTTTGCAACAGATTACTGCGTTGAGTGAGGTGCCTGAGGCATCAGTACTTAAGCTTTTGATTGATACGCTGCGTGCAACGGATAAAGAGCCTGCACTTGCCAATCAAAACATTCAAGCGCTGATTGATATTCTGCGCCAGCACCCTGAATACGCACGCGGACTCTCGAGCTTCGTCTTGACGTTAATCATTCAATACCGTCAGATTAACTTGTATACCGATACAGGCATCATGTCTGATCAGGGGTTTTTTAGCAGTCTACGTCGTTTGGTAGGACATCGGTTTTTGCCCTTATTACCGCAAGACGACTCCGTGGTTGAGCTGATTGGCTATCTGTTCCCAAGTCGTCAAGACGAGCGCTGGCTGGCTCATATTGACAGCCAAAAATGGGACGCGCTTGTCGAGCTATTGCACGTCGATGAGGCGCATTTGCATCTGGTTGCGACAGTCAAAAACAGCATCTTAAACGCCATCGTGATTTTATCTTATCGTATCAGTGGTTTGGGTTTGCATCCTGATCTGATGGAAGCGTATCCGCAGATTTTGAACTACTCAGCGGCCTTTGTCGCACAAAACCAAGAAGCGGTGTTGTTCGTCAATCAGTATCGTCAAGCGCACGAGCTGGACACGCTAACTGACATTACGCCTGCGCAAGCGGTTGATTCTGCGCCGCTGTTCGTTATGCTCGAGCAGTGTGAAGACATCGTCGCAACCGTACGCAAGCGTATTTACAAAACAGGTATTTCGATTCGTCTGACCAATATGATGCTGCGTCTTGACCAAAGCCTGCGCCGTATGCGCGTACTGACGGAGCTGGTCGCTGACACAGGGGATAGGCGCGACAAAGCGCTGATTGAGCTGATTCAGACGCTCATCTTGACCGCCAATAGGCGTTATAGTATCGGCTATTTGATTGATAACAATACCAAACTGCTCTCACGCAAAGTCACCGAAAACGCCAGCCGTGTGGGCGAGCATTACATCAGTACCGACAGACGCGGCTACCAAAAGATGTTTAAAAAAGCATCCATTGGCGGCTTTTTTATTGCCTTTATGGCAACGACCAAAATCCTATCTTACGAGTTGGCACTTGCGCCGATGGGTCGCGCCTTTATCAACAGTATGATTTATGGCTGCGGCTTTGTGTTTATTCATATTGTGCATGGTACCGTTGCGACCAAGCAGCCCGCGATGACGGCAGCAGCGATTGCCTCGACCATCTCTGAAGGCTCGGGAAAAAAATCACATCAGCTTAATAAACTCTCTGAGCTGGTGGTCGATATTTTGCGTACCCAGTTTGTGGCAATCATGGGCAATATCATGCTGGCGATGCCTGTAGCGCTACTGATTTCACTGGCGTGGCTACAATACACAGGCGCGCCGATGATTGATGCAGACAGAGCCGCGCATCTATTACATGACCTTGACCCTTTTCATTCACTAGCGCTGCCCCATGCGGCGATTGCAGGGGTTTATCTGTTTTTATCGGGCTTGATTGCAGGCTATTATGACAACCTTGCGGTGTATAACAAAATAGGCGAACGTATCCGCCGTCACCGCACGCTACAGCGTCTGATGCCTGCATCTTGGCTATCACGATTGGGCGGTTTTATCGAAGCCAATCTTGGCGCGATTATGGGTAACTTCTTATTTGGTGTTTTCCTTGGCAGTACCGCGACCATTGGTTACTTATTCGGCTTACCGATTGATATTCGTCACATTGCTTTTGCTTCGGCAAACTTGGCACACGGTCTCTTTAACTTACCTGCGGACGAAATCAGCATTTCTTTAATTTTACTCTCTTTTTTAGGCGTATTATTAATCGGTGTGGTCAACTTGATGGTCAGCTTTAGCTTGGCTTTGTTTGTTGCCTTACGTTCTAAAGAAGTACGTTTCTTCGAATGGAGACGTTTGACGCGGTTGATTATTGGTCATTTGATGAGCCATCCGTTTGATTTTATTTGGCCGCGACCAAAGCCCATGACCTATGCGCGTATTGACAGCCAAGGGCACATGATATTTGAGGACAATTCAAGTCAAAAAAGCAATCAGCCACTACCCAGCAAATATGTCGTCAGACGCCTGTCTGATGTTAAGGTACTCCCCAAGTCGATGCGGGCGGGCGAACGAGTAAAAAATCCCGACACGCCGATACACCATGTAGCCAGCAGAGCGGCAGAAAATGCAGAAAAAGTGGTCGATTTGGACGATGGTTTGGCGAATGAGGTGATTGACGACACGCCAGCTACTTTGGCAGGCGATGATATTGCTTATGATAAGGCAACCAAAACCCTCGGTACGCATGACCAAAAGGCAGAGGAAGCGAAAACAGAAACAAAGGCTGAAGAAGACAAGCATCATTTGCCCAAACCACCAAAGCCACCAAAACTACCCCAGTGATGATAGCTGTAGGTCGTTTCTTAATAAAACCAAGCTCTAAAAAAGCCGATAGCTCTTGTTAGAAGTTATCAGCTTTTTTATACACGATACTGTGTCAACAGCAAGCGCTTTACAAATCTTCAGGTGCAGCGCAGCCTGCTGATGAGGTAAACACTTCACCATCGCTCAAGCGGTAGGCGAGTAAATGATTGCCCCACACGCAGCCACCATCAAGGGCGCGAGCATGCGGCAAATCAACTGTGGCTTCTAATGCTGCCCAGTGACCAAATAACACTTTGCGCTCGCGCGGGACTTGCCAATCAAACCACGGGGCAAAATCGGTCGGCATCTGCTCATCCAATCCTGCGCTAAAGCTAAACTCCAGCTGCCCGTCAGCACGGCAAAGGCGCATACGCGTCAGATAGTTAGCAATCGCCCGCATACGATCAAAACCATGTATCGTATCCTGCCAAACATCCGCTTGTTTTCGATATAAATTTGGTAGCAGACGGTCGAGCTGCGTCAGACTGCTTTGTAATTGACGCTCTAGCTCGCGCGCATAGCCTGCGGCATCAGCAATCTGCCAATGCGGTGGAATCCCCGCATGAACGAGCACAGTCTGCGCGTCAGGGTATGCCAATAGCGGCTGATGACGCAGCCAGTTGAGCAAATCGTCACAATCTGGCGCATCAAAGATGGGTGCAGTTTTGTCCTTTTTTTTGAGCTTGGTCGCGCCGCGCCATACGGCAATCAGATTAAGATCATGATTGCCCAGTACCGTCGCCGCCGCGTCTTCTTCACACAAGGACTTAACCAAACGCAATGTGCTTAGAGAATCTTCACCGCGTGCGACCAAATCGCCTGCAAACCACAACTTATCTTGCGTTTTATCAAACTCAATCACTTCTAGTAAGGCTTGAAAGGCAGCAAAACAGCCTTGTAAATCGCCAATGACGTACTGGTGCCGAAAACTCATAATGCCTCAATCAAACTGGTCTGTGTGGTCAGTTCGTATCGTATAAAATGAATGCTAAAGAAATGTAGACTCACGACAGCATGTCAGACCTTTTAAAACCTCATGCTATCGTCTGATAAAACAGAAATTTATGCTTCTATGCCTGCGCTTTCTATCTGTCCTTTGCTGTAATTACTGAGCGCCACAAAGTCTGCCACACTGAGCGTTTCAGGGCGTGCTTGCGGATTGATGCCACACGCCTCAAAGTCTGATTCATCCAATGTCGGCAGCAAGGTGGACTGCTTAAAAATCGCGCGCAAGGTCTTGCGGCGGTGGTTAAATGTCTCACGCACCACGATAGCAAAATGGTCTTCATCGTCAGCTACGATGGGCTTGGTGGTGTGCGGAGTCAAGCGAAACACGGCGCTTGTCACTTTGGGCGGTGGATTGAACGCGCCTTTAGGGACGGTCAATAGATAATCGGTGTCGCAATAATACTGCATAATGACCGAGAGGCGACCGTAGGTCTTGCTGCCCACATCGGCGGTGATGCGCTCAACCACTTCTTTTTGTAGCATAAAATGCATGTCTTGAATGACATCAGCAAAGCTCAGCAAATGAAACAAAATTGGCGTTGAGATATTGTATGGCAGGTTGCCCACCACGCGCAGCTTGCCCCTTTCCTCGCTATACAGTGCGCGATAATCAACGTGCATGGCATTATCTTTAATAATGGTAAAGCCTTCGTGACTGTTCGCGCCGATGCGGATACGCAGGCTGTCGGCAAGGTCACGGTCCAGCTCGACCACAGTCATCGCGTCCACTTCCGCGAGTAGCGGCTCGGTCAGTGCGCCCATGCCAGGGCCAATCTCAACCAAATTATCATCGCGGTTTAGATGAATGCTGTCCACAATCTGACGAATAATGCTGCTGTCGTGCAAAAAGTTTTGCCCAAAGCGCTTTCTGGGTTGGTGTTTGGCAGCGCGCAGACTGGCGCTGATGGACTGAGCGTCAAACGAGTTTGTGGACATAAAAAATCTTCATCAATAAAAATAACAAGCAAGAATGGTCAAACGGTATTGACCACAGTTCGGGTACGATTATAACACAGCCAAGGAGCAGCGGATAAAGCCATGCACTAGCGGCTATATTGATGTGCTTAAATCATTGGGCGTGTCTGCATCGCCATGTCGTGTGCCATAATGACCGCTTGATATAAGCTGCTGGCGCTGGCGGTGCCCTGCCCTGCCAAATCAAGCGCCGTGCCGTGATCGACCGAGGTGCGAATATAAGGCAGTCCTAAGGTTAAATTGACCGTATCGCCAAAGCCATGTGATTTAAGCACAGGCAAACCTTGGTCATGATACATGGCAATCACCGCATCGCAGTGCTCTAGATGGCGCTTGGTAAATAAAGTATCGGCTGGCATCGCAAGCGAAATATCCACGCCCATATCAATGAAGCGCTGCAACACAGGATTGATCACGCGAATTTCTTCTTCACCCAAATGTCCGCCCTCGCCTGCATGTGGATTGAGTCCACATACCAGCACACGTGGATTGGCAAGACCAAATTTTTGCCGCAAATCATTGAGCACAATCTCTACCGTGCGCTCGACATTCTCAGCAGTGATTGCCGCTGGCACATCTTTTAATGGCAGATGCGTGGTCACAAGCGCCACGCGCATGGCAGGATTGGCAAGCATCATCACCACCTTATCACAGCCACTTTTTTGCATAAAAAACTCAGTATGCCCGCTAAACATTGAACCATCGAGCAAGCGCAATCCTGCATCAATCAGCGCCGACTTTTGCAGCGGTCCTGTGACGATACCCGCCACGCGCTGGGTCATCGCCAGCTGATGCGCGAGCTGTAACTGCGTCAGTACCATCGAAGCGTTTTCAACCGCGATTTGCCCCTCGACCACAGGCACGGCGCACGGCACATTAATGACCACAAACGCATCGTCTGCTTCTTTATCGACAAACCCTGCGTCAATCTCTTCTAGATTAATCGTCGGGTGCAAGGTTGGAGTGACGACCTGCCACTTTAATCCATGCGTCAGCGCGCCAATGGACAGCAGTCTATCTGCACGTGCTTTTAATACTTGCGCGTCTGCCAAGACCCAAATGGGGCGTCCTAGTGCGCTTAACTCTCCCGTTTGTGCCAGCATCAATACGATGTCCATACCGATGCCCGCAGGCTCACCTGTTGTGATGACTAGCGGCTTTGCTCTCATAAATGCTTCTCCTAAATAGAGGGTTTTAATTTTTTCTTATTGCTATACAGGGTTGTTTTTATAACAAACACGCACAAATTATCTTGTCTTTTTTTGTCTTAGCGCGGCGTTTACTGTTGTTTTTGTTCACAATTCACCCCCACAAAGTGGCCAGCCACGATGACAAATCGAGTGGCAAAAAAGGGCGCAATACAGGCATAATGTGATAGAATCTCGCCTTTGATTGTAGCATCAAAAGCATCCTATTCTGCGCGTATTTTGGTAGGCGCATTGTTGTTGTGGGCATTGCTAGCGGCGACTTTTATGAGCTGCTCTACACGCGCACCGACTCCACTCACTGATACTTGATTTTTAGGCACTCATGGCAGATACCAGCAAAACCGACGACTTACTCAACCAGCAGCCCCCGCACAATATCGAGATTGAAAAGGCGCTTTTGGCATCTTTGATGAGTATTGAAGAGGCGTATGACAAGATTGCCGATATCGTCAGTAAAGACGATTTTTACGCGCTGCGCCATCAGCATATTTTTGATGCCATCGCGCATTTGGCGGCGGTCAATGAGCCTTATGATACGGTCATGGTGCACGATTGGTTAGAAGCGCAAAAACTACTCAAAAGTGCAGGTGGCGACAGCTATTTGGCAGATGTATTGAGCCAAAGCCCTGCAACTTTGTTTAACTTGACCGCCTACGCGCAGCGAGTGCGTGAGCTGTCTACTTTGCGCCAGCTGATTACGGCGGGCAATGATATGCTGAGTCTGGCATATAACCCCAAAGACCAAAGCGTCAGTGACATCCTAGACCGCGTGGAATCGACCGTATTTAGCATCAATGAGCAGCACAACAAGCGCGCTGAGCAGCGCGGTCCTGTGGGCATTACCTCGGTCTTGACCAATGTCGTTGACCAGATTCAGGCGCTCAAGTCCAATCCTGATGGCATGATTGGCTTGCAAACGCCATTTACCGAGCTGAATAACAAAACCCAAGGTCTGCAAGCGGGCGATTTGATTATTGTCGCGGCGCGTCCGTCGATGGGTAAAACGACCTTTGCCATGAACTTGGCAGAGGGCGTGTTGTTCAATGCGGATTTGCCTGTCGTGGTATTCTCAATGGAGATGCCTGCCGAGTCTATCGTGATGCGTTTGCTGTCCTCGTGGGGCGCGATTAACCAGACGCATTTACGCTCAGGTCAGATGAACGAAGACGAATGGGCGAAAATGATGAACGCCATTCAGCACTTGCAGTCCAAGCATTTATATATTGATGACAGCACCGCGCTGCCACCCTCAGAACTGCGATCACGCTGTCGCCGTATCGCCAAAAACCATGATGGGCGCATCGGCGCTATCGTCGTCGATTACTTGCAGCTGATGAAAGTGCCTAGCCTCGATGGTAACCGTGTGGGCGAAATCTCCGAAATCTCGCGCAGTCTAAAAGCGCTGGCACGTGAGCTAAACTGCCCTGTGATTGCACTCTCGCAGCTGAACCGAAGCCTTGAAAACCGTCCCAATAAGCGCCCTATTATGTCGGATTTGCGCGAATCGGGCGCGATTGAGCAGGATGCTGACTTAATCATGTTTATTTATCGTGATGAGGTCTATAATGAAAATTCTGATGTCAAAGGGGTTGCTGAGATTATCATCGGTAAACAACGTAACGGCCCTATCGGTACGGTGCGTCTCGCCTTTGAAGGTCAGTTCACTCGCTTTTCTAACTTAACGCCTGAATATTATCAAAACGCCAACTTTGATGACGATGAGTAACCACTAACTGATTATCCGTCCACTTGTAGTTGTTTTTTGATATCAGCCCGCTCACAGGACATCATTGATGCGTACCGTAACCATCCACCCCGCCGCTATCACCCACAATCTACATCAAGTCAAACGCCACGCCGCGCAGTCAAAGGTGCTGGCAATGGTTAAGGCAAACGCTTACGGGCATGGGGTGGCGGCGGTGTTGCCTGCATTGGCAGAGGCAGATGGTATCGGTGTGGCGATTTTATCCGAGGCGCTAGAGGCACGCGCGCTTGGTTGGGATAAAACCATCGGTCTGATTGAGGGCGTATTTAGCGAAGATGACTGGCATACTGCCATCAAACACGATATCGGCTGCGTGATTCACCATCAGCCGCAGCTCGACTGGGCGCTGGCTACCGTCCCGCCAGCAGACAGCGCGACGCGCACGGTCTGGCTAAAATACAATACAGGCATGAACCGCTTGGGCTTTGATGATGCGGCGTTAATCAGCGCTGCTAACGCCTTACACGCGGCAGGCTATCAGCTGATTTTAACCACCCATTTTGCTAATGCTGATGTCAAAGCGCATCCGTTAAACGCCAAGCAAATCCAGCGCTTCACAGACATGCTCGCCTATTTACAAGCGCACATCAGCGCAGACATTCAAGGTTCTCTGTGCAATTCCGCCGCCATTGTCAGCCAACCTGAGCACCATTTTGATTGGGTGCGTCCAGGCATCATGCTCTATGGCGGCAGTCCTGTCACTGAGGCAAGCGCTACTGACTTGTCCTTGCGCCCTGCCATGACGTTCGCTGCGCAAGTTATTGCCATTCATACCGTGAAAGCAGGCGATGCGATTGGCTATAGCAGCCTATGGACAGCGTCCGTCGATACTCGCGTGGCGCTCATCAGCGTGGGCTATGGCGATGGCTATCCACGCGTGATCGATGCGGAGGCCGAAGTCGTGATTCATGGTCAAACCCAAGCGCACCGCTGCCCAATTCGCGGGCGCGTGGCGATGGATATGATGGTCATTGACATTGAAGCGGCGGGCGATGACATTCGCCTTGGCGATACGGTGACCTTATGGGGGGATGCGCTACATGTCGATACGGTCGCAAGCTACGCGCACACCATCAGCTATGAGCTACTCTGCCGCCTCAGTCCACGCGCCGCACGCCAAATCGCTTAAGCGTATTTTTTCTTTACCAAAATTGGGCGTTTACATTAAAAGTAATTGCGATATACTAAAAGTTTGCTGTCGTCACAGTGCGCCTTCGGTGGGCGCACTTATTCGTTGCGGCCAGCCCCCTTTTATTGATTGAGTTCGACTGCTAGGATTGCTATGAGTTTGCGCCATTTTTTGACACTATCTGACTTAACCAGACAAGAATTACAAACGCTTATCAAACGCGCCAGTGAATTACGCCGTATGCAGCACGCAGGCGAGGTTTATCAGCCTTTCATGGGTCGTACGCTTGGCATGATTTTTGAAAAATCATCGACCCGTACGCGCATCTCGTTTGAGACAGGCATGGGTCAATTTGGTGGTAATGCGATTTTCTTATCCCCCAAAGATACCCAGCTCGGTCGCGGTGAGCCGATTCAAGACTCAGCACGCGTCATCTCTAGCATGGTCGATATCATCATGATTCGTACCTTTGAGCATAAAAATGTCGAGACCTTTGCCGAATACTCAAGCGTGCCAATTATTAATGCGCTGACCGATGAGTTTCACCCCTGTCAGTTGCTTGCCGACATGCAGACGTATTACGAGCATCGCGGCAGTATCGAAAATAAAATCGTAACGTGGGTCGGCGATGGCAACAATATGTGCTCATCCTTTATGCAGGCGGCGAACCAGTTTGGCTTTGAATTGCGTGTCGCAGCGCCGTATGGCTTTGAGCCTGACCCTGTGTTGATGGAGCGCTTTTCGCATTGTGTGAGCCTTGTCGAAAACGTCCAAGACGCGGCAAAAGACGCGAACCTGATTGTCACCGATGTGTGGGCAAGTATGGGTCAAGAGTCTGAGCAAAATACCCGCGCCCGCCGTTTTGCGCCCTATCAAGTCACGCCGTCTCTACTCGATAAAGCCGATCCTGAAGTGGTATTTATGCACTGCTTGCCAGCGCACCGCGGCGAAGAGATTTCGCATGACATGCTCGATGACCCTCGCTCGGTCGTTTGGGACGAAGCAGAAAACCGCTTGCACGCACAAAAGGCACTGATGGAATTTTTGTTAAAAGACAAGATTAAACTGGCGTAACGTTTTAAAAATTTTTGAAAGCAATAAAAAAGGCAATGTGGTAAACGCTGCCTTTTTTTATGTCCAGTCGTGTTTAGCGTCATCCCTATCCCTTAGGTATTAGGCATTAGGGGTAATGGTTTCTACGCCCGCGCTACTCGCTTTTAATACGATGTCCGCACGATTGGCGGCAAAGATACCATTACACACCACGCCGACGATGTTGTTTAGCGTCTGCTCCATGGCTGCCGCGTCACTCACGTCCAAATCATAGGTGTCTAAGATAACATTGCCATAATCAGTGACAAAGCCTTCACGGTACACAGGCTCACCGCCTAAGGCAACAAGCTGGCGGGCGACATACGAGCGCGCTTGCGGCAAGACTTCGATAGGAATCGGGAAGCCGCGTCCGAGCACATCAACCGTTTTGCTCTCATCAATCATGCATACAAACTGCTTTGATGCTGCCGCAACGATTTTTTCGCGGGTCAATGCGCCACCACCGCCTTTGGTTAAGGCAAGCTCAGGATCGACTTCATCAGCGCCATCAATATACACATCAAGCGTGCCTGCGACATTCAGATCCACAATCTCGATACCGAGCGCACGCAGCTTGTCTTCAGTGACTTGAGAGCTGGCAACCGCGCCTGCCAGATTGACACTGGGCAGCAGTTCAATCAGACAGTTGACCGTGCTGCCTGTACCCACCCCAAGAATCATATCGTCTTCGATGTACTGTAAGGCAGCTTTGGCAGCGGCTTGCTTTTGTGCTTGCTGATCACTCATCATAAATCCTTAGCAACATAAAATGAAAAATGCGTGACCATTATAACCAATGACACGCGCATTCCTAGTCCCTATTTTTATTCCGCTGCCATCTGGTGCGCCGACCATCACCAAGTGCGGCAAAATCCGCGCTCAACTTGCAATTGCACCTTGCAAGATGCGCAAAATCAGCATAGGCTAATCTACTTTGTATACGAATTTTGACGCAGTCAAATTTTTATAAAATAAACGTAGCGAGATTGAATGGTATTTTTTGTGGCATCAAAAGACGAAGTCACAGCAAGCAAGAAAAATACCTTTTAATTGAGCGCTGTTATTATGACGTACTGTTTTTATTTAGATTTAACGACACCCCCATTTAATCGCCTTAGGAGTTATTATGCTGTCACGTTGGGTCCGCGCTGTTTTGCAAGCCACTGTTTATGATGTTGCCATTCAAACCCCACTTGAGCCTGCACCCAAGCTAACCCAACGCTTTAACAATGACATTCGCCTCAAGCGTGAAGACTTGCAGCCTGTGTTTTCCTTTAAGCTGCGCGGGGCGTACAACCGAATTAGTCAGTTAAGCGATGAACAAAAGGCACGCGGGGTCATTTGTGCCTCAGCGGGCAATCATGCGCAAGGCGTCGCTTTTTCAGCACGCAAACTTCAGCTTAATAACATCATCGTCATGCCCACCACGACACCTGATATTAAAGTCAGCGCGGTCAGCGCTTTGGGCGGCAATGTGGTATTGCACGGCGACAGCTTTGACGAAGCCAACCGCTACGCCATCGAGCGCGCCGAACGTGAGGGTTTGACCTTTATCCCGCCGTATGATGATGAGCTGGTCATCGCAGGTCAAGGGACGATTGGCCTTGAGCTGACCCAGCAATGGCGCGATGTAGATTATGTGTTTGTCGCGGTCGGTGGCGGCGGTCTTATCTCAGGTATTGCAGCATTCTTAGGCGAAGTTGCCCCGCACGTTAAAGTCGTGGCGGTCGAGCCTGAAGGTGCAGCCTGTCTAAAAGCCGCGTTAGAATCAGGCGAACGTGTGCGTCTGCCACAAGTGGGACTGTTCGTCGATGGCGTGGCGGTCGCACAGATCGGCGAGCTGCCGTTTGACGTGGTACGTCTGTCCAAAAGCGACGGCTCAGGCGCAGTGATCGAGCCCAATGTCGTGACCTGTAGCAATGATGAGGTATGTGCGGCGGTCAAAGACGTGTTTGAAGAAAACCGCAGCATCGTTGAGCCAGCAGGCGCACTTGCCGTCGCAGGCATGAAAAAATATATCAGTGAACACCACTTACAAGGCAAAAACTGCGCGGCTATCATTTGCGGCGCGAACATGAATTTTGACCGCTTGCGCTATATCGCCGAGCGTACCGAGATTGGCGAGAAAAAAGAAGCCATCTTTGCCGTGACCATTCCTGAGCAAACGGGCGCGTTTTTGAACTTTTGCCGCAGCCTGCGTGGACGCAACATTACCGAGTTTAACTACCGCGCCAGCCATCCTAAGTCGCCAGACTCTATGGAACCTGCGGCTATCTTTGTTGGCATTGCCCTAAAAGAAGGTGAAAAAGAACGCCAAACCATCAGCGAGCAGTTGAGTGACAATGGTTATGATGCCTACGACTTAACCGATGATGACATTGCTAAATCACACATTCGTCATTTGATTGGTGGTCATGCCAGCATTGAAAACGAGCAACTGCTAAAAATTAGCTTCCCTGAGCGTCCAGGCGCATTGCTGACTTTCTTAGAAAAATTGGGCGATGATTTTAACATCACCTTGTTTCATTACCGCAACCATGGCGCGGCAGAAGGGCGGGTTTTGGTCGGATTACAAGCAACTGAAAGCAACTCGCGCCAGCTCCAAGACGCTCTACAAGACATCGGCTATGACTGTATGATGGTCACTGACAATATCGGTTATCAATTGTTTTTAAAGTAATTTTATAGCGTTTTGAAGAACCAAACGCTTGAAAGCCGCTGGTGGCAATGCCATATAAAGTGAGGGTCACCTATAAAGATGACCCTCATAAACCATCAGTGAGCAGCTTTACAAAGTGTAAGAGGAAAGCATGGGAAAAAATACCGACACTGCGCCAATCGAGCGTATGCGTATTGACAAATGGCTGTGGGCAGCACGATTCTTTCGTACCCGCTCGTTAGCCAAACAAGCCATCGAGGGCGGTCGCGTGCATCATGCAGGTAGCCGTGTTAAGACCAGTAAAGAGGTTATGGTTGGCGATGAGTTGACCATTCGCCAAGGCTCAGCGACAGCAATGACCGAAAAAACGGTAATCATTACGGCATTGTCTGCTCAGCGCGGCAGCGCACCTCAAGCACAAGCGCTATATACGGAGACGGACGAGAGCGTATCACGCCGCGAATATTATGCCGAGCAACGTAAACTTGCGAACCTTGCACGCCCTGACCATAAGCCCAATAAAAAAGAACGCCGCGATATTCAACGCTTAAAACAGCGGCAAAACTAAATATCCCTGTTACTTACCTAAAATACAATCACTTGTGACGTCATTGTTTAATGATGTCACTTGTCATTTTTGTAGCGAAGCGTTACGCTACGCGCCTTGTAATGATGCCCATGCTTGCACACGTTTTTAATATCAAAAAGGTTTTATTATGCTGACAAAAGCGTCTACGCCCTCCTCTGTCCTCTTGGTTTGCTTGGGTAATATTTGCCGCTCACCGACGGCAGAAGAAATCTTTCGTCAACAAGTGGCGATTGCAGGATTAAAAATCAAAGTGGACTCTGCAGGTACCAGTGGTTGGCATCAAGGCGAGCGTCCTGATATGCGTGCGCAAAAGCATGCCAAAGCCCACGGCTATAACATCAGCAAATTGACCTCACGCCAAGTACAAGCCCAAGATTTTTATGATTTTGATTTGATTTTGGCGATGGACAGTAATAATTTAGACGACTTGCAAGCCATCAAAGACACGTTGACCGATGCTGATCCTGAGGCGCTAGCGCGCTTGGCACTGTTTAGTGAAGAAGACCCTATCTACAGTGGCGCCGATGTGCCCGATCCGTATCAAGGCGGTAGCGACGCTTTTGAAGACGTCATCGATCGTATTGAGTCGAGCGCGCAAGCATGGATTGAAAGCTGGCGCGCCAACTGATGCCAATGCCATCCTATGATGGTGATTTGGGTAGACTTATTTAGGCGCAGGCATTGTATCGTTGTATAATGACCTGCTTGTTTTTTATGTTTATGGGTTGTTTTATGACCGCAGCGCCTTGCCCCACCTTACATACTGATTATGACCTATCACACACCAACACTATGGCGCTGGCTTGTACTGCGCGCCAGGCTGTTATTTTAAGCGACGAGCGTGATCTAGATACCTTCATGGCAAGCGCAGATGCCAATACGCTGCCCTTGTTCGTCTTATCAGGCGGTAGCAACGTTTTACTGCCTAACCAATTAGGAGCTACCGTACTGCGTCCGCAGATGCGCGGCATTGAAGTGACTGCACAGGGGCCGGACTATGTTGATATCGAAGTCATGGCAGGTGAAAACTGGCATGAGCTGGTAGTATATACCGTCAATCAAGGTTGGTATGGTCTAGAAAATTTAGCCTTGATTCCTGGTTTGGTGGGTGCGTCGCCCGTACAAAATATCGGTGCATATGGCGTGCAGCTAGAAGACTCGCTGCAATACGTGCGTGCGTATCACTTGGGCGAGCGCCGCTGGTACACGTTATCTAAGGACGAGTGCGATTTTGACTATCGTGACAGTATGTTTAAAGCAGCGCCCAATACATGGCTGATTACGCGTGTGGGCTTTCGCTTACACACCGACCCTACCCGCGTCCATGCCAACTATGGTGACGTACAGCAAATGGCACTTGCTTACGCCAAAGCAGCAGGACGCGATACCATACACGCGCATGATGTCATGCAAGCCATTATTGATATTCGTCAAAGCAAACTTCCCGACCCTAAAGTCCTTGCCAACTGTGGCAGCTTTTTTCAAAATCCGATTGTGCCAAAGGCGCAGTTTACCGCCTTGCAGGCCGAGTATCCTAACATCGTAGGCTACCCCATGCCCAATGACACTGTTAAGGTTGCCGCAGGCTGGCTGATTGAACACGCAGGACTCAAAGGCCACGGGGTTGCCCCCATTTTAACGCACACCAAACAAGCACTGGTGTTAACAAACCACGCGCCATATCAAGCAACACAGCACGATGTAGCAACAGCACAGCAATACATTGCCGATACGATATACGAAATATTTGCCATTACGTTGGCACGCGAACCCGTTTGGGTAAGTGCCAACGCCAGTATTGGACATACTGAGCATGCCCTCTAAAAGGCTTTGGCGTTACTATTTACGCGCCGCTGAGCGGACAGTTAAGGTTCTTCGTATCATCAATATGACATTTATAATCGGTTTGACGATGATTGTCATCGTATTGGTCAGTCTGTTTACGCCACTCTTTTCAAAAGCCGTGGTATATATGCTCATGCATTTGCCTTTACCAACGATTGATGACGCCCAAGCTGAGCCAAGTGCTTATGTGGTTTTGGGCGGTGGTCTGACTAATGACGAAAACAATCGCACTATTTTGAATGCCTATAGCCTTAACCGTGCGCGAGCTGCCGCTGCTGCCTATCACGACAAGCCGTTCCCTATGGTATTGAGCGGTGCCGAAGCGCCATGGCTCAAAGCATGGCTGATTGAGCATGATGTTAATGACATCATTAGCGAAAATGCCAGCATGAATACCTGTGAGAATGCTCGCTTTACCGCCAAGCGCGCTGACTTACAGCACGTTTATTTGGTCACCGATGGCTACCATATGAACCGTGCGCGGCGCCAATTTGCCTTAAACAATATCAACACCACACCTGTGGTCGCCCCGCTTCCTGTCAACCGAAGCTGGTCTGAACCTGCACACAATCTAACCCATTCACGCCGCGCTGTTTATGAGGTTCTTGCCTATTTGCGCGATATCTTGCGCCCACAGCCCAATTGCCGAAAAGCAACCGATGTCAGTACACGCGAGCTGATGACCCCACGCGGTAAAGCACCAAAACCTGAACAAAGCGATTCTGAGTAAATAAAAATATCATTATTGTCCTACTGTTTGGATCTTACCCAACCACTTAGCAGCGCAGTACCCCATCAAAGCGTCAATTGGCGTATAATGGGGTGAAATCGACCGCTAAGAGGTTTATAATGCTCAGCATCTTTTTACTTATTCCACTCAGTCTCATGTTGTTCGTGGTCGCAATATGGGCAGTGCGCTATGCCGTCAAATCCAATCAATTTGAAGACTTAGACAATGCCTCCCAGCGCATCATCTTAGACGACCGTCAAGAACGCCGCGCTACCATCCAAGCACACGAAAAGGCGCAGCAGACCAGTAGCGACGATGATACCAAAGCATAGTATTACCTGCGTGTTAGGTACTGAACCGAACTCATTGATGGCGTACAGACTGTGGAATACTGCATCAAACGATAGAGGGCGCGTATGACAGCAGCACTATTATTGGCAGCACTATCTATGGGCTTTTTGGGCTCGCCGCACTGCTTGGGTATGTGCGGCGGCTTGGTGACCGCGTTTGGTCTGTCAATGAAAGACACCAGCCCCAACAAGCGCCGCGCTTTGGTCGCCACTTACCATCTTGGGCGCTTAACCAGCTACGCGTTTTTGGGTCTGCTCGCAGGCTTTATTGGCACGACCGCCCTTGCTCCCTTCATGACGGACAATCAGCTGCCGCGTATTTTGCTTGGCTTGGTACTGCTATTCGTCGGTATGACCATGCTGGGCGCGCCATTTTTGGCCAAGCTTGAAAAATTGGGCATGCGCTTTTGGCAATGGTTGTCACCCCTACGCCAAAAGGTGTTTCCATTAACCACGTTTCCGCGCGCGCTGGCAGCGGGTTTGCTGTGGGGTTTTTTGCCCTGTGGTCTGGTTTATGGCGCACTCTTGATGGCAGTCGTCGGGCACAGTGCACCAACAGGCGCAGCGTTGATGTTTGTCTTTGGCTTGGGCACGTTGCCGATGCTCATCGCCACACACAGCACGGTCAACTGGCTACGCCACCATATTGGGCGCTTGCGTTTACGTCAAATGAATGGCGCGTTGATGATGCTTTCAGGCGTTGCTGTAATTGCCATTCCTTTAGCGATGAGCAGTATGCACGGTGGACACGGTCATGGTGGACATGCGGCGATGATGGATGATAGCGCAGCCATGACGATGGACAGCGATGCGCATGCTATGCACCAGCATCACGATATGGACAGCATGAATGATGATATGACAGAGATGCAGCACGATGGTATGCAGCACACCGATATGAATCATAACAACATGGACCACAGCGGTCATGATATGCATGCCAATCACTAACACGAATTAAAAAACGCATACGCCATAAAAAAAGCCGAAGGTCGTCATAACCTCGGCTTTTTTATGGCGTATGTTTTAAAGGTGATATTAAAACCTAAATAAAAATGTTATAGCGTCAAAAAAACGCTCGATTAAATACTATTTTTCTTGCTTGCTGTGACTGCGTCTCCAGATGCTGCGAAAAATAGCCTTTAATCTTGCGCTATCATTTTTAAATTAAAGTGACTATATTTTGCTCTGATAATAAAAAATCCAGTAAGCACCACTCACATTACGCGTCGGTATTGTCGTTGTTTTCTTGCCACTGTGACAGTTTAAACTTGGTATCCAAATGCTTTTCTAAGGCAGGCAAATTAAAGGCATCGTCTTCGCTCACAAAGCTGATACTAATACCCGTACGTCCCGCACGACCTGTACGCCCGATACGATGTACATAATCGTCTGGCTGATCAGGCAAGGTATAGTTGACGACATGGCTAATCTCATCGACATGAATACCGCGTCCTGCCACATCAGTGGCAACCAATACCGACACATCGCCATCTTTAAAGCGCTGAAGGTATTTTTCGCGTTTTTGTTGGATCACATCACCTGAGAGCATGACAACTTTGTGCTGTCCGCGCAGCTTATGATACAGACGCTTGACTTGGTCTTTACGATTGGCAAAGACAATGACTTTATCGACATCGTCATCATTTAAAATCTGATGCAGTGCAGGCAACTTCTCTGCTTCTGTTAACAAATAAAACTGTTGCTCGACCAAATCGCTGGTTTTATGCTCAGGCTCAATCTCGACGAACTGCGGCTCATGCAGCCAGCGATACGCCAAATTCATCACATCTTGGTTAAAGGTCGCCGAAAACAGCAAACTTTGACGGTCGGTGTTCGGTGGCATGCGTCTGACCAAGCGCTTGATGTCAGGGATAAAGCCCATGTCGAGCATACGGTCAGCCTCATCAAGTACCAAGACCTCAACACGGTCGAGATAGATCATGTTTTTGTACATCAAATCAATCAAGCGCCCTGGCGTGGCGACCAAAATATCCACGTATTGACGCTCAAGTTCATGCTGCTGGGTATCGTAATTGGTACCGCCCATGATGCATACGCTGTGCAGTTTGGTATATTTGCTCAGAGCTTGGCAATCCTCAAAGATTTGCTGCGCAAGCTCGCGGGTCGGTGCCATAATGACCGCACGTGGCTCGCCCAGATAGCGCGCCTCATCTTTGGTAAAAGGACGCTTTAGCAATGCTTCGATAATGGTAATTAAAAAGGTAGCGGTCTTGCCCGTACCTGTCTGTGCCTGTCCGATGGCATCTTGGTTTGCCAAGGTGTATGGCAAAATCTGCGATTGAATGGCGGTCAGCTGAGTAAAACCCAAGTCCTGAACAGCGCGCAATACAGGCTGAGATAATGGCAAATCGGTAAATGTCTGAAAGGGACTCAAAAATATATCCTTATGTAGCAACGACGCAATAAGCCTTAACCTTACCAGCCTATCGCTTTGTCATCAATGACGGCATCATAGCCGCCTTACACTGAAAAAGCCAACAATAAAAAAAGCCAAACCTAATACCGACGTACTAATCGGCGAACGCCAATAGTAGCAGATAGGCTTGGCTTACAATATAGCCGCAGTTTATCACAAGTGATGGCTGCTGCGGTTTTGTCATTGCTTATGCGTCGAGCTTGGTCACTTCTTCAGCTTGTAGACCCTTTTGTCCTTCAACAACGCTGAATTCTACCTTTTCGCCATCTTTCAATGAGCGATAGCCGTCGCCTTGAATGGCGCGGAAATGAACGAAGATGTCTTCGCCGCTCTCACGCTGAATAAAACCAAAACCTTTTGAGTCATTAAACCACTTTACAGTGCCTTGTTCACGAGCTGACATAATAGTGCTTCCTAAAAATTGCGTTTAGTCCCAAGTCCTTTTGCAACAAGCAAAACTGGGTACTAACATTACGGGATTAAAATGTAAAAATAATGGACCAAATGCCGTTATTTGAAATACCCGCATTACTGATACAAATATTTCAGATATAAATCATTCAAGTCTACAATGACATTTGCTATTGCCCGTTTGCATACATCGTAAATGTAGCACGCGCTTTTTAGCTTCTCCTAAGCGAGACGACCATGTCCTGCCGCATTCGTCACTGATAAATCAACGTAGGTTGTCATCGCTATTAGCGTCTCAGTAACAAACTTGCAATACTTATTGCTTAAAAAATATCATAGCACGGGTTTTTAGCAACATAAAGCCTTTTAATACAATTTTGACGACTCTTGTCTTTTTCCTATACTTTTCATAACATCGTCTGTAAGCTATGTTTTTAAAGGGCTACGCAAATTTTTTCTGGCGACAGCGACCTGTTTTTTAGCCCCTATTTATTAAAGTTACGAAAATACATCAATAAAGAGTCTTTTATGTCTACCAATACTGCTCCCTCAACGCCCCCATCGACTGCTAATAATGCACAGGCAAAAATACCAAATCGCACGCTGCTGGTGGTCAATGGTCCAAACCTCAATCTACTGGGTAAGCGTGAGCCTGAGATTTATGGGCACACGACCCTTGAGGACATCGAAGCCAACCTAAAACAAAAGGCAGCGGCGCATGATGTACGCTTGATTTTTGTTCAGTCGAACCACGAAGGTGAGCTGGTAGAGCGCATTCAGCATTATGGCTTGCTGGCTGAGCCTGAGCAGCTGGTCGATGCGGTGATTATCAACCCTGCGGCATTTACACATACTTCAGTAGCGCTACGTGATGCTTTGGCTGCCACCAAAAAGCCATTTATCGAAGTACATTTATCCAATATTCATCAGCGTGAGCCGTTCCGTCAGCATTCTTATTTTAGTGATTTGGCCGTAGGTGTGATTTGTGGTTGTGGTCATTTGGGCTATGAGATGGCGCTGGATTATTGGCTAACGCATTTGTATACCGTTTGATAATATCAAAATAGCAATAACCACAGTATAGTAGTGGACAATTGAGGCTCTTGTATTTTTTCTAATTAATGACACGGTGAAAACGATGGCAAACTCTTCCGGAAAACGCTTTATGCGCCTCGCTGGCATGACTGCAAGCATTGCCGGTAAGGCTGCCAAAAACTCCTTGCGTCACTTATCGAGCGATGAAGAAAAACGCCTGCAAGCCCGCTCGGAGCTGATGCAAGACGTGGGGCTACAAATTGCCGAAACGCTTGGCGAGATGAAAGGCGCAGTGATGAAAGTGGGACAAATTGCCTCACAATATAAAGACGTATTTCCGCCAGAGGTGGCAGCGGCGCTTGAAAAACTGCAAAAAGACGCGCCGCCCATGCCATTTGGGCAAATCAAAGCTCAGGTTGAACGCGAGCTGGGTGCGCCGCTTGATACCTTGTTTACCGATTTTGAAAAGACGCCATTTGCCGCCGCTTCCATTGGACAAGTACACAAGGCCACCTTACCCAATGGGCAAAAAGTGGTGGTCAAGGTGCAATACCCTGATGTTGATGCCAATTGCGAGAGTGACCTCAAGCAGGTGCGTATGGCGCTCAAAATTGCAGGCGTGCTCAATATGAGTCGCAAACTACAAGAGCAACTGTTCGATGAGATACGTCAAAGTCTACGCGATGAGCTGGACTACACCAAAGAGGCACAAAATCTAAAAATATTTGGCGCATTTCATGCCGATGACGAGGGACTTATTATTCCTAAAGTGATCAGCAGCCACTCTTGCAAGCGCATTCTTACCTTAAGTGAAGAGATGGGCGACAGTTTAAATGTAGCGGCTACATGGGACAATGCTGTAAAACAGAAAATCGCTGAGCGCCTGTTTCACTTTAGCGCAGGGCAGCTGTTCGAGCTGTATCGTGTGCACTGCGATCCACATCCAGGCAACTTTGCGTTTCGTCCCGATGGCAGCGTCATTGCCTATGACTTTGGCAGCATTCGCAGCTATAGCGATGATGAAGTACAGCTGTTTCGCCGTTTTGCACGTCATGCTATTAAAGGCGATGTGACCGCGCTGGAGCAAGACTTAGTCGCGCTGCATATTCGCCGCGAAGACGACACCGATATCCCTGGCACGTTTTATAAAGAGTGGCTGTCAATCGGTCTGCGTCCTTTATCCATCGAACCTTACCACAGCGGCACATTTGACTTTGCGAGTAGTCAGGTACATCATGAGGTCATTACTCAAATGCGTACTTCGCTAAAATATTTTAATCAGTTTCAGCCTTCAGCTGTGACCATGATGCTGGATCGTACCGTATCAGGTCAATACTGGAACTTGGTTAATTTGGGCGTAAAAATTGACTTATCGCCATTGGTAGCGCGTTATATTGACTAGGGCGTGTCCCTATTTTAAAAATGGTGATAAAAAAGGGTAACAATAAACCGAGCAATCATGGACTCTGGCTCATTATTGATTGTATTTTTTACTTTTTAGCGGCTTGCCTTAAACATGCAATGAATGTCCACAGCGGTCGCAAAAGGTTGCGTTGACCGCATGACCGAATTTACCGCAGTTTGGGCACGTCACAGGCTGCAACTGCGGACGCATGTTACGCGCCAGCTCCGAGGTAAAAATACCTGTCGGCACGGCAATGATAGAATAACCCGTTATCATCACCATTGATGCTATCGCTTGCCCAATAGGCGTTTTCGGCGACATATCGCCATAGCCTACCGTGGTCATAGTGACAATCGCCCAATAAATCGACAAAGGAATACTGGTAAAGCCGTTTTCAGGCCCTTCGACCACATAAATGACCGAGCCAAAAATAGTTACTAGCAGCACCAAGGATAAGAAAAACACTGTGATTTTTTGCTGGCTGGTCTTTAATGCCGATGCCAAAAAACCCGCCTGCTGCATGTAAGCCTTGAGCTTAAGTACGCGGAACACACGTAGAATACGCAGGATACGCACGACGAGCAGGTATTGCACGCCGACGAACACCAAGCTTAAATAACTGGGCAGCACCGACAGTAAATCGACAATACCAAAAAAACTAAAGATATAGCGCAGACGATTGGGCGCAGAAAACAGTCTGAGTAAATACTCAATCGTGAATAAAATGGTAAAGAACCATTCGGCATAAAAAAACAACGTGCCATATTGCAAACGCATATATAGCACACTATCGAGCATCACCACCGCCACGCTGGTCACAATGGCGATTAACAGCACGATATCGAACAGCTTACCCAGACGCGTGTCTGTGCCTTCAATAATAATATGAATACGCTTACGCAAATGCGTGATGGCTTCAGCAGTCGGTTGCTTCATAGCGGCAATAACATCATAAAATCAGCGACAAAAAGGACATACATCGCACGTACGCTGACGATGTACAGATAGGCTTGGATTGGTATAACGGCTCAGAAGTGGTTTATAATATCCGCCACTGCTGATACCGAATATGCGTGAACAGACACAGTGTAGCAAAAAACCGCTGTCAGCAACATACCCAACCGTGAACAGCGCCTCTCAATAATAACAGATAGCAACTATCGCATCCGTGGCGCTGGTTATCTCTCGTGGACGGTCTATTACGCCGCCCCTATTTTTTAAAAGTAGCTCTATAAGTCATGGGCTACGAAGATTAAGGACAGTTTATGGCAGGTCACTCTAAATGGGCAAACATCAAACACCGTAAAGCCCGTCAAGATGCGGTGCGCGGCAAGATTTTTACCAAAATCATCCGCGAAATCGTCTCAGCCGCCAAACAAGGCGAGCCTGACCCTGAAAAAAACCCACGTCTGCGCGCCGCGGTTGAGAAGGCGCTGTCGGCAAACATGACCAAAGACACCATCAAGCGTGCCGTCGAGCGCGGTGCAGGTGGCGGCGATAACGAAAACGTCGAAGAAATCACCTACGAAGGCTACGGCATTGGCGGTGTGGCCGTATTGGTCGAAACCATGACCGACAATGTCAACCGCACCGTCAGTGAAGTGCGCCACGCCTTTACCAAGTATGATGGCAACCTTGGTACATCAGGTTCGGTCGGCTACCTGTTTAGCAAGCGCGGTGAGATTAGCTTTAGTGATGTAGGCCTAGAGGACGACATCATGATGGCAGCGCTCGATGCGGGCGCAACTGACATTGAAAACGATGGCGAAAGTATCTTGGTCATCACTGAGATTGAAAACTTTGGTCAAGTCAAAGACGCGCTGAACGCTGCAGGTCTGGTCTCAGACAATGCCGAGGTGACCATGTCGCCATCGACCAGCGCCGAGATTACCGATATCGATGACGCGCAAAAGGTCATGAAAATGATTGACATGCTCGAAGATTTGGACGACGTGCAAGAAGTCTATACCAACGTGCGCTTCTCTGATGAGGTGATGGCGCAGCTTGAGGGGTAGTTTTAAGGCCTATTTTTCGGCCTATTAAGTAAAATAAAAGAAGCCAAACGCTAATGTTTGGCTTCTTTTGTATTTGAAGCGCAGATCTTTCTTTGAAAAGCTGCTTTATTTTGACTGGTATTCAATCCCTTCAAGGTGAAGCAAATGGCGTTTTTTATCCAGACCGCCAGTGTAACCGCCGAGCTTGCCACCGCTATTAATCACGCGATGACATGGCACGATAATGCTAAAAGGGTTTTTGCCATTCGCTTGCGCCACGGCGCGGTAGGCTTTTGGGTTGCCGATGTCTGCCGCAATCTCGGCATAGCTTTTACTTTCACCATAGTTGATATTGGCGAGTACTTGCCAAACGCGGCGCTGAAACGGTGTGCCAAAGCTGTCATCGAGCACCACAGAAAACTGCCGCTGATTGCCTGCAAAATAGCCTTGTAGCTCGACGACTGCGGTTTGTAAAACGCGCTGCTCAAGCTCATTAACATTGCCAACCTTACCAAGCATATCTATCGGGATAATATCTACATTTTCAGGTTGACACTGATAATGGCGCATCAAGGCGCGTAGTTTTTTATCCTCAGTATAGATGTCATCCAATGCCACCGTTTGCCAATAGCAGCCGACCAGCTTTGCCGTACCTGCCAGCGTGTGACTGATCAAAAGGAGCGCACTGTCTTGCTGTAAAACAGTAGACGCATTGGCATCATGGTCCGATAGTGGTAAACGTGTGATTAGCATCAGATGTCTCCATAAACATTAGGGCGTATTGACCATTCGACCATGGCACTGACAGCGACTATTTTTTAGACGATTCGAGGTTAAAAATAATAAGTTTAGTCACTCTAAGCGCTTATTTTTAACGATGAAGCGGCAAAAAAGAGTCCTGTCCCTGCGGGCTGATGCTAAAATTGC
>NZ_JACDXT010000031.1 GCF_016464015.1 Psychrobacter sp. bablab_jr014
AAATGAGATAAATTAAAGGCAAACAAGGAAAATAGCGCAGGTAATATCAAGATATTGGCCAGCTATTTGACACCGTTTGCCAAAGATTTAGCCATTTTTAGCCCATTTAGTCATAAACGCTTGAATTAGGGACACGCCCTAATAAGCGCTACAAATCCAAATCTGACTCACCTCCTGCACGGCGAATACGCTGCTGCTCACGGCGCTGATAGCGCACGCCCGAAGCCGCATACCACTTCGGTTTGCTCTCTTGCAATAAGTCGCTTAACGTCTGTAGCTGCTGCTGCAAGGTTTGCGTGAGCCAAAAATAACCTTGCCATTCAAAGCTTAATTGTCCCACACTGGGATAATCCGCCACCAAAATACGCGTAATCGGACGAAACTCTTGCTCGCTTGGGCTGCGTAGCACCGCAGCCACATGACGCATGGCATGGGTCAACTCATGCTGATAATGCTGCAACAGCACACGATTGTCCTCGTCGATACCCGTACGCGCAAGACGCGGTGACGCTTGTAATAACAAGTCAATCGTGCCAATGATGTTGCGATGCGTGCGCTGAATGTCTTCTAAGGTTTGCTTATTGATTTTGGTTTCATTGGCCGTAGCGGCAATATGTCCACGCACCGTCAATAAGCGCTTATTAATACGTGCCAGCGCTTGCGATAAGTTGCGATCAACAGGGATGTCGTCCTCACCACTGCTATAGCGGGTGCGTAATTTAATCAATCGTGGTGTGTTGGTCGGCTTTGACGTCTCTAACTTACCTTGCTCAACATGGTCGCCCACGCCTGCATATAGCGTTGCGCACGCATCTAAGTTGCTGGACAATAAAAAGCGCCACATCAACGTAGATTTTAGCGGCAAAATAAGTGTCGCTGCGACCGATACGCCCGTGCCAATCAAGACATTGAGTACTCGATATACACCATCTTCACCGAGCGCGTTTTGCTGTGCCCCTGAGATGATCATCATCATGGTGATGCCCGTAAGCAAACCAATATAACCAAGCTGCTTCACCGCCGCATAGCCAATCAGCGCACTGACTACCCCAATACTGGTGTAGTACACCACCGTCCATGAGCCCGTCACATAATCAAGTCCGAGCACGCATAAACCCGCAATAATACCAAAGACAGTGCCCAGTACGCGTTCTTTGGCCTTGGTATAGATTGCCCCTTGGTATTGCAATAAACCCAGAACGATAAAGACTGTAATTGTCGTCCACTCGCCATGCGGAAAGCGGGTGATAATATTCACAAGTAGCGCCAAAATAACCGCTACCCCAAGACGAATACCGTGTAGCACGTTCGCATATTGATAGCGGGCATGCGGCTCAACGAGCAAGGCAGCCAAACGTTTCACGCAGTCGTGCTCCTTTTAGTGGCATTGCCACGCAATGGCGACAGCGGTTGCCGCGCTGTCCAAATACCGTCACTGTAGGCAGTCTATTAACCGCTGTCAAGGTGTTTGTTTTTATACCTGATACAGTGTCTATTTCTTCTTATGTTTGATTTTCTGCTTTTATAAAAAAACAGCTGCCTTTATTAATAAAGACAGCTGCATTCATGAACATAATAATAAAAAGGCGTCACTCACACGTCTAAGAAATCCAAAATACCTTCTGCTGCTTGACGACCTTCCCAAATGGCGGTCACTACTAAATCAGAGCCGCGTACCATATCACCACCTGCGAAGACCTTTGGATGGCTGGTTTGGAAACGGTAGGTTTGTTTTTCTTCGGCCAGCACACGACCTGCACCATCCATCGCAATCTCATGCGTGCCAAACCAATCGGCTGGACTTGGGCGGAATCCAAACGCCATGATCACCGCATCACAGTCAATGATTTCTTCTGAACCTTCAATCGGCTCAGGGCGACGACGACCTTGGGCATCTGGCTCACCCAGCTGCGTGGTCACCACTTTTACCGCACTGACCTGACCGTTTAAACCAATGATTTCGATAGGCTGACGGTTGAATAAAAATTCCACCCCCTCTTCCATCGCATTGACCACCTCACGGCGCGAGCCTGGCATGTTTTCTTGGTCACGGCGATAGGCACAGACGACTTGTTCAGCGCCTTGGCGAATACTGGTACGGTTACAATCCATTGCGGTATCACCACCGCCCAAGACCACCACGCGCTTGCCTTTTAAATCCACATACTGCTCGTTTTGTTGCTCCCAGCCATGACAGCGGTTGACGTTAGCAATCAAGAAATCCAGAGCATCATACACGCCTTCTAGCTCTTCGCCATCGAAGCCGCCGCGCATATAGCTGTAAGTGCCCATGCCCATAAATACGGCGTCATAATCAGCGAGCAGTTCTTCCATCTCAACGTCTGTACCAATCTCTACACCCAAGCGGAATTCGACGCCCATGGATTCAAAAATCTCACGGCGCTGGCGCATGACGTGTTTTTCCATCTTAAATTCAGGAATACCAAAAGTCAGCAGGCCGCCAATCTCAGGACGCTTGTCAAACACGACAGGCGTGACGCCATTACGAACCAAGATGTCCGCACAGCCAAGACCCGCTGGGCCTGCACCGATGATGGCGACCTTTTTATCGGTCATTACCACATCTGACATATCAGGACGCCAACCCAAAGCAAAGGCGGTATCGTTAATGTACTTTTCGACATTACCGATAGTTACCGCACCAAAGCCATCGTTAAGCGTACACGAGCCTTCGCACAGACGGTCTTGCGGACAGACGCGCCCGCACACTTCGGGTAAGCTGTTGGTCTGATGGCACAGCTCGGCGGCCTGAAAAATATGTCCTTCGGTGGCGAGCTTGAGCCAGTTGGGAATGTAATTGTGTACAGGACACTTCCATTCGCAATAAGGGTTGCCGCAGTCAAGGCAGCGATGCGCTTGCTCTGCAACCGACCCACTCTCTAGCGGCTGATAAATCTCGACAAACTCGGTCGAACGGGTGACGATGTCTTTTTTACGGGGCTCAAGGCGTGGTACATCGACGAACTGGAAGCTGTTTTGTAAGCGTTTGGTCATTATAAAATCCTCTGTACTGTCTCAATGCGTGGGCGATTTATTGTGGGTCTGCCATGGTGGTCTTTAATAGTGACGCCATGTTTGCCGCTTTGGGTTTGACCAAGTAAAACTTGCGCACATAGTGCTCAAAATCAGCCAATAGCGTACGTCCCCACACACTGCCAGTCTTACTGACATGTTCTTCAATCACCCGTTTGAGATGGATGCGGTAGCCTTCGGTCTGCTCGCTTGAGATACGATGCAAATCAATCAACTCATGGTTGCAGCGGTCAAAGAAGTCACCTTCCATATCGAGCACATAGGCGAAGCCGCCCGTCATACCCGCACCAAAGTTCAAGCCTGTACGTCCAAGGATGGTTACCATACCGCCTGTCATATACTCGCAGCAGTGGTCGCCTGTGCCCTCAACTACTGCCTGTGCGCCTGAGTTACGCACTGCAAAACGCTCACCTGCCGTCCCTGCGGCAAACAGCTTACCACCTGTTGCCCCATACAAACAGGTATTACCAATAATGGCGCTACTACAGGCTTGGAACTGTGTGTCTTTGGCAGGATAGACAACAATCTCACCGCCTGCCATGCCTTTACCCACATAGTCGTTGGCATCGCCTTCAAGCTCAATATGTAGGCCACCTGCGTTCCAGACACCTAAACTTTGCCCCGCCGTACCTGTCAAATGCAGACGAATCGGCTGGTCACTCATACCAAGATTGCCCCAAATCTCTGCGATCTCGCCTGAAATACGCGCACCGATAGAGCGGTCACAGTTACCAATATAATAGCTAAAGTCGCCGCCCGTGCCTTGCTCAATGGTCGCTGCCATATCGCTCAGCATTTGCTCAGCAAGCAAGCCTTTATCAAAAGGTTCATTACGTGCTTGCTGACAGGTCTGCGGCTGCCCTTCACTTGCAGGGTGGCTGTAGAGCAGTGGCGCTAAGTCCAAGTGTTGTTGTTTGCTGGTCGTGCCTGAGATGACTTCTAGTAAGTCCGTACGTCCGACCAAATCCTCCATACGGCGTACACCAAGCACCGCCAACCATTCACGCGTTTCTTCGGCTACGAACTTAAAGAAGTTCATCAGCATTTGCACTTCGCCCGTATAGTGCTCGTCACGCAAATCGGCATTTTGGGTGGCAACGCCTGTTGGGCAGTTGTTTAGATGGCAGATACGCAAGTATTTACAGCCCACGGCAATCATCGGCGTGGTGCCAAAACCAAAGCTTTCTGCGCCCAAAATCGCTGCCTTGACCACATCAAGGCCTGTTTTTAGACCGCCATCGGTTTGCACACGTACTTTGTCACGCAGTCCATTGACGCGTAACGACTGGTGCGCTTCAGCCAGACCCAGCTCCCACGGCGAGCCAGCATGATGAATAGATGACAAAGGCGACGCTGCTGTACCACCGTCATACCCTGAGATGGTAATTAGGTCAGCGTAGGCTTTGGCCACACCCGTAGCAATCGTGCCCACGCCAGGGCGTGACACCAGCTTCACTGATACCAGCGCGTTTGGATTGACTTGTTTTAAATCAAAAATCAGCTGCGCCAAATCTTCAATCGAGTAAATATCATGATGCGGTGGCGGTGAAATCAATGTCACCCCAGGCACAGAATAACGCAGACGCGCAATCAAGGCATTGACCTTGCCGCCTGGTAACTGACCACCTTCACCAGGTTTTGCCCCTTGAGCAATCTTAATCTGCATGACCTCAGCCGAACGCAAGTATGCTGGCGTAACACCAAAGCGGCCTGAGGCAATCTGCTTGATTTTTGAATTGCGTAGTGTGCCGTAGCGTACGGGGTCTTCACCGCCCTCACCTGAGTTTGAGCGCCCGCCCAAGCTATTCATTGCCATCGCAATGGATTCGTGTGCTTCAGGCGATAGTGCGCCCAATGACATGCCCGCCGAATCAAAGCGCGCTAGGATATCCGCCGCGTCTTCGACCTCATTGACATCGATGCTGTTGTCGGTTTTTAGTTGCAACAAATCGCGCAAGGTCGCCACAGGGCGCTTGTTGACGATGTCGGCATACTCACGATAATCTTGGTAGTCGCCTGTACGTACGGCAGTGTGTAGCGCCTTAATCACATCAGGGTTAAAGGCGTGGTATTCCTTGTTAAACACAAACTTTAACAAGCCGCCTTTTTCAAGGGGCAGACGACGCTTGAAGGCATTTGCCGCCAGCTGTGCTTGGTCAGCAGCGATGTCCTCAAAGGTTGCGCCCTTGATACGGCTTTGTACGCCTTTAAAGCAGGTATTGACCACTTCTTCTGACAGACCAACCGCTTCAAACAACTGCGCGCCGCGATAGGAGACGATGGTCGAGATGCCCATTTTTGATAAGATTTTGAGCAAGCCTTTGTCCAAGCCTTTACGGAAATTGACACGCGCTTGCAGTGGGTCACCGAGCAGCTCGCCACTAGCCACCAAGTCTTCAATCACATCATAAGCCAAATACGGATAAATACAGGTCGCGCCAAAGCCAATCAGTACCGCCGCTTGATGCGAGTCACGTACCAAACCTGTTTCAATGATTAGGTTAGCATTGGTACGGATACCCTCAGCAATCAGATAGTGATGCACAGCGCCTGTGGTCATAATGGCGTTGGCAGGCACGGTATCTTTGCTGATATTTTTATCAGACAATACAATCAGCGTGTTGCCTGCATTGATGGCGTCTTTTACCTTCGCGCAAATTTGAGCAATCGCGTCTTTGAGCGCCATATCCGCAGGATAATTAAGGTCAATACGAGCAAGACGGAACGCAGGATCATCCAGATACTCAATTTGATGCATTTTACTGGCTGATAAAATAGGCGACGATAAGATCAAACGGTGCGCATCTTTTGCGACAGGCGCAAACACATTGGTCTGTGCGCCAAGACAAGTCTGTAGCGACATGACGATAGACTCACGCAACGGGTCAATCGGTGGGTTGGTCACCTGCGCAAACTGCTGACGGAAAAAATCACCCACGTGACGAATCTGCTGTGACAGTACCGCCATCGGCGTATCATCACCCATTGAACCCACAGGCTCTTGCGCGTTTTCAGCGTTCGGGCGAATGATGTCCGTACGCTCTTCATTGGTGATGTTGTACATCTTTTGCAGCGCTTTTAATGGCTCACCGCGTTCCGTTTTAGCCGCGAGTTGCTCTTCTAAACGCTCATCATCGCGGATACGTACCGCATGCTCACGCAGCCAGCGGCGGTAAGGGTGCGCTTTTTTAAGCTGCATGCCAATAGCTTTGGTGTCTAAAATCTGACCATTTTGCGTATCAATGACCAGCATCTGCCCTGCACCCACACGTCCTTTGGCGATGACTTCGGTGGGTGCATAATCCCACACGCCCACTTCTGAGGCAACAGTGATATAGCCATTTTTGGTCGTGACCCAGCGCGATGGGCGCAGACCATTTCTATCGAGCATACATACCGCATAGCGACCGTCTTGAATCACCAGACCTGCTGGGCCATCCCACGCTTCCATGTGCTGAGAATAAAACTCATAGAACGCGCGCAAGTCCATGTCCATATTGTCCACATTTTGCCACGCAGGCGGCACCAAAATAGACATGGCATGGAATAGGCTCATACCGCCCGCCATCAATACCTCAAGCATGTTATCAAGGCTTGATGAATCAGAGCCTGTCAGGTTTACAAGTGGGGTTAGCTCAGGAATTTCAGGCAGTTTGGCAGACTTAAGCTTTGGCGTGCGTGCTTGCGCCCAGTTGCGGTTACCTGTAATGGTGTTTAGCTCACCATTGTGCGCCAAATAGCGAAACGGCTGCGCAAGCGGCCAACGCGGTAAGGTGTTGGTCGAAAAGCGCTGATGGAAAACCACAATATGCGAGGCCAAACGCTCATCTTGCAGATCCAAAAAGAACGTTGGCAAGTCTGAGGGCATGACTAGCCCTTTATAAATGATGGTTTGGGTACTGAGTGAACACACATAATACAGCGGGTCATCGGTCAGTTGTTGCCCTGCACGGCGGCGCGCCACAAACAGTCTGCGGTTAATATCCTCAATGCTCATATCATCAGGGGCATTGACAAAGATTTGCTGAAAGCCTGGCAGACTTTGCATGGCAATCTCGCCGACGATGTCCAAGTCATGCGGCACATCACGCCAGCCCGCAACACTCAAGCCCTCCGCCTCTAGCGCCTTAGTCAACACTTCTTGGCTGTGCTTGGCTTTAGCACGATCGGTATTAACAAACACCATCCCAACCGCAAAGTTATCGTGTAGGGTAAAGCCGCATTCATCAGCGACTGTACGGAAAAAGTCCGTCGGCATAGCGAGTAACAGACCACAGCCGTCGCCTGTGCGACCATCAGCAGCGACCCCACCACGGTGGGTCATACAACTCAAGCTGTGAATGGCTGTCTTAACTAAATCGTGACTGGCAACCCCTTCAATATGGGCAATCAATCCAAAACCGCAGTTGTCCGAAAAGTCCTCAGGCGAGGCAAGGTACGAGGAAGAAGAGATCATTGACATGGCATTTCCTTATGGTGGTGGCGCGTGACAAACGATAATGCATCGATATGACACCGCAAGGCGATTGGACACACACAATATCACTGGCGTAGAGCGTTACCCGTCCGCTACGTTCACGCAATTTGCAAACGTAGGGGCGACTCGGTGACCATTGGTATCAAAGGCAAACTTTGCAACGGCAGCGATGGTAATAGACGTGCGCGGTAGAGTAAGGCTCGATGGATGATTTGAAAATCATGACAACACGGTCAAAGCGCTTGGTATCAAGGGATACTGACAGTAAAGTCAGTGGCAAGTGACTTGCCTGAGATAATAAGCGGTAGAGGAAGGCATAGAAACAGACAAGTTGTCCTTAATGTCTGATACAGTAAGCAACAGCATGGGGTTGTTTATTGTGGGCAATATCAAGTACCGTCCTATGCACTTATGACCGAGGTCATCACCTAGTAAAATATTGTCTATATTCATCTTAGTAAATCATAACCACAAAAGCCAGCCTTTTTTTCAATGATTAATGTCGGTTTTTTTAGACAACAACAACCTTTTACAACTAAAATAAAGGTAACAACCAAATTATTAAAAAACATTTGTTATATTTATTCATTTATATGTTTATTTACAGTATTTTTACTAATATTTACTTACATATATATTTGCTATTTCTTATATTTATGATGGTTTATCCCCAATGCTGTTTTACCTCTTATTGAACGAGCAATATTTTAAGTAGCTTAAGGCAGTTGTATGAGGATTTATTGACGGTATTTGTCATTTTTTTGTATAAAAAAAGCCTGACCTCTTAGGAGACCAAGCTTTTATAGAATACAAGGTGTATGTTCACGAGCAGCGATTATCGTTCGCTGCTGCTTTGAATGGCTGGTTTATTGGACTTTTTCCTCTATCAGTGCTTTCATACTGTCGTTCTTGTTAGCATTGGCATTGCCGTTAGTCTTGCCATTACCGTTATTTCCATTACCGTTATTTCCATTACGGTTATTGCCATTACCGTTATTGCCATTACCGTTATTGCCATTACCGTTATTGCCATTGTCGGTTGGCGCAGGTTTATTGGCCTTAGGCGCTTCTGTTGGTTTTGATGGTGTCTTTGCAGGCTCACTCGTTGTATTTTGAGAGCTTGCACGACCTTCTTCAGACGCAATGGTACGCTCTTCGTTCACTGCTAAGGTATCTGATGTATCTGCTGACTGGCGAATACTTTCAGTAGGCGCACTACTGGTGCTCTTCTCTACAGGTTCAGGCTCTGGCTCACGCACAGGGACTTCACGCTTGGTTGGTTTTAAGTTGACAGCACGCGTACGCTGGGTACTCAAATCTTTTAACGGCTCTGGGCGTTCGTAATTATCAACGATTGTAAGATAACGATTAATCTCTTCGGGTAAAACGCGTACGTTCGCAGGTAAGTCAAAATCAATCAACTTGGCGGCACCGACCGCTTCTTGTGGGCTACTCATAATGCTATAAGTCAACATATAACGTGGCTGATTATCACTGTCTCGATAGCGGAAATAAGCAAACTTTTTGCGATCTTTTCGACCATCCAAATAGTTAGTAATGACCTCGTTTTCAGCCACGTTCATGACCTGTACGGTCCATTTACCCTTGTTGGCCAACAGATAACGCTTGTCCTTAAACTCATCAGGATAATCACGCAAGTCGCGCACCGTCTCTTCAAAGTTAATCGGCTGTACATCGGTATCCAGCTCATGTAATGATTCAACACGCTTTGGCTGCTCAAATGGCGCCAGTCCCTCTTGAGCTTGCGGCGCTTCGATAGGCGCGTTCTCAATTTTCGCACCCGCAGCAGGCGTTTGGCTAAACATCCACACCAGCGCCGTGATGACGCCCATAATCAAGGTCATTAACAGCCAAATCAGCGCTTGACGGCGATAAGAGGTGCGCGTCTGTGGGTTCGTTGAAGAAAATAAAGCCATGCTGTATCCTTTATCAAACGCTTACGCGTGATTTGTCAGTGCCTGTAAAACCATCATTATCAAAATGGTCTTATATTGAGCAAGTTGCAGGGGTCAATACCTCTTGCAGCTGTTCGGTCGCAAACGCTGTCGTTAGCACCGCATTTCCTAATGATTTTAACAAAATCAGGCGTATTTGTCCGCGTTTGACTTTTTTGTCATGACCCATCAGCCCAAGCGCAGTTTCGGTGGCAATGATAGGCGGCTCAGTTGGCAGATTGGCTTGTTTGAGTACTGCCTTGATTCGTGCCACATCATCATAACTTATCCAGCCCAGCATTTTTGAGAGGATTGCTGCCTGCACCATACCCGCTGCAACTGCCTCCCCATGGAGCCATTTACCGTAGCCTTCATGCGTTTCGATCACATGACCAAACGTGTGGCCAAAGTTTAACAGCGCGCGCTGTCCGGCCTCACGCTCATCTTGCGCCACGACTTTTGCTTTATAATCGCAGCAGCGCTTGACCGCCGCGCCCAGTACCGCTAAGTCTAGCGCCATCATAGCGGGTAGCTTGTCTTCAAGCCACGTCAAAAAGTCAGCGTCCATAATCAGCGCATATTTAATAACTTCGGCAAGCCCCGCCGACAGCTCGCGGGCAGGCAACGTGGTTAAAGTACTCATATCAGCAAGTACCATACGCGGCTGCCAAAACGCACCAATCATGTTTTTACCTTTAGGATGATTGATACCTGTCTTGCCGCCGACGCTTGAATCGACTTGGGATAACAGTGTGGTCGGAATTTGAATAAAGTCCACACCGCGCATAAAGCTGGCGGCAGCAAAGCCTGTCATATCACCAACCACGCCGCCACCTAATGCGACCAACGTTACATCGCGATTAAAGTGATGGGTCATCAGCACGTCATAAATCTGATTGATGCTGTCTTGGTTTTTGTATTGCTCACCATCAGGCAAAATGCACACTGCCACCTCAAACTCTGAGCTGAGGGCATCTTGTAATGGTGCTAAGTACAAAGGCGCTACCGTGTCATTGGTAACGATCAAAACTTGCTTACCGCGAATATAAGGGGCAATCTGTGCACCCATATCACTATTCTGTGTAATGATAATGGGGTAATCATGGCTTTGGGTCGACACCATGAGCTTATCGTTAAATAAAGACGCGACCATCATATATTCCTTACCTATCAGGTGTTTTGTTCATCGGCGCTTGGCTTTTGCCATAGTATCCAATACGTTGATGCTTCTTTAGCGTTACTTATCCATTATATGAGCCTGAGGCGCTATCTGTATCGTTATGCGTCATCTGTGTCGACGCTGTCCGCGCTTGCAATTGAGTAAGCAGCTGTTGCACCATATGACGAGGGTATGTATGCCCTGTCGGCAGTATAATATGGGCAACTTGTTGATAAAGTGGGTCACGGATACGGTATAAGTCTTGGAGTACCTGTTTGGGATTGGGCTGTTGTAATAGCGGACGTGACTTGTCTTTGGCGGTGCGTAGCATCTGAATATCGACAGGAGCATTTAGATACACAACGATGCCGCGCTCATGTAAGTAACGGCGGTTTTCTTCGGCCATTACAGCACCGCCACCAGTCGCTAAGACAATGCCTGATTGCTGAGTCAGCTCATCAATCGCTCGTGTCTCACGCGCACGAAACCCTGCTTCGCCTTCTTTAGCAAATATCCAAGGGATATCAGCACCTGTTTGCGTCTCAATATACCAGTCACTATCAACAAACTCACGTGACAGCTGTTTGGCGAGCAATCGACCTACGGTGGTTTTTCCCGCACCCATCGGACCGACCAAAAATATCGACGGCAATTCCTCCAACATAACACTCACTCAGATAAATCAACTATCATACAACGTCACTGATATTCTGGCTAGTCAGCGACTTTGTTTATTTTAGCAAATATTGTGGTCAGCGCTTAGTATTGATACAGGCTATAAAAAAAGGAGCCAGCCTATAAGGCTCGCTCCTTTGATTTGTTCAACAATTATTATTACCGACAACTGTACTGCGATACTTACTGCAAATGGCTCACACCATCGTTAATCAATTTTGGCGTCACGAAAATCAATAACTCTTGCTTGTCATTACTGCGTACATCTTTACGGAAGGCACGCCCAATATAAGGTAAGTCACCTAAGAACGGGACTTTTTCCACCTCGTTAGAGATTCGGTTTTGGAATACGCCGCCTAAGACTACTGTCTGCCCGTCTTCTACGATCACATTGGTTGATATAGCATCCTGACTGATAGCAACCGTATTGTTGATAATGGTCGGTGTGCCATTGGTGATGTTCAGTTGTAAACCGATTTTGCCGTCTGGAGTAATGTTTGGTGTGGCTTCTAAGCTAAGCGCCGCTTCTTTAAAGCTCGTGGTCGTTGCGCCACTGGCCGAAGCCTCTTGATACGGAATCTGTGTCCCTGAAGATACTTTCGCGGTTTGTTTGTCTGCCGTTAAAATCTTTGGCGTCGAAATCACTTCACCACGGTTGTCCGCCTGTAGGGCTGATAATTCCAAATCTAGCGTCACTCCTGATAGGTTAAGCAAGCCAAAAGCGATCTGCCCTGCTGGATTAGTCACCCCCAAATCGACGTTTAAATTATCAGGACGGCTGATGTCATAAGAGGGATAAGATACGGTCTGGCCATTAACGGTCGTGGTTTCGACGTCAAAATCTTTTAAATCCCATAAGGTTTGCTGACTGCCACCAATCAACACGTTACGGTTGGTTGCCGCACCATCAGACAAAATACCCCAACTGACGCCAATCTCTTTACTAAATGTATCTGAAGCGCTCACGATACGTGCCTCAATCATAACCTGACGCACAGGAATATCAATCTTAGCAATCAATTCACGAATATTTTCAATACTGTCTGCTGTATCTTTTACGATTAGGGTATTGGTGCGTTCATCAACAGTTACTGTACCGCGATCAGACAGCAGACTGGTGTTACTATCTATCGTACTACTTCCTGTACTACGAGCGCCGCTACCCTCAGAGATAAGATCTTCAACTGCAGAGGCTATGGCATAGCTTAAGCGAATGTACTCAGTACGCAGCGGCGCAAAAGATTTCACCGCTTGCTGCGCCTCTAGCTCTTGTGCTTCTTGTGCTGCAAGCTCTGTAGCTGGTGCAACCAAAATCACATTACCATTTGAGCGTTTATCAAGGTTTTTACTCTTTAAAATGATATCAAGCGCTTGATCCCATGGAACATTAATCAAACGCAAAGTAATATTACCACTGACTGAGTCACTCGCCACAATATTCATGTCTGTAAACTGCGCTAAGATATCTAAAACGCTGCGAATCTCAACGTCTTGGAACTCCATAGATAAGGCTTCGCCAGTGTATACTTTTTCTTCAATAGTCGGCTCGCGCAGCATTTTTGGCTGCATGATACTGATGTTTAACTGATTGCCTGATTGATAGGCTTGATACTCATAATCACCCGACATATTAATGGTGATGACGCCTGTTTGGCCTTGATTTTTGGTATCAATACTATCAACCAAACCATTACTGATATTCAAGCGGCGCAATAAGTTGCGGGGCACGGTACTGCCTGTTAGACGCACCACCAGCTTGTTACCTTGACGCTGCACGTCCACTGGAATAGCTTCGTTAGTAAGCGCAATACTGACATTACCACCACCATTGCCCCCACTTTCAGCAAAGTTTAATGCTGATAAGCCATCATAGCTATATTGACGACTGACTTGTGATGCCGCGAGCGCAGGGTCTAATAGTGGGTTGATGCGTACGACCATATCGTTACTATTAGCAGGTACCGTTGGGGTTACCTCGACACTCGTTGCTAGCGCAGTTGACGCACCAGAAGTAGTAGTATTGTTTGGTGTCGTATTATTAATAATTTTGTCGTTTGGAATTACCGCTGCGGCAGTTGGAATCGCTGTATTATGGGTTATAACAGCAGGTCTGGCTGTAGAGGTGACGCCAGTTGGATTTGTCATGGTCAGTAGCAGCTCATTACCATCAATGGCTGTCGTGTATTGGCCTTCTTGATTAAGATTAACAATAAGACGCGTGGTATTGTCATTATTGAGCGTGGTGACATCTTTAACCATACCAATATTATAATCGGTAAAACGGCTGACCAAGCCATTCTGCACTTTTTCAAAGTCTAATACCAAACGATTGGGACTGCTTAGCTGATAAGCCTTGGGTAGTACAGGCGTACCACTAAAGCCCAAACGCATTTGTGTGACGGCAGGGGCGGTTTGCACTACAGAGATGTTATTGATACGCTCTTCAGCATACGCACTGCTACTCATGGCAATCATGCTGACGCTAAGCGCAGAGATGGCAAAGCGAGAAACAATTGGCTGACTCATCATGACCTTCTTATGGCGTACTGTCATTGTTCATTCCTTAAAAAAGATACCACTTAGCTGATAGGCGAGACTAAAGATTGGGGGCGTTCTACAAAGCCTGCTCGGCTATCTGGCACAATTTCAATCAAATTAATTTGGGTCGGTGTGATTTCAACAATACGACCATCGTTAAGTCCGATATAATCGCCGACTTTGACATTGGCAACCGAACCATCAGGACGCTGTACTAATGCATACTGTTGCCCTTCAGGAGAAACCACCACCCCACGGAAAGTCAACTGTGAAAGCTCGTATTGTTCCAAAGGTTGCTTAGGCCGAGTGACATCAGGGCGGACACTATTTTCCGTATTTGAAGGCAGTTGCAAATTGACAAGGCTTGGTGGTAAAAATGGGCTGCGAAACGTACTGGCACTATACACAAAATCTTCGACCAATTCTGCTTGTGGCGGCGGTTCAATCGGCTGCGATGGCGAATTACGAATATCTGTCATGTCCTGCTCTGCCATACCAATACGATCGCTACAGCCTGCCAAAGACAAAGTAGCAATCGCTAACGCTAACCCTAACGGTAATTGCTTTAACATCAGTTGCCTCCTGCTGCTGCATCAGTTGCGGGTGCGCCTTCGGCATTTTCATCATCGTCTGTGATCTCTTTTGAGCGGTAGGTCTTAGTTTGTAACACCAATGTCAGCTCAGGAATGGTATCTAAAGTAGGCTGAGGATTTGCCACTTCAAAATCATGCATAGTAATAATACGCGGTAATGCCGCAAGACCACTTACAAAGTTACCAAACTGATGATAATCACCAATAGCAGCAATACGTATGGGCTGCTCAATAAAGAACTCTTGCTCAACTTCAGGTTCGACAGAGATGTCTTGAAAACGAATGTTACTGCCTACACCTGTCATATTAATACCTTCTACCAAATCAGAAACACGTGTATCTTTTGGCAGTTGATCAAGCAGGGTATTAAAATCTGTTTCCATCTGCTGCACTTGGGCTTTGTAGGCTTCTAAGTGACGAGCGCGTGATTCTTTTTCACGATAGGTATCTAACAGAGTTTGTTGCTGCGCTTCAGCTGCAGTAATCTCATCGAGCTTGCCACTGATTAAGAGCGCCCACGAAAGTGCAGCAATAAATAAAACAATAAATATTAGAA
Source organism: Psychrobacter sp. bablab_jr014 (assembly GCF_016464015.1). Taxonomy (GTDB): domain Bacteria; phylum Pseudomonadota; class Gammaproteobacteria; order Pseudomonadales; family Moraxellaceae; genus Psychrobacter. Next base: position 15,008 of record NZ_JACDXT010000031.1, read on the forward strand.
CCGTTGTCTTGACAGGTGTCGGCCAACTGCCATAGTTTTCACTGTCCAAGGATTCAAAGCTGCGACGAAACTCATTAAAATCAAAAGACTTTTTTGGCGTGGCGTTTTTTTTCTTTTTTAACAGTATTTGTTTGCGGGGCAGCTTCATGACGCACCTCCTGCTACTGTCGCATCAGCTTCGCCTTCTTCGGGCAGTTTGCTTGCTGAGACAACTTTCGTAGTTACGACAAACTGGACATAGCTGTCTTCAGGGTACATTGGCCTAGGCGGTGTACCCTCTGCAGTTGGTTGTGGTATGGTTGGTGCGGCTTGATAAGCACTGATGTCTTGTTGAATGTTGTTCACCGCAGAGCTTTCCATCCATTCACTACCATCAAGGTTACGGATCAGACTAGAGACCACATTAGGATTGTCCGCGCGCCCTGTTAACGTAATCAAATCGCCTTCGCGTTTTAAATTGGTCAAATACATGGCTGGTGGAATCGCTTTGGCAATATCATCCCATAAATGCACAGGTACAGGACGACGCCCTTGCAAATCTTGAATCACTTGCATGCGTGTATTAATATCATCACGACGCTGTTCTAGTGAATCAATTTCTTTTAGTGCCACATCGAGTCGCGAGACTTCTTGCTCAATCAGGGCACTTGCATCGTTCTGCTCTTGCAATTCATTGTTAAAAAAACTCCACGCACCAAACGCTGCCAGTAAGGCAGACAACGTCACTGCAGCAACGAGCGTAACGAACTCTTTGTTACGTCGTTCGCGCTCTGCTTGACGCCATGGTAATAAATTAATATGCGCCATCAGTCAAAGCTCCTTAATGCCAGACCACAAGCTGCCATCAATCCTGGCGCATCGGTCATCAGCTGCTCATTGTCCACATACGCATCCACACTCATATTGACAAAAGGATTGGCAATGGTCACTGGTACACCCAATTTTTGTTGCACCATGCCAGGCAACCCTGGAATGGCACTCGTTCCTCCAGCCAGCACCAGATGGTCGATACTGCTAAAGGGACTAGAAGAGAAGTAAAATTGTAAGGAGCGCGTGATCTGCTGGATCGCATTTTCCATAAAGGGCGTCAGAATTTCATAATAATAGTCATCTGGTAAGCTACGTTCACGCTTACTGATGGTGGCTTCTTCAAACGATAAGCCATAACGATTTTGAATCGCCTCAGTCAATAGACTGCCACCAAACAATTGCTCACGACTATATACAAATTCGCCATCTTTGACAATATACAATGTGGTTTGGTTGTGCCCAATGTCTACCAATGCTGTAAGTTGCGGTGAGCCAGGTAGGCTATCAACCATTACCTCAAAAGCGCGCTCAATGGCATGTGACTCGATATCGACAATTTTCGCAATCAGGCCGCCGAATGCAAGTGCGTCTGCTCGTTGATCCACATTTTCTGAACGTGATGCAGCAAGCAATACTTGCACCATATTTTCATCCACAATCGAAGGACCTACGACCTCAAAATCAAGATTAACTTCTTCTAAGGGGTAAGGAATATATTGATCAGCGTCAAGACGAATCTGCGCCTCACGTTCAATATCCGTAAGCGCTTTTTCCATATCGATGAGCTTAGTAATGACCGCTGAGCCTGCAACTGCAGTGGCCGCATCACTACCCATGACCTGACAACGCCTGACTGCGCGCGAAATGGCTTCGCCTACCAACTCGGCATCGACTATGAGCTTATCAACTACTGCACCAGGCAACAGTCGTTCTATAGCGTAGGATTTAAGATGAAATATACCTTGCTGACGCTGTATATTCACGATTTTGACAGAGGTTGCACAGATGTCTACCCCAACCAAGTGCCGACCTTTAGAAGAAAATAGCCTCACAAATATATACCTTAATTGTGGCGCATACGCTTTGATGGGAATATGTAATAATTGAATACAATACGTTACTTAAAAGACACTTTCAAGTATTTAAAACGACTATAGTAGAGAAATTACACTTTTCATGTGACCTATTGATTTGCTTCGAGGTATAATGTGGCCTTTGTCACATTTGCTAACCGATAAGTCTCATTATGGCCGAAACAAAAGTACCCGTTCATTTTATTCATTACTTTGTGAGACTTGTGGTTGCCTGTCTTGCGTTAGTGATTGTACTTGCGCTTGTTGTGCCCATAGGGTTTTATAGTATGGCGATGTACTTGGCGCCTACTTTGCCAAGTATGCAAGAGATTCAGACCGCCAGCTTGGAGATGCCCTTACAAATATACAGTAAGGATGACAAGCTGATTGGACAGTACGGCAATCGCATGTCTTTGCCTGTGACTTATGACGAGATTCCAACAGATTTAACGCATGCTTTTTTGGCTGCAGAAGACGCTTCTTTTTTTCAACACAGCGGCATCAGTATTAAAGGGTTGGGTCGTGCGGTCACTGAAGTGGTTACTGACGATGAAGGGCAAACGGGTGGCTCCACCATTACCATGCAGGTCGCCAAAAATTACTTTTTAAGCCCAGAGCGTACTTTAAATCGCAAACTGACCGAACTGTTTGTAGCACGCAAAATGGAAGATGAACTGACCAAAGATGAAATCTTGACCCTGTATGTCAATAAGATTTATCTCGGTGAAGGGGCATATGGTATCCGCGCCGCTGCCAAAAAGTATTACAGCAAATCGCTTGATAAGCTCACCATCGCTGAAATGGCGATGCTGGCAGGTCTGCCAAAAGCGCCTTCTAAATACAATCCTGTTGCCAATCCTGAGCGTGCAATGACACGTCGCAACTGGATTATCGGCCGCATGCATGAGCTGGGTTACATTACAGATGCACAGTATAAAGAAGCCATCAACGCCCCTATCGGTTTGAATCTGTATCAAGAAAAGCTGGATGTCAATATGCCATATCTGGCAGAGATGACGCGCTATGCTTTGGTAAACCGTTATGGTGAAAAGGTGTTGAATGCAGGTTGGCGCGTGCGTTTAACTGTAGATAGTAAGCAACAAACTGCCGCAGAATCAGCAGTATTAAAAGGTCTGATTGCCTATGACCATCGTCACGGCTGGCGCGGCGCAGAAGCAAATGACAAACCTTTAAGCGATTTTCGCATTTATGGCGGTATGTATCCTGCCCGCGTGGATAAGGTTAATAGCCGCAGTTTTGAAGCCACCTTGGCTTCTGGTAGAAAAGTGACTGTGCCATGGTCTGGTATCAGCTGGGCACGCAAACACATATCAGCTGACCGCGTAGGCTATTATCCTAGCAATGCTTCTCAAGTGGTCAGTGAAAAAGATATCGTTCGTTTGGTCACAACCAAAAATGGCAACTGGCAATTGGCGCAGCTGCCCCAAGTACAGGGCAGCTTGGTCTCTTTAAACCCAGATACTGGCGCATTGAATGCTTTGATTGGTGGTTTTGATTATAACCGCAGTAAGTTTAACCGCGCTTTGCAAGGGTGGCGTCAGCCTGGCTCAACCATCAAACCACTTATTTATACCACCGCTTTAGAAAAAGGTTATCGCCCTGATAGTATTGTCTCTGACAGTCCCATTCAAGTAGGCGATTGGCAACCTAAAAACTCTGATGGTCGTTTCTTGGGCAATATTACCTTGCGCCGTGGTCTGTACCTATCACGCAACCTTGTGTCTATTCGTTTGTTACAAGCAGTAGGTATTTCAGATGCGCGCGACTTACTTGACCAATTTGGTTTGGATAAGGAAAAGCTGCCTACCACTCTATCACTCGCGCTGGGTACGGGTCAGGCAACCCCGCTACAAATGGCAACGGCGTATGCGACCTTTGCCAATGGTGGACATCGCGTTCAACCCTACTTTATTGACCATATTTACAACTACCAAAACGAGCTATTATTTCAAGCCAACCCGCAGCAAGCCTGCGCCAAATGCTTTAATGAACAAATTGATGCAGACAAGCAAGCAGAGCAAAAAAGATTGGCTGCTGAAGCAGAAAACGCTGAAAATAAAGCTACAGAAGAAACGTCAGAGACCGAAGAAACAGCCGCTGAACGCGAACGCCTACAAACATATGACGCTAGCCCAGTGGCTGACCGTCTGAACGCACCAAAACCAACGCCTCTCTACGCTGAGCAAGCACCGCGTATCTTAAAGCCGCAAGTCGCTTATGATATGGCGAGTATTTTACGTGATGTGGTACGCCATGGTACCGCAGTACGTGCCCGTGCGCTCGGTCGTGATGACATTGGTGGTAAAACGGGGACAACCAACGAAGCCAAAGATGCATGGTTTGCAGGCTTTCACCCGACCAATGCTACTGTAGTATGGATGGGTTTTGACCAGCCGACCACCATGGGTCGCCACGAGTATGGCGGCGTTGCTGCCCTGCCTGTATGGATTGATTTTATGCGGACAGCATTAAAAGATACGCCAGCGCAGTGGGTCTCTTTAAATAACCGTGCCAAGTCAGAGCAACAAGAGGCACAGGTGATTGAGCTGACCAATAAAACCACAAGCAATGCACGTGCCGCCAATGTTCCTGCACAAAATAAAAAGCCTGTCACGCCAGTCACTCAACGTCGTCCGCTACCTGAGCCTGTTACAAGTAACACGCTTGAGGAAGCGACCAATACCAGCAGTATTGGTAGTACGCAACCTCTAGTGACCACAACAGCACAAGAAATCCCACCAATGCCCGAATGATATACCCCTAAGATAAAAAAGCTTACATCAAACGTAAGCTTTTTTTATGTCTATTAGGGCGTGTTTTCAATGCAAACGCTTATAGCTAAATGGGCTAATAACTTTGCATGCCCTCGCGCAAATTATCAATCAGCTCAAGCAGCTGTTGTCGCCACTCGCGGATACTGTTGTCATCAGGCAGCCAGCTATTAGACAGTGTCACCACGTTTATTACGATATCTTTGTCTTGTGTTTTTGGTGTCACCTGCTGCGCCCCATCGTACCCTGACTGTAAGCAGCGCTCATAAGCATGCACAATATCTGCTAAAAATCCTGCTTCTTTTAATTGCTGCAAGCGGTTTATCTCAGGTGAGATTTGCGTACGCGCTGCTAACGCAGACTCAATCGCTTCAATACTCGGTGTGCCCAGTGACACATCATAATATTGACCCAGCTCCTGCAAAAAAGCCAAAAACGTACCATATAAATGGAAAATTGCATTTTCACAATGTGCTTGATACAGCTGTTTGTCTGCCGTACCATCAGCTGCTTGGCAAGCCAAACGACAAAAATACAGCTTTTGATTGGTACGCTCTCTGTGGTACTGCGCGGCAGGATTGGTTTTAGCCATATCGCCTCCTTGTGTTATGACCGGTAGCTACATATAGGTTGTAGCAAAGAAAATATCTGACAGACATCATAGCACGCCTTGATAGACAATAAAAAAGCCAGCACGGTGGCTGGCTTTTTTTAATACAAAATAATACGAGATGATTACTGGCTGTCTTGGTTCAACTCTTGAGCAAAGGCTTCATCAAAGCTGGCAAAATCTTTGCTATCTGTCGTTGCAGACATATCAAAGGCAGCGCTCAAGTCGTTATCGCTAAAGTTCTCTTCAGCTTTCTCTTTACGCGCATTGTGATATGCCAAACCAGTACCAGCAGGGATCAAACGACCAACCACGACGTTTTCTTTCAAGCCGCGTAGGTCATCAATCTTACCAGTGACCGCTGCTGCTGTCAGTACGCGCGTGGTTTCTTGGAATGATGCCGCTGAGATAAAGCTCTCAGTTGCCAAGCTGGCTTTGGTGATACCCAATAATTGACGCTCATACTGTACTGGGAATTTACCCTCTGCTTCTAGCTTCTCATTCAAGGCTTTCACATCAGCGTATTCCACCTGATCACCTTTGAAGTGGCTTGAGTCGCCGCCATCGGTAATCTCAACTTTACGCAGCATCTGACGGATGATGACCTCGATGTGCTTGTCGTTGATTTTTACACCCTGCAAGCGGTAAACGTCCTGTACTTCGTTGACGATGTAGTTTGCCAGTGCCGTCTCGCCTTTTAGACGTAAAATATCGTGCGGGTTTTGTGGACCATCAGCGATGACCTCACCGCGCTCAACGGTTTCGTTTTCAAAGACGTTGATCTGACGCCATTTTGGAATCAGCTCTTCGTGCGTCTCGCCGTCTTCATTGGTAATAATAAAGCGGTTTTTACCTTTGGTTTCTTTACCAAAGCTTACGACACCTGTCATCTCTGCCATAATCGCATGGTCTTTCGGACGACGTGCTTCAAACAAGTCAGCAACACGTGGTAGACCACCAGTAATATCTTTGGTACCTGATGACGCTTGTGGTACGCGGCCTAATACCGAACCTGCAGCAATGTTTTCACCATCGCTCACGCGGATTACCGTCTCAGCAGGTAAGAAGTAAACCACTTCTTTGCCTTCATCAGTCGTCAAGATAATCGCTGGACGCAAGTCTTTTGCAGCGCTTGAACGGTCACGCGTGGCTAGAATCTCAAATGAGCTCATACCTGTCGCTTCGTCCATCTTAACGGTTGCAGTCAAGCCATCAGTGATGTCACTAAAGCGTGCTTTACCCGCGAATTCTGTGATAATTGGGTGCGTGTGCGGATCCCATTTGGCGATGGTTTGACCGCCGTCCACATTGTCGCCATTTTTCACAAGAACGCTTGAACCGTAAGGCACTTTATAACGCTCACGCTCACGACCTAGCTCATCGGTCAACGCAATTTCAGCTGAACGCGATACCACAACCAAGTGACCATCAGTGTGCTCTACGGTCTTCATGTTGTGGAAATGCGCTTGACCAGCGTTACGTACAGAAATGCTGTTATCTACAGATGCAGAACTTGCCGCACCACCAACGTGGAACGTACGCATGGTCAGCTGAGTACCTGGCTCACCGATTGACTGTGCCGCCATAACGCCCACAGACTCACCGATATTCACTTTGTGACCACGAGCCAAGTCACGACCGTAACATTGTGAACAAACGCCATGCGCCACGTCACAAGTAATGACTGAGCGTACCCAAATGTCATCAATCGCATTGTCGTCTAGAATCTGTACCCACTGCTCATCAATCAACGTACCTGCTGGAATCAAGACTTTGCTTGCGTCATCATTGTACGTCACATCACGCGCCGTCACACGACCCAGTACTAAGTCGCCAAGCTTCTCAATGATCTCGCCACCTTGGATATGCGGGGTCATGAGTATGCCTTGATCGGTACCACAATCATCAGTGGTGATGACCAAATCTTGCGCCACATCAACCAAACGACGAGTCAGATAACCTGAGTTCGCAGTTTTTAGAGCGGTATCGGCCAAACCTTTACGCGCACCGTGCGTTGAGATGAAGTACTGAAGTACGGTCAAGCCTTCACGGAAGTTCGCTTTAATTGGTGTCTCAATAATTGAGCCGTCTGGTTTTGCCATCAGACCACGCATACCAGCAAGCTGACGAATCTGCGCGGCACTACCACGAGCGCCTGAGTCTGACATGATAAAGATAGAGTTAAATGATTTTTGCTCTTCTTCATCACCTTTTGCGTTGGTGACTTTGTCCGTCGCCAAGTTGTCCATCATCGCTTTAGCAACTTTATCGTTGGTACGTGACCAAATATCGACAACTTTGTTATAGCGCTCACCCGCAGTTACGAAACCTTGTTCGAACTGGTCTTCAATCTCACGTACTTCAGCGTCAGCCGCGTCAATGATTTGCTTTTTCAGCGGCGGAATGACCATGTCTTCGATACCGATAGACACACCTGACAATGTCGCTTGCGCAAAACCAAGATACATCAGTTGGTCAGCAAACATAACGCTGTCTTTTACGCCAAGTTTACGATAGCAAGAGTTAATCAAACGAGAGATGTTTTTCTTGGTCATCTCTTGGTTGCACTCTTCAAACGTCATACCTTTTGGCATAACATTCCAAATCAGCAAACGACCTGCTACGGTTTCTTTTAAGCTGGTGGTTTGCGTCTCGTTGCCGTCTTCATCAAACAAGACTTCAGTCACACGCACTTTAATTTTGGCGTTAACATGTAAGTCATTTGAACCAATGGCACGTAATGCTTCATTGGTTGACGAGAAAATCATGCCTTCGCCTTTAGCATTGATTGATGAGCGGCTGATGTAGTACAGACCCAGTACAACGTCTTGAGACGGTACGATGATCGGATCACCGTTCGCTGGTGACAAGATGTTGTTGGTCGACATCATCAAGGCGCGTGATTCTAGCTGCGCTTCTAGGGTCAATGGTACGTGTACTGCCATTTGGTCACCGTCAAAGTCGGCGTTAAACGCGGTACATACCAATGGGTGCAACTGAATCGCTTTACCTTCAATCAATACAGGTTCAAACGCTTGCAGACCCAAACGGTGCAAGGTTGGTGCACGGTTTAGCAGCACGGGGTGTTCGCGAATAACCATCGCTAGCATATCCCATACTTGTGGCTCTTCACGCTCAACCATTTTCTTCGCCGCTTTGATGGTGGTTGCCATACCATGCGATAGAAGTTTTGAGTAGGTGAACGGCTTGAACAGCTCAAGTGCCATTTTTTTAGGCAGACCACACTGATGCAGACGTAGGGTTGGACCCACAACAATCACCGAACGACCAGAGTAGTCCACACGCTTACCCAAAAGGTTCTGACGGAAACGACCTTGCTTACCTTTGATCATATCAGCCAGTGATTTTAGTGGGCGCTTGTTACTGCCAGTGATGGCGCGGCCACGACGACCATTGTCTAGTAGGGCATCGACCGACTCTTGCAGCATACGCTTTTCGTTACGTACGATGATGTCAGGTGCGCTCAGCTCAAGCAGACGCTTTAGACGGTTGTTACGGTTGATGACGCGGCGATACAAGTCGTTCAAATCAGACGTGGCAAAACGTCCGCCTTCAAGCGGTACAAGTGGACGCAAATCAGGTGGCAAGACTGGCAAAATGGTCATGACCATCCACTCAGGCTTGTTGTTTGAGTCACGGAACGCTTCAAGCAATTTTAGACGCTTTGACATCTTTTTAAGCTTGGTTTCAGAACCAGTTTGCGGAATCGCTTCACGCAGCTCGTCAATTTCAACATCGATATCGATGTCTTTTAACAAGTCTTGAACCGCTTCAGCACCCATTTTGGCAACGAATTCATCGCCAAACTCTTCTAGCGCTTTAAAGTAATCTTCGTCATCTAGCAGCTGGTACTTTTCAAGACTGGTCATGCCAGGCTCGGTCACGATGTAGCTTTCAAAGTACAATACGCGCTCGATGTCACGTAGCGTCATGTCAAGCAGTAGACCAATGCGGCTTGGTAGTGATTTTAAGAACCAAATATGTGCCACTGGGCTTGCTAGGTCAATATGACCCATACGGTCACGACGTACTTTTGCAGTGGTGACTTCTACGCCACACTTTTCACAAATCACGCCTTGGAACTTGCGGCGCTTGTATTTACCACACAGACACTCAAAGTCTTTTACTGGACCAAAGATTTTGGCACAAAACAGACCATCACGCTCAGGCTTGAACGTACGGTAGTTGATGGTTTCAGGTTTTTTAACTTCACCATGTGACCATGACTTGATGGTGTCTGGTGAAGCAAGCGTAATTTGAATACTGTCAAATTCACGGCTGCCGTTGCCGGCAGGGCTTTGCATAATATCGAGTAAGTCTTTCAAGTTGCTTCTCCGTTATCTTTATAATCCTCTGATGGCTTGCGATAAGCTTACCAGACGACTGAAGGCAATGCATAAGAATGAGATAAACCACCAAAAGCAGCCGCGTGTGCGCACTGCTTTGGTGTGACCGTTAAGGCGATATCAAATAACGATAGCGGCTTAGTGGGTCTCTTTTAGCTCAATATTAATACCTAGTGATTTGATTTCTTTGGTCAATACGTTGAACGACTCAGGCATGCCTGGATCCATGTATTGCTCGCCATCGACGATGTTTTTGTACATGCGCGTACGACCTTCAACATCATCCGACTTCACTGTGAGCATCTCTTGCAAGGTGTAGGTTGCACCGTATGCTTCTAGCGCCCACACTTCCATCTCACCAAAGCGCTGACCACCGAACTGAGCTTTACCACCCAATGGCTGCTGCGTAACCAGTGAATAAGAACCAGTTGAACGGGCGTGCATTTTGTCATCGACCAAGTGGTTCAATTTGAGCATGTACATGTAACCGACCGTCACTTTACGGTCAAACTTCTGACCGGTACGACCATCATACAATACCTGCTGACCATCTCTATCAAGACCTGCAAGCTCAAGCAACTCTTTCACTTGCTCTTCACGTGCGCCATCAAATACAGCGGTACCCATAGGCACACCACCACGTAGGTTGCCTGCAAGCGCTAAAATGTCATCATCACTTAGGCTGTCAAGATCAACGCGCTCGCCGCCGACTTGGTTATAAATCTTGTCTAAGAACTCGCGCAGCTCATTGATGGCCGCTTGTGCTTTTAGCATGTTGTCGATTTTTTCGCCCAAGCCTTTGGCTGCCATACCCAAATGCGTCTCAAGTACCTGACCGATGTTCATACGTGATGGTACACCCAGTGGGTTCAAGACGATGTCAACAGGGTTGCCGTTCTCATCGTATGGCATGTCTTCTACAGGCATGATGCGTGAGACAACACCTTTGTTACCGTGACGACCCGCCATCTTATCACCAGGCTGGATGCGACGTTTTACGGCCAAGTAGACTTTCACAATCTTCTGTACGCCGTGCGCCAAATCATCGCCAGCAGTCAGCTTGCGTTTTTTCTCAGCGAACTTGGTGTCGATGTCTTTTTGCTTATCGACCAAGTAATCTGAGATTTGCGTCAAGCGCTCTGAGATTTCTTCTTCGACAGGCTGGATGTCCAGCAAAGTCTCAAGCGTCATGTCTTTCATGTCTGCCGCTGACACGACGGTACCCGCTTTTAGACCCGCGCCGCCGCTGACTTTTTGACCGTCTAGCAAGTTGCTGATACGACCACGTGCTGCTTCTTCAAAAATACGCAGCTCTTCTTTTAAATCTTTGCGATAGCTGTCCAGCTGTGATTTTTCGATAGAGCGCGCACGGGCGTCTTTTTCTACGCCATCACGAGTGAAGACCTGCACGTCGATAACCGTACCTTTACTTGAGGTCGGTACACGTAGTGAGGTGTCTTTCACGTCCGCGGCCTTCTCACCGAAGATAGCACGCAGTAGCTTTTCTTCTGGCGTTAGCTGCGTTTCACCTTTTGGCGTCACTTTACCAACCAAGATATCGCCTGCATCGACTTCAGCACCGATGTATACGATACCCGCTTCGTCTAGGTTAGACAGTGCAGCTTCACCAACGTTTGGAATATCGGCAGTGATTTCTTCTTGACCCAATTTGGTATCACGCGCCACACAGGTCAGTTCCTGAATGTGGATAGTGGTAAAGCGATCTTCTTTTACCACACGCTCTGATAGGAGGATTGAATCCTCGAAGTTATAACCGTTCCAAGGCATGAACGCCACACGCATGTTCTGACCCAGTGCCAATTCGCCCAAATCGGTTGATGGACCATCAGCTAGGATATCGCCTGAGGCAATTTCATCACCTTGGTTGACGATAATGCGCTGGTTAATACAGGTGTTTTGGTTCGAACGCGTGTATTTGATTAGGTTGTAGATATCAATACCCGCTTCACCTGCCGTCATCTCGTCTTCATGTACACGAACGACGATACGTGACGCATCAACGTCTTCAATCACACCACCACGCTTAGCAATCACACACACACCAGAGTCACGTGCAACGTGACGCTCCATGCCTGTACCCACAAGTGGTTTGTCAGCACGTAGGGTTGGTACGGCCTGACGCTGCATGTTCGAGCCCATCAAGGCACGGTTAGCATCATCGTGCTCTAGGAATGGAATCAAGCTTGCAGCAACTGAAACAACCTGACTTGGTGACACATCCATATGCGTGACTTTTTCAGCAGGCATACGCACGAATTCACCGTAGCTACGTACACTGATCATCTCTTCGCTCAGCTCGCCGTCTTCGTTCATTGGCGAGTCAGCCTGTGCGATGACCGTACCGACTTCTTCAATCGCTGATAGATATTCAACGGTATCAGTTACTTTACCATCTACAACGCGGCGGTATGGAGTCTCTAGGAAACCAAAGCTGTTGGTCTTCGCAAATACCGCTAGCGAGTTAATCAAACCAATGTTTGGACCTTCAGGCGTCTCAATCGGACACACACGACCATAATGAGTATCGTGTACGTCACGTACTTCAAAGCCTGCACGCTCACGCGTTAGACCACCTGGGCCCAGTGCTGATACACGGCGCTTATGGGTAATCTCAGACAACGGGTTGTTCTGATCCATAAACTGTGACAACTGGCTTGAGCCAAAGAATTCTTTAACTGCAGCAGCAACAGGTTTTGAGTTGATCAAATCTTGCGGCGATAGATTGTCAGATTCAGCTGAACTTAGACGCTCTTTTACTGCACGCTCAACACGTACCAGACCCACGCGGAATTGATTTTCTGCCATCTCGCCCACTGAACGAATACGGCGGTTACCCAAGTGATCGATATCATCGACTTCACCACGACCGTTACGAATCTCAATCAGCTCTTTTAGCACATTAATGATGTCATCATTGGTCAGTACACTGCGCTCGCGCTGTACGTCTGGATCATCGGTATTTTCAAACGGTAGACCTAGACGACGGTTGAACTTCATACGACCGACGTTAGACAAGTCATAACGATCTGCGTTAAAGAACATGCTCTCAAACAGCTTTTCAGCAGTATCGACGGTTGGTGGCTCACCTGGACGCATGACTTTGTAGATTTCGATCAGTGCTTCTTCACGGCTTGAGGTAGTATCAGCACGCAAAGTATCGGCAATATAAGTACCTTGGTCGATATCGTTGGTGAACAGAATGCTGATTTCTTTAATATCAGTATTGCTTAGCTTGACCAATAATTCATGGTCAATTAGCGTATTGGCACGGGCGATGACTTCATCATCTACCACGATATCTTCTGCCAAGATACGCTCGTATAGGTACTCATCAGGCACAGCAATCTTGGTCATGCCCGCTTCTTCAAGCTGGCGGATACGGCGAGCATTGATACGCTTGCCTTGTTCAACAATCACATCGCCATCAGGTGATACGATGTCAAACTGCGCCATCTCACCACGTAGACGGTCGGCAACCAGATCAATCTCAAACTGCTCTTCGCCTTTATAAACTGCCACTTTATCAAAGAAAATATCCAAGATTTCAGCAGTTTCAAGACCCAAGGCACGCAAAATAATAGATGCCAATAGTTTACGGCGACGGTCAATACGTGCAAATACCAAGTCTTTGGCATCAAATTCAAAGTCAAGCCATGAGCCACGGTAAGGGATAATACGTGCGTTGTACAGCACCTTACCACTTGAATGTGACTTACCTTTGTCATGGTCAAAGAAAACGCCAGGTGAACGGTGAAGCTGTGATACGATGACACGCTCAGTACCATTGATAATAAAGGTACCATTGTCGGTCATTAATGGGATTTCACCCATGTATACGCTTTGCTCACGGATATCTTTGATCGCCGCTTTGCTGTCTTTGTCCTTGCTGTCTTTATCTTTGATAATCAAGCGGATTTTGACACGCATTGGCGCTGCAAAAGTTGAACCGCGTAAAATACATTCACGCTCATCAAACTCAGGCGTACCTAAATGATATTCCACAAACTGCAACTCAGCATTGCCTGAGTGACTTTCGATAGGGAAAATAGAAGAAAACGCAGCTTGTAAACCAATATTCTCACGAGCTTTCGGCTTTTTGTGCTCTTGCAAAAAGTGCTCATAAGAATCTACCTGAATAGACAACAGATAAGGAATGTCCATTACAGTGGGCAATTCGGCAAAACTTTTGCGAATACGCTTTTTTTCAGTATAAGAATATGCCATCGAGAGTCCTTACAGTAGACGTGAAAACAAATTGAAAGCGTGACCGGTTTGCATAGAGACCATAGGTGCTATACAAATTTGGTAACGTAGACGATAATAAAAGAAACCTCGGCTGTAATCACAACCGTTACTTAGTAATATTTACCTATGACAACAACCTATAATCGACTATAGAAGCAAGCTTCTCGGGTCTTAGTCCAAAATTTATGTCACTTTATAAAAAATACTCAATCATATCCTGATTTTAGTTTGCTGTCTTTAGTCATCTACAGCCTAGATACCAAATGATACCGTCAGTGAACTATACTGTGTATGACCCTGCACCAACAGTACAATCATGCTAAGGGAATCAATATGGGTTAGAAACAATATTAACGTTGTCGTTAATGGAAAAGCGCACAGACACGAAAAAATGCCAAACATCCTATGACGTTTAGCTCATCGTCTTTAATAGTCAAACACTGGCTTTTTTGCGTGCATGTATATCGTCTGTCCTTTTGATGGGTATCCACCGTTAATGCATACGAATGTTGGCAGACACAAAAGGTCAAGCTGATGATTATAATAAAAAAAAGCTGATAATGCAAGGCATTACCAGCTCTTTTTATAGCGCTGTTAAACTTATTTTAGTTCAACAGAAGCACCAGCTTCTTCAAGTTTCTTCTTCAACTCTTCAGCTTCAGCTTTAGATGCGCCTTCTTTAATTGGAGCAGGAGCGCCTTCAACTAGGTCTTTAGCTTCTTTCAAGCCAAGGCCAGTAGCTTCACGTACAGCTTTAATTACTGCAACTTTCTTGTCGCCGAAGCCAGCAAGAATTACGTCAAACTCGTCTTTTTCTTCAGCAGCAGCGCCAGCTTCAGCAGCAGCAGGTGCAGCAGCAACAGCAGCAGCAGCAGTTACGCCGAATTTTTCTTCCATGTCGCTGATTAGTTCAACGATGTCCATTACTGACATTTCAGCGATTGCGTTTAACACATCTTCTTTAGATAGTGCCATGGGAACTCTCCGTTATCTGATAAAAATTAAATGATTTTACTATTGCCTGTAGCCATGCGTAAAAAAGGTTAGCTATGATTACTTGCAATATTAACAAGTGATTACAACAAGCAATTAAGCAGCTTCTTTTGCGTCTTTGACTGCTGCTACGGTGCGAACGAATTTGCCTGGTACTTCTTTCAAAGTACGTGCAAGCTCGGTCACTGGTGCTTTCATGGTTGCCATCAAGATAGCAAGCGCTTCGTCGCGAGTTGGTAGCTTCGATACGCGTTCTAGTTCTTGTGGACCAAATAGTTCACCACCAACTGATACCGCTTTGGTCTCAAGGGCTTTGTTGTCTTTGCTAAATTCGTAAACGATTCTAGCAGCAGAACCCAAATCTTCCATTGAGAATGCCAAAAGCAAAGGACCAGTCAGACTGTCTGACATGCACTCAAACTTTGTGCCTTCAAAAGCACGTTTTGCTAGGGTATTTTTCACAACCTTCAAAACGACACCTTTTTCACGGGCTTGTACACGAAGCTCAGTAAGCTTTGCAACACTAATACCGTGATATTCGGCAGCTACCGCTGAGTAAGCATTAGCAGCAACTTCAGACACTTCAGCCACAACTTGTTGTTTTTGTTCTAGCGTTAATGCCATAAGTTGACTCCTTAATCTTATCAATCATAAAACGAGGCAAGATTACTCACACCCCTGTTCTATCATCGACTTGATACGACACACTATCAGCAATAGTACCAGCTACTGATAGCGACTGATTACGGCACCATTATCAGAATGACGTGAGCTGTAGAACTTATCTATCATCTCTTATCATAAGCTGTTTGGGTCACCGTCTGCGTAGGCCAACCTAGATTTTCATCTGAATCGATTAACAAAAACCGCCCAACCACAAGGGTTGTCCTGTTTTTTACCTACGGTCTTAGACAGCGTAGCGTTCACTACGCTGACCTAATTCATTAAATTCTTTTATCGTTATTGCTTAAATGAGCAATATCTTATTTAGCAACGCGGTATGGTACTGGATCGATAGTCAAACCAGGACCCATGGTGCTAGACAAGGTGATTTTTTTGATGTAAACACCTTTAGAAGTTGCGGGCTTCGCACGCTTAAGATCAGCGATAATCGCTTGTGCGTTTTGCTCAACTTGTTCAGCAGTAAAGCCAACTTGACCGATAGTCGCGTGGATGATACCCGCTTTGTCTACACGATACTGTGCCTGACCTGCTTTGGTGTTTTTAACGGCTTCAGCAACGTTTGGCGTTACGGTACCGACTTTTGGGTTTGGCATTAAGCCACGTGGACCCAAGATAGTACCTAGCTGACCAACAACGCGCATAGCGTCTGGTGCAGCAATAACAACGTCAAAGTCCATGTTGCCAGCTTTGATGCTTTCTGCTAGGTCTTCAAAACCAACGATGTCAGCGCCTGCTTCTTTAGCCGCTTCTGCAGCTGCGCCTTGAGCGAATACAGCGACACGTTTGGTTTTACCAGTACCTGCTGGTAGGTTGGTTGCGCCACGAACGACTTGGTCAGATTTACGTGGGTCAACGCCTAGGTTTACAGCGATATCGATAGACTCTTTGAATTTTACAGGTGGCAAATCGCTTAGGATTTGTACCGCTTCGTCGATAGTGTACTGTTTTTCGCTATCAAAACGACCTTGGATTTCTTTTTGACGTTTGGTTAACTTAGACATTATACACCCTCCACGGTAATACCCATTGAACGAGCAGTACCAGCAATGGTACGAACCGCTGCGTCAAGATCAGCAGCAGTCAAGTCTGCGTCTTTGGTCTTAACGATTTCTTCTAATTGGTCACGAGTTACGCTACCGACTTTAGCAGTGTTTGGCGTACCTGAACCTTTAGCAATACCAGCGGCCTTACGTAGCAAGTATGCTGCTGGTGGCGACTTCATGATAAATGTGAATGATTTATCATTGTATACCGTGATTTCGGTAGGGATTGGCAAGCCTGGCTCTTGGTTAGCAGTCGCAGCGTTGAATTCTTTACAGAACGCCATGATGTTCACACCTTTTTGACCCAATGCTGGACCGATAGGTGGTGATGGGTTTGCTTTACCTGCAGGCACTTGCAGTTTGATGTAACCATCAATCTTCTTAGCCATGATTGTCTCCTAAATGGGTGATAACGCCAGTGATGCACCGTGATGCAGCACAACAGCTCCCCTGTGGTTATGAATATTTAGTCCAGTTTTTCAACTTTACTAAACTCAAGTTCGACCTGAGTGGGTCGATTAAATACGTTTACGGTCAGCTGTAGCTTTGACTTTTCATAGTCGACTTTTTCGACCATACCTTTAAAGTCAGTAAACGGACCGTCAATAACAAGCAGCTCTTCACCTGGCTCAAACAACGTCTTCGGACGTGGGGCAACTTCAGTTTGATTCAAACGGTTTAAGATACGGTCTGCTTCAACTTGGGTAATCGGCGCTGGCGCCTCTGGTGTACCACCAACAAAACCCATGATACGCGGACATTCATTGACAATGTGCCATGTGTCATCGTTCATATCCATTTGGATAAGCACGTAACCTGGGAAAAATTTACGTTCGCTTTTGCGTTTTTTGCCGTCTTTCATTTCGACGACTTCTTCGGTGGGCACTAAAACATCACCAAAAGATTCTGCAAAATCGCTACGCTTAATACGATCAGTTAATGAACGCTGAACTTGTTTTTCATATCCTGAAAACGCTTGGACAATATACCAACGCATGCCACGCTCCTAATCGCTATAAATAAATTTTGAATCAAACGGCTAAATAAGTTGTATCACTCTCTTTACTGGTGGACTTAGCCAATAAACAAGCCCACAAACCAGTTAAAAAAGTTATCTAACAACCAAACAAAGAACCCGACAATGGCAATCACTACGATAACCTGCCAAGTGTACTGTACCGTCTCATCTTTACTCGGCCATGTCACTCGGCGCAATTCAATCACGGCATCTTTTAACAAAATTTTAAAGGCGCGACCCTGATGCGTCATCGCCAAACAAATAAGGGCAAATACAATCAGAGCAACAATAATACCAATACGCACCCATAAATCATTGGCTGCTTGCCAATAACCAGGCAGATATTGATTTACAAGCGTTGCGCCAATCAAAGCAGCAATCGCAATAAGCCACAATACGATATCTTTGGCTGAACTCGTCTTTGCGACTTCAACGGCGCTGGTATTGCTCACATTCTGACGCTTGTTTTTGCTGAGCATTCCGTTAGCAACTGCCTTAGCATCAGATAACTTAGTCTCGAGGTTATCTTGATTATTGCTCATAAAGGACTCGCTTCGGAGATAAAAGAGTACCGCAAAGATATGATATAAAAGATGGCAGGCGATGTAGGACTCGAACCTACAACCCTCGGTTTTGGAGACCGATGCTCTACCAATTGAGCCAATCGCCTATAGATGTTAAAGGACAGCATTATACAATATTTAAATGGCAAATCAAGCCTTTATCGTCATTTTTACTAAAAATTAGGACAATTGCTTATAAATATCTGTGCCAAAAGTGCTGTCTGTCACATGAGGGCATAATATAGCAATCACGATAAAATATTGCAATCTTAAATTATCAATTAATCTGACAGTTTAGATAATTTTTTCTAAATATAAGCGATGAAAAGCACTCATGTGCCCTGTCTTACTCCTAGACTTCATGCTAACATCTAAAACAAGAAGTTAAAGGATAAAATCTCAGCCACAAAAAAAGCCACTCTTGCGAGTGGCTTCTTTTTAGCATTGGTATGCTATAGCAAGTTCAAAATTAGTCTTGAACGTTTGCTACAACACCAGCGCCTACCGTACGGCCGCCTTCACGAATAGCGAAACGTAGGCCTTTGTCCATTGCGATTGGGTGGATTAGCTCTACGCCCATCTCAACGTTATCACCAGGCATTACCATTTCAGTACCGTCTTGTAGCTGGATTGCGCCAGTTACGTCAGTGGTACGGAAGTAGAAC
>NZ_JACDXT010000032.1 GCF_016464015.1 Psychrobacter sp. bablab_jr014
GGAACCACCTGATCCCTTCCCGAACTCAGAAGTGAAACATCGTAGCGCCAATGGTAGTGTGGTTCGCCCATGTGAGAGTAGGTCATCGTCAGCTCCTTTTTCCTAAAAAGCCCCCAACTTAGTGTTGGGGGCTTTTTTTATGCTTAAGATTCCTTATTTTAATCTTAGTTACATCTACAGGTTTTGTAACCATTTGCTTATCAGAATAAAAAAGTTATGCTACTATAAACAAGTGTTTGATATTGTGTAGTAAGACTCATAAAGAAATTCAGATGGCGGTATTGATTAATGACATATGCATTAGTAGACAATTCTACGCTTACAGCGGTTGAACGTTTGAGTGGTAATGTTCTTACGAAATCTAAGGATTCTACGGATACAGATATAGTAGCATTGGAGAATTATCTACAAGCTATTTTGTTTTATGATCGTATTGTAGCTATAGATGATTATATTCCAAAGCATAGAGATTCACGAATAGCCACTTTTTCCAACATTGATTTCCTGAAAAAAAGTGATTTTAACTTAGAAATTATAGAGCAACAAGCAAAAGAAAAAGCTGATTCTATACGTCCTGAAATTAGAGGCGGTGAGTTTGTAAACTCAGATTTTAAAAAACTAATTGAACTGCTTCAAACACATATTATCTGCACTTGGGATATAAGCTCTAGTGTTTATCATCTAACTCTAAAAGGACTAGTAAACGGTTCAGAAGAATTCAAAAAATATGGCAATCTTGCTGCGTCTATCTTCTCCGAATTAAGTGATGCATCAGAAGTAGGTCAACGTACGAGTGGACATGTAGCTTTAGTAGATCGTTATGGGAATCCAATTAGTAGTGGTTATAAAGTACCTGAAGCTCGTTGGAATAATGGTGGCCAGTCAAGTGGTGAGGCAAGTAATGCTATCAAAGCGTTCGTTGCTGCTCTAGTATGGCTTGCCAATCGTTCAGTTTTTTATTCTCTAGCAGCTAGGTATCTACAAGCAGACACATTCTTATATCCTATTCGACAAGCATATCAGCAGACTTACTTAAGTCAGACTTGTAATTACGGCTTTTCATACGCAAAAAATATTGTTGATCATTTTTCAACAGTTGCATCAGAAGACCTAGTGAGTATCCATAATGCTGGTTTGTCTGTATCAACAGCTACAACATTGCCGATGTTTTCTGCTTGGCTTGCAAGGGAAACTGGAGATCCTTCTCAAATTGTTGCTGCTGCATATTCAATACGCAATAACCCAGAGTTTGTAAAAGCTCGTGAACAAATCAGGGAAATTCGAAAACTATTTGATCAGTCTGAAACAGCATCTGTTAATAGAAAGGTCTTGAAATTAGTTACAAGTTTTAATAAAGCATCAAACAATCTACGTGTTAAATATGGTTTAAACACACGCCAAGGTTTTCCAGTGACGAAGCTTGTGCATGTTTATAATACTTATGCTGCGTTAAATGCACTTCCAAAACTCCCCGCATATAACTTCAAGATTAAGTTACCAGAGTTTATATATAATCTGACAGAGCCTAAAGGATTTAATGCCGTGTACCGGAATTTAACTGATGATTTGTCTACAGTTTGGTCACTTGGTGAAGCGAGAGATATTTTAGGTAGTAAAGTAAATAATGATAAACAATCTTTAGTATATAATCCTAAGCAAGAAAAACCTGAATTTCGACAAATGCATTCTCCATTCAAAAGTCCAATGTGATAGCATTTATATAAAATTACGAGAAGTGGTTAGGATGGTATTTCAAAAATTATATTGAATAAAATTTCAAGAAATTGAGCGCCTTGTACGGTTGGAGAACAGAGCATAAGCTTTTATCTCAACATTTTCCTCAAAATCAAATCCCAACTACCCATTTTGAAGCAATCGCATAATCTCGATATGTAGACTGCAATAAGTCTTAATACCTAGCCCTACTGTTCTGTTGAACAATGACGACTCCATCGTTGTTAGTATTATTCCTTTTTTTAGCAAAAAAGAATATATAAACACAATCATGCCGCAAATGCAGACTAACAGTGTGCCGTTTTACTATTATTATTCTTGTTTGGTGGATGATATGCTAAATATGAATAGCCCACATCAGACAACCATAATAAATACACGAGATAACGCATGAACCTAATTTACCTGCACGGCTTAGACAGTGATGCCAATGCGACCAAAGGCAAATTGCTTGCTGATTATTGCCAGCAGCATTATCCCAACATCATGGTGATGCGACCTGATTTAAATAGATCGCCATCTGAGGTGGTCGAAAAGGTTACGGCACTTATCAACGAGTCACCCAAGGAGACGTTATTGGTCGGCAGTTCGTTGGGCGGATATTTTGCGACCTTTTTGAGCAATACTATCGGTTGTCCTGCCTTACTTATTAATCCCAGCATTCAGCCACATATCAGTTTGCAGCGCTTTTCTTTAAATAATGAGCACTTAAAGTCATCAAAAGAGCAAACTATCTATACCACGTCAGGTGGTTGGCAGATGACGCGTAACGATTTGGATTGGTTTGCCGCGCATTCATTGACAGAGGTTATTTATCCTAAGCGTGTGCTTGCGGTGGTTAAGTCTGGAGATGAGTTATTAAATCCTGAGCTGGCCATTAATTTTTACACACAGCATGGCGCAGAGGTCATTGTACAGGCGGGCGGCGATCATCGATTTAGTGATTTTGCTGAGCATCTCTCCAAGCTACTGCCAAAACTACTGGCATTGGCAGAGGCATAAGACGCGACATGCTATGACGTAAGTAAACGTACTTTTGCATGCATAAAGGTCTTTTTTGGTTATAATGACCCTTCATTTACCATTTATCGTTGTCTGAAGGTGCCTTTGTGAGTGAATATAACGCCCAGTCTCTAGAAGTCTTAGAAGGACTAGAACCCGTTCGTCGCCGTCCTGGCATGTATACGGATACCACTCGCCCGAACCATTTGGCGCAAGAGGTGATCGATAATGCGGTCGATGAAGCGCTTGCTGGTTATGCCAAGACCATCAAAGTGCAGCTGCATGAAGATGGCTCGCTGTCTGTCGAAGACGATGGACGCGGCATGCCGACCGATATTCACCCTGAGTTTGGGCAATCGGGTGTCGAGCTGATTTTGACGCGCTTACATGCAGGCGGTAAGTTTTCGACGTCCAATTACCAAGTGTCGGGTGGTCTTCATGGCGTAGGCATTTCGGTTGTTAATGCGCTCTCTACGCGTGTTGAGGTCACGGTATGGCGTGACGCCACAGAATACAATATCGCCTTTGAACAGGGTGCACCTGTTACTCCTTTGACAGAATCGGTCAGTTCGAACAAACGTAAGCGCGGTACGAAGGTGCGCTTTTGGGCCGATGAGCGCTTTTTTGATACGCCAAAATTTAGTGTAAAACAGCTTAAGCACACGCTAAAAGCCAAAGCTGTCTTGTCAGCAGGTCTGACCATTGAGTTTATCGATGATATTAATGGCGAAAAAGTGGTTTGGCAATTTACCGATGGCATGGTGGAATATCTTACCGAGCAGTTGGACAGCGCGGAGACGCTACCTGCAACGCCATTTTATTACAACTACGATGCCAAAGAGGGTGAGCGCGCTGGCGTTCGCTTTGTGCTGTCGTGGCTGCCAGAGGGCGGCACACCGATTCAAGAAAGCTATGTGAATTTGATTCCGACGGCGCAGGGCGGCACGCATGTGAATGGTTTGCGCACAGGGATTTTGGAAGCGCTGCGCGAGTTTTGCGACATTCACAATCTGTTGCCGCGCCAAGTTAAGTTGACTGCCGAAGATGTGTGGGATGGGGTCAATTATATTTTATCCTTGAGCTTTTCGGAGCCGCAGTTTTCTGGGCAGACCAAAGAGCGCCTATCAAGTCGAGAAGCGGCGGGCGCTGTGGCGGCTTTGGCAAAAGATGCCTTTAGCTTATGGCTTAACCAGCATGCCGATATCGGGACGCAAATTGCCGAATTGGCAATCAGTCGTGCAGGTCGGCGTCTAAAATCTGCCAAAAAAGTCGCCCGTAAAAAAATCACTCAAGGTCCCGCACTGCCCGGTAAGCTTGCCGACTGCCGTGGTGATCTACGCGATGGGGCAGAGCTGTTTTTGGTCGAAGGGGACTCGGCGGGCGGTAGTGCCAAACAGGCGCGTGACCGTCATTATCAAGCTATTTTGCCCTTGCGTGGTAAGATTTTGAACACGTGGGAAGTGTCGTCGGATACGGTGCTGTCCAGCCAAGAGATTCATGATATTGCCATTGCCATTGGTGTCGACCCACAATCTGATGATTTGTCCGAGCTGCGCTATGACAAAATCTGTATCTTAGCCGATGCCGACTCGGACGGCTTGCACATTGCCACCTTGATTTGCGCGCTGTTTGTGAAGCATTTCCCTGCAGTAGTGGATGCAGGGCATCTGTTCGTTGCCATGCCGCCGCTGTATCGCGTGGATATTGGTAAAGAGGTGCATTATGCACTTGATGAGCCAGAGCTTGAGCATATTTTGTCCAAAGTGACGGGCAATAAAAAAGCGCAAATTACCCGCTTTAAAGGCTTGGGCGAGATGAGCGCTGACCAGCTGCGCGAGACGACCATGAACCGCGATACGCGCCGTTTGGTACAGCTGGATATGGATGACATGATACTGACCAATGGTGTGATGGACATGCTGCTGGCGAAAAAACGCTCGGCGGATCGTAAGTCATGGCTTGAGCACAAAGGCGACTTGGCGGATGTGGCGCTGTAAGCAAAGATTGCATTCGCGGCTAGTAATACAAATGACGGCGTAAGAAAAGCTAAAAGTACCGTCCCAAATATTGCTATGATGATAGATACAGCCTACTCATCATGGTGCCACTATGTCGCTTAAGCCAAAACGTCACGCTGATCGAGCGTCGAATGCCGATAGCCGTGTTGTGAACAATACACACACGCTACCTGCACTCGGTAGAAAAGATATCGGCAATCTGGTGCCTCGGCGCAATAATATGCTGTCTGCTGTGGCGGCAGAATATTTGCTCCATCGTTTGGGCTGGCGTACGGTAGGCACTGTCCCCAATGTCTCGCAGGCAGTAGTGCTTGGGCTGCCGCATACCTCAAATTTTGATGCGCTGTATGCCCTACCTGCGTTGTTTGCATTGGATTTGAAGCTGAATATTATGGGTAAGCATACGCTGTTCAAAATACCTATTTTTGCGCAGCTACTGCGCTGGATGGGAGTCATCCCTATCAATCGGGATAAAAAAGGCTCCGTGCTGCAATCAAGTATTGAGCGCTTTAAAACCGATCAGCCATTATTTTTGGGTTTAGCACCAGAAGGGACGCGGCAATACACCACGACGTGGAAGACGGGATTTTATTATTTAGCGCTTGGGGCTGGCGTGCCGATACTGCCAGTGGCGCTCGATTATAAAAGTAAGGAAGTACGGTTTTTATCCCCGATATATCCCACAGGCGATATCGAGGCAGATCTGCCAAAAATCTATCAGCAGTTTAAAGGGGTGATACCAAAACATCCCGAGCGCCTATCGCAGCCGCTACAGGATGTCAATCTTAAGGCAGACAGGGAATAATGTGTATCTACCTCAATACCATAGTAATCAATGCCGCCTTAGCCTTAGAATTGCGGCTGACCGTTTGACGCGCTGACACCGCCATCAACAGGCAAGTTGACACCTGTAATCATCAGTGCGTCTTCGCTGGCTAAGAAGGCAATCGCGGCGGCAATGTCTTCAGGCTCGGCAAGGCGTCCAAGAGGACAACGTGCGAGGAATTTATTGGTTTTTTCTTCGTTGCTTTGGATGGCATCAGTCATGTCGGTCTTGGTGACACTGGGGTTGACCGCATTTACACGTACGCCATCGGCACCATGATCAAGGGCTAGGGTGCGCGTTAAATTCGTTACACCTGCTTTAGCGGCATTATAAGCGGGCATATTCCAGTCGCCGCCCATACCTGAAACAGAGGATACGTTGACGATACAGCCTTTGCTGGCGATTAAATGCGGCATAGCAGCGCGGCAGACATAGAACGTGCCTGTTAAGTTGGTATCAATAGCTTGCTTCCAATCATCGTCTGATAACTCAGTGATTTTTCCTTGTACCGCAGTGCCTGCATTGTTTACCAAGATGTCAATCTTGCCAAATTGGTCGACCACGTGTTTAATCATCGCTGCGACTTGGTCTTGTTTGCTGATATCACAAGTGATGGTTAAATAATGGTCGGTATGAATCCAAGTTCTGTCAGGGGGGAGCTGCTCTATCGTTTCTTCTAATGTCGCGGCAGTACGACCGACCAAGACGACTTTTGCGCCCTCATTAGCAAAGCGAAGGGCAGTAGCGCGGCCAATGCCTGAGCCTGCACCAGTAATAATAACCACGGTCTCTCTAAAACGCTTCATGCGTAGCATCCTCATTTGTATTATTGATTATTGTTGGTGCATTCATCATAGCAAGTCGAAACTTGAGAATCGATAGCTTGCGCCATCTTGTAACATTATCTATATATAGCGTCAGCCATCTGTTTTTGCCAAATCACGTCTAGAAGTTTGTTACAGTAGGCAATTTATAAATGCTCGTAAGTACGTAGAATAAGGATAAGATAATGTCGGAGCTCATGATATATACCTCAAAAAAAGCCACCGCGCATAATCCATTAGCGTCCTACTGGCAGACATCACCGCCGCTGCCCAGCTTTGATATTTCTATGACGCATCAGGCGCGTGTACAGCAATACACTTTGCCCGAAGGGGTGCTGCTCGTCTTATCCATAACGCTATTTGCGCCTGTCATGAGCAGTCACGATGAGGTCATGCGCGTCCGTCAAACCGCACTAAAAGCAGCACTGAGTTGGCACAAACAGCAAGTCAGTCAGCAAGGTGAGGATGCGGTGCTGCGCTACGTGTTAAACATAGATATCCAAGAAGATGAACAAGACGTGCGGGCATCCGAGCGCGGGCACCTTTTACATCACTTTGGCGCGCGTTATTTTATTGAAGAGCTGGTCATAGATACCGAGCAGCAGATACCTTTATTACAAGTATTCGGCTGGCAAGATTGGCAAAGTATCTTAGCGCAGCTGCCCAATCCTGCAGATATCTGGCAGTTTTTGGGCTATCACGAGGCTGCGCTACGCGCCTCTATCTTAGGTGAAGATGCGCATCATGGCATGGACTTTGAAAATGAGCAGGCACTACTCACAAAATTTTTACAAAGTCCTGAGCTGTTAACACAAGCGATAGCCATTGATAAGACGCTGATAGTGAGTGGTATTGCTGATGCCCCCAATGTCGCCTTGAAACACATGCGCGCACACTTAACTGACCCTGACACCCAAAATACGCTGGCACAGGCAGGCAGCTTATGGAGTACGCTGTGTGAACGGCATACCGAAACACTGATTGATGATGAGATAGACGAGGCGAGTATGCTGCAAGCAGAAATCAGCCGTCAGGTATTGTTTGATGAGTCGCTGTTTTCGCGTCATGAGCTGGTACGCACGTTATACAAACACGTGGAGCAACCCTCTGAGCTACAGCGGGCAGGCTATGTGATTCATCAGCATTCTTATACCCGTCTCGGTCGTCATTATATGCTGATCTTTTATGGCACCGATACGCTGGCACAGCATAGCCGTGAGGTGATTGTGCCTAATTTAGCTAAGATTGCTGAAGATGTGGCTGTCAGATTGCCCATAGATGAGCTGTCGCAAGTGGTCGTGATCGGTATTGATTTTATTATTGAAGGCGAAGATACCTTTGTTGATATGGATGTTTGGGTGCAGCCTGTCGCTGCGCTCAGTCAAAATGAGCGACGCATGGTACAAAAAATTAAGCATCTGAATGCTCAAGTTCAGAAAGCTGCACAAGCACCTGCATCAGATGCACCAGACATGCCAAGTGTACAGTTACACTATTCTGTCCCGCCACGCTCTTGACTTATCTTTTATCGTTCATAAAAAAAGACAGCCGAAGCTGTCTTTTTTATTGTTAATACCAATCAGGACTAATAACGGTTGTTGTCGTCGTTATCGTTGTCCGAGGTATCAAAATGCGTGATGTTTGGATGAGTATCCTGCGTACGCTCACGGGCATCAGCAGGGGGCGCAACACGTGTGATGTTGTCTTCATTCACAGTGGTCGTTGAGGACTGATTTGGCGTGTTTGAATGCGCGGCACTTGGCGTATTGTCACGGACAGAGGCTTTTACGGCATCTTGTGTGCTGCCATTTGCGTCAGCTTTGGCGCTGTGTTCGTCTTGCTCACGCTCCATTTTGTCTTGCATACGGCGTAGGAAACGTGCGGCAGCTTCTTGACCACCTAAGCCAAACGATAGGGCAAAGGCAACCGCAACAGCACCAAGCGTCAGACCAAATGCTAGGTTGACGATAGAGTCAGCGATACCCATCGCTTTTAGACCCATTGCCAGTACCAGACCCATAATGAGGACACGTACGATGTTGGCTAGGAACTGTGAACCCTTTTCAGAGCGCTCGACCACACCAGCGACCACATTGGCAAGCCAAAAACCGATAACCAAAACAATCGCGCCTAGGATAATGTTGGCACCAAAACCGATGAACATGGTAATGATAGCTGAGATAGGCTCAAAACCTAACAAGTCAGCAGCGGCAACGGTAGCAAATAACATGGCGAAGAAAACAATCGCATGGCTCACAAGGTCAGACACACTTTGACTGCCCATGGTTTCTTGTAGACCGATTTTACGTGGTAATTGGTTGACTTCGGTATTATCAAGCAAGTTTTTGACCACGCCTGCCACCATACGTACCACGTAAAAAGTAATCACAAGTACCGCCACTGCCATAAAGATGTTTGGCAAGGCTTCCATGATTTTGTTAAGCATATTGGTTGCAGGACGTGCAACGACTTCAATTCTTAGCGCTTCTAATGCAGCAATAATGGTTGGAATAATCACTACTAAGAATGCTACTGAACCTGCAATGTTTGGCAGGCTGTTTTGTTCGTTAATACCTGCTTTTGAGGCCAAACGCTGAATGTCAAACGACATAACCAAGTTGGTTACGATACCGCGTACCACTTTAGCAATGATATAGCCAACAGCAAATACCACAATGGCTTTAAAGATATTTGGCAGAGCAGCAAGAATGTCATTGACCATATTGCTTAGTGGCGCAAACAGCCCATCTAGACCAAGTTGACCCAGTGCCATAGTGAGTACTACCAATAAAATGAACCAATATACCATGTCAGCAATGGTGCTGCTCATTGGTTTTACGCCTGCTTGGGCACTTAGACGCTCATCCAATGTGGTTTTTGATAATGCGGTATTAATGGTAGTACGTGCCACGGTCGCCACCACCCAACCGAGCACCCCGATAGCAATCGCACCAAGCAGATTAGGAATAAAGGCAAGCACTTGACTGACCATATTTGCAAAGGGCGTCGAGATGGTATTGAGGCTTAATTGATTGAGTGCGCCTGAAATGGCAATGATAAGAATAAACCAGAAAACAACTTGAGAAGCGATGTGTTCTAAATCGTATGATTTGCCTGTGGATGAACGCATACGATGATTTAAGTTAAGTTTGGCAAGCGCTTTGCGAACTAAAGCAGCAATGCCTAAAGCAATAAAAAAGCCAATAATTAAGATAAGGATAGCGCCGATTACTGAGCCTATCGGTCCTCCTAAAAATCCATTGAATGTTGGGTACATTGGGTTCATCCTGTCCTCCTTTAATGATTATGCGCCTGTTTATGTAACATTGAGCAATAAAAACAAACACACAATTCAATCGTTACGGGTATTATTGTTTTGATTAAACGTTATGTATTCTAAAGATGTCACCACATAGCAAAGGACATGACCACAACCAATGATTGGCTTTGTATTCATTAAAGTTATGGATACGAAGTAATGCTTTGGTTTTTAGCTATGGGGCCATGGTTATTGTTCGATTAGCTTAGCGGATAAGAGATAGGCATTAAAGAGATAAAGTTTAACGGGGCGCTATCATTGTGTGATAACTTGTTATTTTAATAGCAAATATTAACAAAGATTGTACGTAAGTTCGATAATTTTTCAGCAGTGATAGCCGCCAAAACTTAGATTTGTTATGATATCGAGCCTGTGACATCTTGCCACTGTTCTTACAACTTGAGAGTATCTTATGAAAAAAATTACCACGTTAACCTTAAGTGCATTAACCAGCGCTGTGCTATTAACTACGGGTTGCAGCACCAACAATGGCAACCAAGAAACTGCGGCGACCAGTGTTGCTGTAACAGAAAACAGCACCGCTGCTGAAAAGGTTGGCTATAGCCTTGGGTATATGATGGCTGAAGGTAACAAAGATGCCATTACCGACTTAAATTTAGATACCTTTGAAAAAGGCTTCCGTGACGGCTATGAAGGTAAAGACGCGGCACTGACCCAAGAGCAGATGCAAAAAGTCTTGACCGACTACCAAAAAGAGCAAGAAGAAAAGTTCGTTAAAGAAATGCAAGAAAGTGCAGAAGCCAATAAGACCAAAGGCGCTGAATTTTTAGCAGCAAACGCTAAAAAAGAAGGCGTGAAGCAAACTGAATCTGGCCTACAGTATAAAGTGCTTAAAGAAGGTACGGGCAAATCACCAAAAGCGACTGACGTCGTAAAAGTCGATTACGAAGGCAAACTGTTAGATGGTACGGTATTTGACAGCTCATACGAGCGCGGTGAGCCAGTCGAGTTCCCATTAAACCAAGTCATTCCAGGCTGGACGGAAGGTCTACAGCTGATGAAAGAAGGCGGTAAATACCAGTTCTTTATCCCAGCAGACATCGCGTATGGTGAAGCGGGCACGCCAGGTATCGAGCCAAACAGCACGCTGATCTTTACCGTAGACTTGCTAGCAGTAAACCCAAGCAAATAATCAGTGAATAAAATATACGCTGAATCATGTGTATAAAAAAGCCCCGATACGATATCGGGGCTTTTTATTGGCTGGCGTGTTTGGCTATAGCCGATGTACCAAAATGTCTTTAGAGAACTTTTTGGAAAACTTTTGAGTTACGGCCGTTGTTATACTGAATACGGCGTTCAGCAGGTAGGGCGTCGGCACTGACTTCAGTAAAGCCTTGCTCAACAAACCAATGCGCGGTACGTGTGGTTAAGACAAACAGTTGGTGCCTGCCATGACTGCGTGCTTGCTGTTCCAAAAAGGCCAGTAAATCGCCACCACGGTTGCCACTGCGGTAATCAGGATGTACCGCCACGCACGCGACTTCGGCAGAATCCTCATCGAGTGGGTGCAGTGCCGCGCAGCCCAAAATCATACCGTCACGCTCAATCACGCTATAGTTGTCAATCTCTTGCTCTAAGCGCTCACGCGAGCGGGCGACCAAGATGCCTTGCTCTTCAAGCGGGGTCAAAAGCTCAACCAAGCCGACCACATCATCAATATTGGCACGGCGAATCTCTTCGTACGGATCGTGACTGATCAGCGTTCCTGAGCCATCGCGAGTAAACAGCTCCTCTAGCAGCGCGCCATCTTTGGCATAAGAGATAATGTGCGTACGATGCACCCCTTGACGACACGCAGCGCCAGCACACTGCAAGAAATAGTTAATCTCTTTATTCAGGTCACGCCCACGTAAGAAGCGATCTACTTCGTTGGGAATCATCTCATGTAGCAGACGGTCGCCGTCACTGATACCTGTATCTTCTCCTAAGAAAATCAGCTTATCCGCGCCAAGCGCTACCGCCGAGCTGAGCGCCACATCTTCAGCGAGTAAGTTAAATACTTCACCCGTCGCCGAATAGCCCATGGAACCTAAAATCACAATATGGTTGTGCTGCAAATTATTTTTGATGGCATCAACATCAATAGAGCGCACTTCGCCTGTCATTTGGTAATCGATACCATCACGCACACCATAAGGGCGGGCGGTCACAAAGTTGCCCGAAACTGCATCAATGCGTGAGCCGTACATGGGCGAATTGGCCAGACCCATCGACAGCTGTGCTTCGATCTGTAAGCGAATGGCACCCACCGCCTGTAAAATTGACGGCATGGCATCACGTGGGGTAATGCGGATGTCTTGGTGCATGGGTGATTTGATACCCATATCGTTTAAGTTACTGCTGATTTGCGGTCGTGCGCCATGCACCAGTACCAGCTTGATACCCAAGCTGTGCAATAGCGCAAAATCATGAATTAAGGTGCTAAAGTTGGGATGATTGACTGCTTCACCACCAAACATAATCACGAAGGTTTTGCCGCGATGCGTATTGATGTATGGCGCAGAGTTACGGAACCAGTGGACGTATTCAGGGTTAATTTGTGGCATGGCGCTAGTAGTCATAATAAAAAACGATAAAGATAAATAAGAAGCAAAAAATGAAGAACGCTGTGTGAAAAGCTAAAGATTTACCATAGCAAAAAAGCGCTGTATGAGCTATCTTTTATTTAAGGATATTTGCGCTAGAGCAGACAATTATCCTATACACAACCGCAACATGGGGTATATGTCTCTATGCTTGGTTTTTGATATGCTAAGCGGGGCTAAGCTAAGGACAGCGTTTACGCCAAGCGCGGGCAACTGTACATGTATGGCACGTCTGGTTAGACAGCATTGTGTTTTTGATCTATCAATTAGGAATCGTCATTATTATGAAAAAAAGCAATCATTTTGCCAATCCGTTTGCAGCATGGACCAATCATCGTCTGTTTCATGTGGTCGCAGGTACGCTCGTCGGTGTAATGGCCGTGCTGCCAGCTTCAGCGATGCTGCCCACCCCTGAACCTGCCTTAGATAATGGTGCACTCACGCAAACAGCCAACACGCCGCGCCCTGCTGAGCAAGCCATCAGTAGCCGTATTACCGCCCAGCTCGTCAAAACCGATGCCACAGGTCAAGAAATGCTCGAGCCTGTCACAGCGGCCACTCGCTTGCAGTCAGGTGACGTTTTAGAATATCAAGGCTTTTTTACCAATAATAATCCTGACCGCGTGCGTCAGATGACTGTGACCATCTCTATCCCTGAGCAAGTAGAGTTGATGGGCGATGTCGCGCCAGCCATGCCATACGGCAGCGTTGATGGCAACCGCTTTAGCCGTATGCCTTTACGTGGTAAAGTCGATGGTCAGACCCAAGAAATTCCGTTGAAATTTTATCGTGGGGTGCGTTGGGACTTAGAAAATGTCGGCATCAATGAAACCGTGATGGTAAAGTATCGCGCTCAAGTAAAATAAGCCATCGCACCTTTCCTTATTTATAAAGCACATTTATAAAGCACAAAAAAAGCATCATAGCGTGACTGTGATGCTTTTTTTATGCGTGCGCATTAACGAAATAAAACCTAAAGAAACCCAGTCTAAAAAATTTCAGCAAAAATTAGGGCGCTTTATTATCTGTCACAGGGGCAGCGATGCGAGTTTTAATGTCAGGCAATAGCGCTTCGGTACCGTCTTTGCCTGCTTGAATCAATGCTTGGCGCTGGCGTGTGCCTAAGCCCTTAATCGGGGCGATACTCGGCACAACCAGCACATCAGCGCGAGCGCGTTCGGCAAGTGTGCGCTTGGAGGCAGGCAGCACGGTATAATCGAGCCAGCCCCACAGACTGGTGGGTAGGGCGTTACTTGTTTCAGGTTGACGGTCTGTGACATCAACAGCAATTACAATATCAGCGCCCAAGTCGCGCGCACTATCGACAGGCACGAGACTGACTACGCCGCCATCCACATACTTGCGTCCTGTCTTTTCAGGAATACGTGGGGCGATAAAGACATTGGGCACACTACACGAGGCTTGTACAGCAAGACCTGCGTCGCCTGAGCTAAAGACGTGCTTGGTCAAGCGGTGCTTGTCCGTCGCCACGGCGGCAAAGGTGATGGGAAAGCGCTCAATCGGACGCCCGCCGACGTTGTTATTAATAAAGTTTTTGAGCTTAATCCCTTCGATAAAGCCTTGATTGGACAATATAGGGTCGAGGAGCGCGTTGTCTGGGGTGTTTAGGGCAAGGCTTGTCAGCTGCTCGGTGTCCATACCGCTTGCGTATAAGCTGCCAATCAAGCTGCCGCTACTGGTACCGACCACGATATCAGGAGTGATGCCTGCGTCTTCAAGTGCGGCAATCACGCCAATATGTGCCAGCCCCCGTGCCCCACCACCGCCCAAGACGAGAGCAACTTTCGGTTTAGGCATGGCAGCGGGCGCGTTTTCTTGAACGCTCGCCAGCGTGCTACAACCTGCAAACAGCCACGTCATGCCAATCAGCATCAGGACGCGATATAGCGCGCTGCGCATTGTGCTTGAGGCGATATCGGCGCGAAAATAAGAAAAAATAAAGAGCGTGCGCATCAGGCATCCTTGTAAACTGTGTAAGTTGCGTCCATGTGCTGCGTGCTTTCGCCGACAAGCCTTGCGTGGCAAAGTGGCTTATACATCATCTCAACGGACAGTGGCGCGCGTATGGGCTATGGTCGTAGTGTGCTTGCGCATCATCGCCATCTTTGACGTGCTTGGCAAGGGGTTTTATGCTATCACATGGCGTGTGCCTACGATGGCGACTTCTGTTGCTAAGCGCGCCCTAGCACGCCGCTTTTATTTTTTATAGGTTTTTATCAGGATAGACTCATGTCACTGACGTCAATGCCCGCCACACCGTCCAATACATTAGCCGCCACGCCATCTGCCACGCGCACAGACAGCGCGCTCGATATGCCTGTGACGGCGCTGGCAGGCGTGGGTAGCAAGATTGCTGAGCAGCTCGCGCAGCTGGGTATTGTGCGGATTTTTGATTTGTTGCTGCATCTGCCGCGTGCGTATGAAGATCGCAGCCGTGTCGTGCCGATTATTGATATTGAGTCAGGACAAAGCGCACTGGTGCTGGGGCGCGTGATTCATGTTGAAAACAAGCGCGGTGGGATGAGTGTGGTCATTGATGACGATAGCGACCGCTTGACCTTGCGTTTTTTTAAGGTGTACGCAGGTTTGGTGCAGACCATGCAAACGGGACGCGAACTGCAGCTGTTCGGCGAGGTGAAAATCACCCGCTACGGTAAGCAAATGCATCATCCTGAATATCAAGTTGTGAATAGTCATAACGCTGCCACGCAAGCGGGGCTACAGCCGATTTATCCGACCGTAAAAGGCCTGCATCAAAACAAGCTGCGCACCTTGATAAGACTGGCACTCCAGCTGGTGCGGCAAGCGGGTCTGCCCATGACTTTATTAACGTCTGATGACTTTGCCCAAGTGGCGCATTTGCCCTTAGCGATGGGTGTACCGTCGAGTCATCAAAGCGTACCTGAAAGTGTCTATAATTTGAGTATTTTTGAGGCGCTAGTACTCTTGCATACGCCGCCGACCTACACCAGCAGCGCCCAGCAGCAGCATTTATTAACCCAATTATTAGAGCGCACCCATGCTGCGTGCCAGCGACTGATTATCGAAGAGCTGACCGCGCATCAGCTGAGCTTATTGTACCGCCGTGAGCAACTGCATCAGCACAAAGCGCCCAAGTGCGGTACGGACAGTCCCTTAACCGAGCAGCTGATAGCGGGATTGCCATTTGCATTGACGGGCGCGCAAACGCGGGTGTTACAAGACATCGTCCGTGATATGGCGACCTCCGTGCCCATGTTGCGCTTAGTACAAGGCGATGTGGGCGCGGGCAAAACCTTAGTGGCGGCAGCGGCGGCAGGCTATGCACTCGATAGTGGCTGGCAAGTGGCGGTAATGGCGCCAACAGAGATTTTGGCGGAGCAGCATTTAGTAAACTTTCGCCGCTGGTTTGCGCCGCTCGGTATTGAGGTTGGCTGGCTGGCGGGCAAACAAACTGCCAAAGAGCGCCGCGAAGCCTTAGCCGCGGTCGCGGACAATGCGGTACAAATCGTGGTCGGTACGCACGCCCTGTTTCAAGAGCAGGTGGTGTTTGCCAAGCTGGGTTTGGTAATTATTGATGAGCAGCATCGCTTTGGTGTTGAGCAGCGCATGGCACTGATGAATAAAGGCGTGGCAAACAGCACACCGCATCAGCTGATTATGACCGCGACGCCCATCCCGCGCACGCTCGCCATGAGTGTGTACGGCGATATGGACACCTCAGTTATCGATGAGCTGCCGCCAGGACGTACTCCGATTACCACGGTGATGATCGACCGCAAGCGCCGTGATGCGGTGATTGAGCGTATCGCTATCAACTGCGCTGAGGGTCGGCAAGCATACTGGGTGTGCTCACTGGTCGATGCGTCAAGCGCTCTTGATGCGCAGGCAGCGGAAGAGACTTATGCCGATTTGAGCGAGCGCCTTGATGTGCGTATCGGGCTGGTACATGGCAAGATGAAAGCGGCGGACAAGCAAGCGGTGATGCAAGAATTTAAGGCAGGTAATATTCAGCTGCTGATTGCCACCACCGTGATTGAAGTCGGGGTCGATGTGCCGAACGCGTCCTTGATGGTGATTGAAAATGCCGAGCGTCTGGGGCTGTCGCAGTTGCACCAGCTGCGCGGGCGGGTGGGACGCGGCGCGGTAAAAAGCTACTGTGTGCTGCTGTACCAGTCGCCTTTATCCGAGACGGGCATTGAGCGCTTAAATGTCTTGCGCGACAGTACTGATGGCTTTGTGATTGCGCAAAAAGACTTGCAGCTGCGTGGCCCTGGTGAGCTGCTCGGTAAGCGGCAAACGGGCAATATTGGCTATTATCTAGCCGACCTTGTGCGTGATGAGGCGCTGTTTGCCATTGCCCAAAATCTCGCCAAGCACTTGATACAAAACCCTGCGCGCAAGGCGGACGTCAGTCAACTGATTCACCGCTGGATGCCTGAAGCGACCCGCTATACCAATGCCTAAGCGCGCCATGCGTTTATTTTTTAAGCAAATGAAAACTAGGCACAACAACATGTGATGGCAGGATACGGCGCTTTGCGCAACTAATGCCCAATGACAGAGATGGATGATGAGCGATATGAACGACAACAACCCCAAGCGCCCTGCCTCAACCACTGAGACGTCTCCTGAACCCAGCAGCACGCCACCCGCTTATACACCAGCCGATACTGAAGCGGATACGACCGTGCCGCCTTATCGACAAACGCCGCCGAGCAATAACCGTATGCCGCCGTGGTTGATACCTGCGCTGATTGCGGTGCTCATCATTGGTGTGGTGCTTGGTCGCTATTGGGGACAGTCGGGGCAAGGTGATGAGGCAGCTACCAATCCTACCGCTGCAAGCGCTGACACAGCAGCGAACGAGTCAGCGCAAACCGTACTGTCTGTCGAAACGGTGACTCCCAGCCAAGCCAACATTGATAATACCTTAAGCACCGATGGTACGATTGTCGCCAAAGACGTGGCGACCGTCAGTGCCAAGGTCAATAACGTAGCACTAGAGCGGGTACTGGTCGAAGAGGGCAGTACGGTCAAAGCAGGACAAGTGCTCGCGGTGTTTGATACCGATGCCATGCAGCAGCAGGTGGACCAAGCTGAAGCCGATGTCGCGGAAGCTGAGGCAAGTCTTGCGAATGCCGAAGCCGATGCCGCTCGTGTCTTGCCGCTCGTCGATATTGATGCCATCAGTAGGCAAGAAGCCGACCGCTACCGCACCACCGCGACACGCGCGCGCGCGACTTTGGACGCGGCACAAGCGCGCTTAAACAATCAGCGCCTGACGGTCAAAAACGCACAAGTCATTGCCCCTGTGAGCGGTATTATCAGTGAAAAAACCGCAGAAGTTGGTATGGTTGCAGGCAATGACCCTTTATTTACCATTATCAAAAATGGTGTGCTCGAATGGCGTGCGGATATCGATCCCAAGCGCTTACCACAAATTGACATTGGCACGCCTGTCAAAGTCAGCTTACCGAACAATCAATCGGTGATGGGACAAGTTCGCCGCATCGCACCGACCGCCGATGACAATCGCCAAGTCACGATTTATGCCACTCTCGCGCCAAGCAATAACGTACGCGCGGGCATGTTCCAGACGGGTTCATTGATATTTGGTGACGAGCAGCGTCAAGTGCTGCCCAATACCGCGATTGTCAGCAGCGACGGCTATGACAATGTGATGCTGGTGACCGACCTAAAAACCACCGATGGCAAAACGATTGGGCGCATCGTGCAGCAGCGCGTTGAAGTTACCGAACGCCGTGGTACGAATGTCGTGCTGGCTGAGCCACTACCCAGTGATGTACAATTGGTCAAGCAAGGCGGCAGCTTTATCAGTGATGGCGACCTCGTACAAGTCGTCAATGCCAATGCGCAGGTGAATTCATGAGTTTAAACGTCTCCTC
Organism: Psychrobacter sp. bablab_jr014; assembly: GCF_016464015.1. Lineage (GTDB taxonomy): Bacteria > Pseudomonadota > Gammaproteobacteria > Pseudomonadales > Moraxellaceae > Psychrobacter. The sequence goes on from NZ_JACDXT010000032.1 coordinate 18,242, forward strand.
GTATTCCATCAAAAATCCGCTGGTCGCGATTTTACTGTTTACTTTATTGACCTTAGGCGGTTGGTTTGGTTTTCAGTCGATGAAGGTACAACAGTTTCCTGATATTGACCTGCCTGCGGTCGTGGTCACAGTCACGCTGCCTGGCGCTGCGCCTGCCCAGCTAGAAAATGATGTGGCAAAAAAGTTGGAGAACCGTTTAACCAGTATTGAAGGCATCAAGCACATTCGCAGTACCTTACAAACGGGCGCAGCGACCATCTCAACCGAGTTTGTCCTTGATAAGGATTTGCAAGAAGCGGTGGACGATGTGCGCTCAGCGGTGAGCGAAGTGCAAGGCGACCTGCCTGCTGCGGCCAATGACCCGATTATTACCAAAGTATCGACTTCAGGCTTTCCTGTCGTGACGTATTCGGTCAGTGGCAAAAACATGAACGTGCAAGACTTGTCATGGTTCGTTGATGACACCGTGACCAAGCGCTTGTCCGATATTGAGGGCGTCAGCTCGGTCAGTCGTATTGGCGGCTTGGAGCGTGAGATTACTGTCGCGGCCGACCCTAATATTTTAAATGGACTGCAAATGTCCATCTCACAACTGTCTCAGCAAGTTGCAGGTATTCAGCAAGACAGCGCAGGCGGGGAAGCCAAAGTGGGTAACCGCGTGCAGACTATCCGCGTACTTGGCGCAGCAGAAAACAGTCGTGAGTTAAATGAGCTACAAATCGCCGTACCGACAGGCGGGGTCAACGCGCTGGACAGCATGGCAACCATCACCGATGGCAGCGCTGACCCCAGCTCAATTGCCAAACTCGATGGCGATGCGGTGGTTGCCTTTAACATCACCCGTTCGCGTGGCGCAAGTGAGGTCGAAGTGACCGAGCGCGTCGATGCGGAGCTTGCCAAATTATCAGCAGAAAAAAGCAACGTCACGATTGAAAAAGTCTATGACCGCGCCACCCCCGTTGCCGAGGACTATCAGTCGTCCATCCGTATGTTGATTGAGGGCGGCGTATTGGCGGTCGTGGTGGTGTTTTTATTCCTGCGCAACATCCGTGCGACCATCGTGGCGGCGGTGGCATTGCCGCTGTCGGTTATTCCGACCTTTTTGGGCATGTATCTGTTTGGCTTTAGCCTCAACATCATCTCCTTGCTCGCCTTGTCGTTGGTCATCGGTGTGTTGGTCGATGATGCGATTGTGGAAGTCGAAAACATCATGCGCCATTTAAGGATGGGTAAAACGCCCTATGAGGCGGCGATGGAAGCGGCGGACGAGATTGGTCTGGCGGTCATTGCCACCACCTTTACCTTGATAGCGGTGTTTTTGCCTACCGCCTTTATGAGTGGTATTGTCGGACAGTTTTTCCGTCAATTTGGCTGGACAGCGGCAATGGCGATTTTTGCCTCCTTACTCGTGGCGCGTCTGATTACACCGATGATGGCAGCCTATATCCTGCGCCCTGAAAAAAACCATGTCGAAAAGACAGGCAAAATCATGCAGGGCTATTTAAAAATCGTGGGCTGGACACTGCGCCATCGCTGGATAACCATTGGCGCGACCTTAGCATTGTTTGTGGCGTCATTAACCTTAGTGAAATTGCTACCGACCTCGTTTATTCCTGATAATGACATCAACCAAAGCCGCGTGGCGATTGAGCTGACCCCTGATGCCAAGCTTGAAGACACTGAACGCGTGGCGGCGCTGGCGCGTGAACGCATCATGGCGCTGCCTGAAGTAACGCACGTCTTTACCGCGATTGGACAGGCGCAATCAGCATCGCTTGAATCAAACAGCTCAGGCGGCGGCAACACCGAAAATGTCGCCAGCTTAGACATTGTATTGCAGCCGCGTGACGAGCGCATTTCCAAAACAGAGATTGAGCGCAAAATCAGCGACTTGCTCACCCAAGTGCCCAGTGCGCGTTTTACCGTGGGCTTATCGAGTGGTGGCGAGACGGGCTATACCTTTTCTTTGACCAGCAGCAATCCAGACGTGCTGGAGCAAACCGTACAAAAAATCATGAGCGAGATTCGTGCTTTGCCCATCGCAGGTGCGGTGACCAGTGACCGCAGCTTGCCGCAACAAGAGCTTGCCGTCATGCCTGACCGCCTTGCTATGGCAGATAAAGGCGTAACCACGCAAAGCATCGCAGAAACCTTGCGTATCGCCACCGTTGGCGATTATGAGCAGCGCCTCTCAAAGCTCAACCTAGAAAGTCGCCAAATCCCCGTCGTGGTGCGCCTGCCCGATGCGGCAAAAGAAGACATCAGCCAATTAGAGTCGCTGTATGTGCCGAGCAGCAAAACGGCTGGCGGCGTACAAATCGGCGATGTGGCAGATTTAAACTTCGGTACAGGGCCTGCGCAAATCCGCCGCCTCAACCGTGAGCGCGCCATTAATATCACCGTACAGCCGCGCAATGGCGAGCTGGGCGACCTTGTGACCGCCGTCAAAAATACACCGACGTTGCAGCAGCTACCCGACAGCATTACCATTATCGAGCAAGGACAGGCAGAGAACATGGCGGAGCTGTTCCAAGGCTTTGTCATCGCCATGTCGGTAGGGATTATCTGTATTTTGGGCGTACTGATCTTACTCTTTGGGCGCTTACTTCAGCCCTTTACGATTTTGATGGCGCTGCCGCTATCCATTGGCGGCGCATTCGTGGGCTTAGTGGTGACGGGCAGCAGCTTGTCCATGCCCTCAATGATTGGTTTTATTATGCTCATGGGTATCGCCACCAAAAACTCTATCTTGCTCGTGGACTATGCGCTGATTGCTCAGCATCGCGGACTGCCTCGCTTTGAGGCGATTATGGATGCGTGTCATAAGCGGGCGCGTCCGATCATTATGACCACCATCGCGATGGGCGCTGGTATGTTGCCACTGGTGCTGGGTCTTGGTGAGGCAGACCCCACGTTTCGTCGTCCGATGGCGGCAGCAGTGCTGGGTGGCTTGATTACCTCAACCTTGCTCAGCTTGGTAGTGATTCCTGTGGTTTATACCTTGATTGATGATTTGTCAGGATGGTTTGCCAAGTGGCTGGTGCCGCATGGTAAAAATGCGAAATAGATCATACAAAAGGCAGGTAGCGCGACCATCACCGGCGCCGTTTATAACGCAGCAACAGGCAATGTCAGTGCCAGCAGCAACCAAGCCGTTAATGGTTCGCAGCTCTACAATGCTAGCCAGAGCATGGCGACCGTGTTAGGTGGCGGTGCAACCATCAATAGTGATGGCTCTGTTTCAGCGCCAAGCTATGAGATCAGTGGAAATACCTATAATGATGTAGGCTCTGCATTCCAAGCAGTAGACAAAAGCTATCGCAGTCCATCTAAAACCCCATACGCGACTACCGCGTATGGGGTTATTTGATACATCTCACAACCAAACTGCTATAGAACGTGTATGCCTTTTTACTTATCGTTTAATTGTCTGATATATCAATACGTTATAGTAATGATACTATCAAACAATATCTTATGATTTGTCGTTAGGAGGCACTCATGAAGCTAACCGCCATCATTTTCAGTATGGTCGCCGCCTTATCACTAACCAGTTGTGCAACGCGGCAGGCAGCCAGTACCGACTGGACCCCATATCTCAAATCCATGCAAAAAGGCTGTGATTATCCTAACCCGACAACCAGCAGCTTACCCATACCTTATCAGCAATCGATTATCGATACCGAAACGCGCTATCGTGGCGAAAATACCGATAAAGAAACTCTCACGACGTATGTGCTCAGTAATGCCACTGCCTTTGGGCGGCCGCTGAATAAGATTGAATACTTAAGTGGGTATGAGTGGTCACATCTAAAATTATACTTTGCCAATGATCCGCAAGCATTACGCAAGGAGTTTACGCTGCCTGTGGATAAATATGATTTCAACACGGTAACTAAAAACGATAGTAGCGGCTATCAAGTGACGGGCGAGGGCTTTACGCATTTAACGTTTGATAAAAAAGATAACAGCATTGCTTGTGGGTTTGGGGTGTAGCGTAAAGTAAGATTTTTGGTGATGTATATTTTTCAGAAGTAAAAACCAATAAACCTTAAGATGGTAGCGCTGCTGTCTTAAGGTTTTTTTCTACCTATAAAATATCTTTAATAGAAAATGACGTATTTATGATTAAAAAAAGTCACAACTACTAATAATGAATAAAATTCAACTTATAATAAGTTTATATCGTTTTTATTCATGTTAGAGATTTGGTTTAATACACCCATACAGACATTCAGTGTTATCTCAATTTGTAGGGTAGGAATCACCATGACTAAGCCTTTTGCATGCTCAATCAAGCACATTCGTTTTGATGAAAACTATCAGCCTGCCAGCAGCACGCGCATGACGACCAACTTTGCCAATCTTGCGCGCGGTGAAGCACGCGAAGACAACCTACGCAAAGCGATTACCATGATTAATAACCGCTTTAACGCACTGGCGCATTGGGACAACCCAAATGCCGATCGTTATTCGGTCGAAGTGGACATCGTGTCTGCCAACATGGATATCGAAGGCAATGGCGATGCGTTCCCTGTGATTGAGATGCTGCAAACCACCATCGTTGACCACAAAGAAAACAAGCGCATCGACGGTATGGTCGGCAACAGCTTTTCTTCTTATGTGCGTGATTATGATTTTAGCGTGGTACTGCTAGAGCACTTTAACAAAAATCCAAATGCCAAAGCGCCTGAAGGTTTTGGCGACTTGCACGGCAAATTGTTTAAATACTTGCTGAGCTCAGACGCGTATCAAGAAAACTTTGACAAGCAGCCTGTGATTTGCCTCAGCGTATCGACCAGTAAGACCTATTATCGCACCACCAATGTGCACCCTGTGCTGGGCGTGGAATACAAGCAGGACGAGTATTCATTGACCGACGATTATTTTTACAAGATGGGCTTGGTTGTGCGTTACTTTAAGCCTGAAGGCAGCGCTGCGCCACTTGCGTTTTACTTTGCGGGCGACTTGACCAGCGACTACACCGATCTTGAGCTGATCAGTGCAATCAGCACCATGGAGACGTTCCAAAAGATTTATCGTCCTGAGATTTATAACGCCAATTCAACGGCAGGTCAGGTCTATCAGCCAAGCCTAAAATACCAAGACTATTCGCTGACGCAGATTGTTTATGACCGTGAAGAGCGTAGCCAAATGGCTGTCAAGCAAGGCAAGTTTACCGAAGAGCAGTTTATCAAGCCGTATCAAGACATCCTGGATACGTGGGCGGCCAACTATAAGCCTGAACAAGACGCGGCATAAGTGCCTTTGCTTTATTGCACGCTCATTCATTTTTAAGCGACTTATTACTTTTATAGAAGATATACCGACATGACTTTATTATTACCGACCTCTACCGCTGGCAGCTTGCCAAAACCTGCATGGCTGGCTGAGCCTGAAAAGCTTTGGTCACCATGGAAAGTCGCCGATGACGCACTGGCAGAAGCCAAAAAAGATGCCTTGCGCGTGTCACTACAAGAGCAACTGCTGGCAGGCATTGACATCGTCAGTGATGGCGAGCAGACGCGTCAGCATTTTGTGACCACCTTTATTGAGCATTTAGACGGTGTGGATTTTGAAAACCGTGAGACCGTGCGTATTCGTAATCGTTATGATGCAAGTGTGCCTTCGGTGGTCGGTGATGTAAGCCGCCAAAAGCCTGTCTTCGTTGACGATGCCAAGTTTTTGCGTTCACTGACCGACCAGCCGATCAAATGGGCGCTGCCAGGGCCGATGACCATGATTGATACCTTGTACGATGGTCACTACAAAAGCCGCGAAAAGTTGGCGTGGGAATTTGCCAAAATCCTTAACCAAGAGGCCAAAGAGTTGGAGGCGGCAGGCGTGGACATCATTCAGTTTGACGAGCCTGCGTTTAACGTCTTTTTTGATGAAGTTAATGACTGGGGCGTGGCGACACTTGAGCGCGCTATCGAAGGCTTAAAGTGCGAAACGGCCGTACACATCTGCTACGGCTACGGCATTAAGGCAAACAACGACTGGAAACAAACGCTTGGCTCGGAGTGGCGCCAGTACGAAGAAGCCTTTCCAAAACTGCAACAGTCAAAAATCGATATCGTGTCGCTTGAGTGCCAAAACTCACGCGTACCGATGGACTTGATTGAGCTGATTCGTGGTAAAAAAGTGATGGTTGGCGCGATTGATGTGGCGACCAATGAGATTGAAACGCCAGAGGCTGTGGCAGATACTTTGCGTAAAGCCTTGCAATTTGTTGATGCGGACAAATTATATCCTTCAACCAACTGCGGTATGACGCCGCTGCCACGTCACGTTGCTCGCGGCAAGCTAGAAGCCTTAAGTGCAGGCGCAGCTATCGTCCGTGAAGCGCTGAGCGTGGGTGCATAACGCGTCTATCAACCGTCGTTATCTCTCTATTGAGCCGTTTGATGCGCTTATTGTTCATAAAAAGACAATAGGCGCATCGCGCTAACACTGTCTCAAAAATTGCGACCGTTAATTGTAGGATGTCATCATGATTGAAGCCATCGACTTTAGAAACGCCATGTCATTATTGACCACGGCTGTCAATGTCGTCACCACCGAAGGCACGTCAGGTGCGCACGGATTTACTGCTTCGGCAGTATGCAGCGTGAGCGACAACCCACCGACGCTGCTCGTGTGTATGAATCGCGCCTCACGCTCACACGTACATTTTGTGGGTAACAAGACCTTGTGTGTCAATGTTTTGGGCGCGCAGCATGAGCAACTGTCTAATGCCTTTGCCTCAAAGATGAGCTCAGAGGAGCGCTTTGCTAAAGCGGATTGGCAGACCTTGGTGACTGGCTCGCCTGTTTTAGAAGATGCTTTGGTCAGCTTTGATTGCGAGATTGAGCAAGTACAAGAAGTGGGCACGCACAGCGTGTTCATGTGCCGCGTCGTCGCGATTAAGCAAAGCACGCAAGATGAGAGCTTGGTGTATTTTAACCGCGGCTACCATCAACTGCGTCAGGCTGAAACTGTCTAGGGATAAGCCCTAATAGTCTTTTTCATTTTCCATTTCTATTGGCCAACCAAAAGTAAGTATCTCGTGGAACTCATTATATTTTTAATTATAGGCGCTCTGGCAGGCTTTGCGGCAGGGCTGTTCGGTGTTGGCGGTGGTACGATTATCGTGCCGCTGTTGTTTATTGTGTTTACGCAAATGGACTACAGCCCTGATGTGGTCATGCATCTGGCGCTGGGCACGTCGCTTGCCACCATCATCGTCACCTCAATCAGCTCCTTAATGGCGCACAATAAAAACGGCGCGGTTATTTGGCCGGTTTTTACCAACCTTGCGCCTGGTATGGCGCTCGGCTGCTTTTTGGGTGCAGGCATTGCAGGCTGGCTCTCAGGCAATCACTTACAAATCATCGTCGGTGCGTTTTTGCTGTGGGTGGCTATTAAGATGCTTAGAGGCAGTAAAGCACAGCAAGTCGCCAGCTATCAAGTCATGCCATCAACGCCCAAGCAGCTTGCCGCAGGGGCGGGGATTGGCGTTGCCTCCGCCATCTTTGGTATCGGTGGTGGCAGTATCACCGTACCGTATCTCAACCGTTATGTGGTCATGCAAAAGGCGGTAGGAACATCTGCGGCGTGCGGGCTACCCATCGCCATTGCTGGCGCGCTTGGGTTTATGATCTTTGGTATGCAAGACCATGTTGACGTGCCAAATGCCATTGGCTATGTGCATATTTATGCCTTTTTGGGCATTGGTATCATGAGCTTTTTTACCGCCAAATTCGGCGCAAAAGTCGCACATCAGCTCTCGCCTGCATTGTTAAAAAAATGCTTTGCCGTATTGCTGCTCGCTGTCAGCTGTTTTTTTCTATATAAAGGATTGGTGTAAGAAAATACGCAATAGCGATTCATTGACCGCGATATAAGAAGCTTCGTAATGGTACGAGGCTTTTTTAGTACCGTCTACCTGTCTGAATAACACGCCCTAAGATGTGCTTTCATTGTCAGCCCATGGAGTCGTTAGCGTTTAAGACGAGGACACGACTTAATAGCCCAGCTCATTTAATACTCGATACATATCGCATCCATTTTGATCACCGCGATCACAAGCCCTCCCAAACCATTCTTTTGCTTGTAGTTTGTCTTGGCGAACACCCTTGCCTTCTTGATACAGTATACCAAGATGACACTGAGAGGGGGTATGGCCTTGCTCTGCGGCTCTTTTATACCAGCTGACGGCCGTAGCCAAATTTTGAGGCACATGGGTCCCCTCTTGGTAAATCAGACCCAGTTGATACTGAGCGTTAGCATAACCCTGCTCAGCAGCCTTTTTATACCAATTAACGGCTATCGCTAAGTCTTGAGACACACTTTCGCCTTCTTGATAAAACAAGCCAAGATAATATTGAGCGATGATATGTCCCTGTTCAGCAGCTTTATGATACCAATTCATTGCGGTCGCTAAATCATGCGCCACATAGGTGCCTGCTTGATACAGCAAACCAAGTTGATATTGAGCGTCGGCATGATGTTGTTCAGACGCTTTTTCGTACCAGTTTATGGCTGCTGTTACATTTTGAGGTATAGTTTTGCCTTCTTGATAGAGTAAACCAAGTTGATATTGAGCGTTAGCGTGACCCTGCTTAGCGGCTCTGTGATACAAATCAACTGCTGTCATAAAGTCTTGAGACACGCCTTTGCCTTTTTGATGCAGCACACCCAGTTGATACTGAGCGTCAGCATGATCTTGCCCAGATGCTTTTTGATACCACTTTATGGCGGTGATGAGGTCTTGAGGCACACCTTTGCCCTCTTGATAAAGCAAGCCAAGATGGTACTGAGAAGGAGCATGACCTTTGTTAGCTGCTTTTTGATAGGACTTAGCAGCTATGGTTAAGTTATCGCCAAGATAAGAGCGCTTTTTTTTATTATAAAAAAAGCGCTTTTTAAAAGATTTAAAAGCCATTATTTATTCTTAAAAATAAGAGTGTTGATATTACAAAGAGCGATGCCAAGTAAGTTCACTATTTTTAGTAAAATCTTTTATTGTCTACAATATCAAACAATTATCATCGGTTCTTCAATACAATATAGGCGAGTAAAGTTTAAGCAAGATAGAATATAGTATAATCAGTCTACTAGACTTCTTGCATAAGTCATCGCTAGCCCTTGCAATTCCGTCAGTGAAAGTTAATAAACTGGTACTTTTGCAAGAGGTCTAATCAAATGAATTTATTTTCCTGTATTGTTTTTATTTAGACTTGACTATAACAAATATAAAACATTAAATATACCTATAAAAATATTAAACAAAGCTTGTAGAAGTTTTTAATACAGAGCTATACGATGTGGCTAAAATAAAATTAATACGGCATAAAATTTCATGTTCAATGAAAACTATTTTGCTATGTCTTGTCCTTTAACGCTGTAAAAATAATATTTAATCTCGCTACACCCTCTTTGGAAACTTAGCTATAGCGTTGTCGTTGACCCCAGAAGCCTACTGGATGACGGTATCGGTCTAAGCATCTTTTATCAACCCATCCTATGCAAACATTGCACAAAATATTTCTGAGTCAACAAGACTGATATTTACAGAAAAATTTTACTATACTGCCTTACCCCTCAAAAAAAGGTGAAGGTTATGAAAAACTGGCTTTTTTTAGCTGCTGCAATACTAGGAGAGGTCATCGCCACCTCGGCATTAAAATCTACCCATGGTTTTACACGCCTGCTGCCTTCTATTGTCGTGGTCGTTGGTTACGGCGCTTCTTTCTACTTGTTGTCTGTATCTTTAAAGTCGATTCCCGTTGGTATTGCTTATTCAGTATGGGCGGGCGTTGGTATTGCACTGGTGACACTCATTGCGTGGCTTGTCTATGGACAAAAAATAGATGGCTGGGGATTTGTAGGTATTGGACTGATTGCGTCTGGTGTTGGCGTGTTAAACCTGCTCTCCAAAGTCAACGTCCATTGATAGTGAGGATATTCACTGCTTGTCCAAGTGTTTGATTGTCATCTCTAAGATAGCGTCGTGGCAATCTATTGTCACATACAGACCTTTAATCTGCGATGATGATGCTTGCTGGTGTAAAATTGACCAAAGATGTAGTGAACCTGAATTAGGGAGAAAATACGGATGCGCGATGCCCATTTTAAAGACCATTTTTCTAAACATTCAGCAGGCTATGCCACCTATCGTCCTTCGTATCCCTCTGGTTTGATAGATGTACTGGCGGATCTGTGTCCCAGTCAGCAGCGTGCTCTAGACTGTGGCTGCGGTACAGGGCAGCTCTCGGTATTGCTGGCAAATAGGTTTACAGAAGTTATTGCGACCGACGCCAGCAGCGCTCAAATTGCTAAAGCCAACAAAAAAGACAATGTAAACTATAAGACGGCGCTCGCTGAAAATAGTGGGCTGGCTGATGCGTCTGTGGATTTAGTCACGGTCGCCCAAGCCGCGCACTGGTTAGATTTAGCGCCGTTTTATAAAGAGGTGGCGCGTATTGCCAAAGTCAATGCCATTCTAGCGTTAATTACCTATGGGGTGGTACACGTTGAGGGTGAGGTCGATCGCTTGGTGCAGCAATTTTATTATCAAGATATCAATACCTATTGGCCAGCAGAGCGCCAGCATGTCGAAAATGGCTATCAGGATTTGCCTTTTCCTTTTGCAGAGATTCAAACGCCCACGCTAGAGATGCGGGCGTATTGGGATTTAGAAGCGCTCATCGGCTATTTTAATACTTGGTCAGCGGTAAAAGCCGCTACCCAAGCATTGGGCGTCAATCCTACCGAGGCATTAAAACAATCCCTGTTGCCGATTTGGGGCGACCCTAAGACGACAAAAACAATCACATGGCCACTGTCGATGCGGGTCGGTCGAGTCAATGTGTCTTAAAGGCTTGTGGAGGATTTAAAATAGTGCCTCTTCCCAGCCAAATACATCCAAAACGCGCTGCCACTCGCTATCGACATCGGCTCTCAAGACTAATGGCTCATTTGTGACGGGATGGCTGAGCGCTAGCGTTTGCGCATGTAGCAGCATACGCTGGCAATCATACTGCGACCGAAAAAATCGCGTGTGGCGTATGTCGCCATAGCTGGTATCGCCGATGATGGGGTGAAACAGATGCTTCATGTGCCTGCGCAGTTGATGCTTGCGCCCTGTCTCAGGCGTGAGGCGCACAAGGCTGTAGCGGCTGGTGGGGTATTTTTTAGAAACGGCAACAGGCAGCTCAACCTGCGCCAAGCATTGCCAATAGGTCACTGCCGTTTGCGCGGGCTTGTCCATGCGAGCAAACTTGTCCGCGATGGCATCAGGTTGAAAGCTGAGCGCATAATCGACCGTGCCTGATTGCGGCATAAAGCCGCGCACCACTGCCAAATATTGCTTGGTCACGCGGCGTTCGGTAAAGGCGTCGGTCAGTGTGCGCGCTACGGCTGAGCTTTTGGCAAACAGTAGCACGCCCGATGTCGGCCTATCTAAGCGATGTACGGGAAAGACGTGACAGCCTACGGCATCGCGGGTGAGCTGCATGGCGAAACGCGTCTCGCCTTTATCCAGCCAGCTACGGTGTACCAGTAGCCCCGCTTCTTTATTAATCGCCACCACATGCTCATCTTCGTAAATAATCTCGACCTGCGGCGGGGTATCGCTTGCGCTATTCATGTCCATGCCTATGGGTTAATAATGCGGTTAAAACGGCTGCTGATGCTCATCGTATTTTTATGAGCGGTATAATATGGTGTGTATTGTAAAGACAATCGAGCAAAAATATCAGAATTTGACTGCTTTAATCGCAAAAAAATCCCTTGCTACCGATTAAAAGATAGCAAAGGATCTCATGTATAACAACAATAATTTTATAAAAACTTTATTAAAATCAATAACTTAAATTTATTATTCTACCGTCACCGACTTAGCAAGGTTACGTGGTTGGTCAACGTCCGTGCCACGCAGTACCGCAACATGATACGAGAGCAGCTGTACAGGGACGCTATAGATAATGGGCGAGAGGGTTTCGCACACGTCGTTGACGTTCACAAGGTGCAGGCGGTCTTCTGCTTCGATACCGCTGGTTTCGCTAGCGAATACAAACAGCTCGCCGTGGCGGGCGTGCACTTCTTGCATATTGGCCTTGAGCTTATCGAGCATACTGTCTTTTGGCGCAAGCACCACAATCGGCATGTCTTTATCAACGAGCGCTAATGGACCATGCTTTAGCTCGCCTGCTGCGTAGCCTTCGGCATGGATATACGAGATCTCTTTGAGCTTGAGCGCGCCTTCTAGGGCAATGGGGAACTGTAGTCCGCGACCAAGGAACAGACAGCTTTTCTTATCCTCAAAGTGCGCGGCCATGGCTTTAATCGGCGCATCAAGGTGTAGGCTGGCGTACAGTTGACCAGGCAGCTTTTGTAGCTCGCTGATATGGTTGCTAAGTGCCGCGTCATCAATGCGACCTTGTACGTGACCTGTCTTTAGCATTAATAGCATCAGCGCGACCAGCTGGGTGGTAAAGGCTTTGGTCGAGGCAACGCCAATCTCAGGGCCTGCCAATGTCGGCAAGAAAATATCGGTTTCGCGCACCAGTGATGAGGTCGGCACGTTGCACAGCGCAAGGCTGACCAAACCTGCTGGGTTTTGTTTTTTGATGTCGCGTAGCGCTGACAGCGTGTCGGCGGTTTCACCCGATTGCGAGATGCAGATGACCAGTGAGTTGTCCACGACCACAGGGTTACGGTAGCGGAATTCGCTCGCGACTTCGACACTGCAGGGCAGGCGGGTGATGCTCTCAAACCAGTATTTGGCGACCATGCCCGCATGATAGCTGGTGCCGCAGGCGATGACTTGCACATGACGTACGCCTGAGAGCTGCTCGCCATGACGCTCAAGGAAGTCAGCGCGCAGCGTGTTTGCTGCAAGGTTGTCAATCGCCATCTCAAGGGTACGCGCAACCGCATCAGGCTGCTCGTAGATTTCTTTGAGCATATAGTGCTTAAACTCGCCTTTATCAGCATTATGCTGCTTGGCATCAATCTCATGCACTTTGCGGCTCACCACTTGACCATCTGCATACACTTCGATGTTGTTGCGGGTCAGTTTTGCGATATCGCCTTCTTCTAGGTACATAAAGCGGTTGGTCACAGGCAAGAGCGCCAGCTGGTCAGAAGCAATAAAGTTTTCGCCAATACCGACACCAATCACCAAAGGCGAGCCAAGACGCACAGTAATCAGCGTATCTGGGGTGTCGACATGGATGACACCTAGGGCAAACGCGCCATGCAGACGAGGAATCACCGCGCGTACGGCTTCTAACAAGCCATTGGTCTGCTTATAGAGGTCGTGAATCAAATGCGCAACCACTTCGGTATCGGTTTGCGAGCTAAAGACATAGCCTTTGTCTTGCATTTCTTTTTTTAGCTCGGCATAGTTTTCGACAATACCATTATGGACGACGGCGATTTTGCCTGAGACGTGCGGGTGCGCGTTGTGCTGCGCAGGCTCGCCATGAGTCGCCCAGCGGGTGTGGGCAATACCGATGTGCCCGTCAAAAAAGTCGTCACTGGCATCGACTGCATCGACTAGCGCTTTTACTTTACCCACTTGGCGCTCGCGATGCAGCTTGCCATTATGAATGACGCTCAAGCCCGCAGAGTCGTAGCCACGGTACTCTAGACGTTTTAAACCTTCTAACAAAATATTAGCAATATTGCGTTCGGCGACAGCGCCAACGATTCCGCACATGATGTGTCCTCAAATAAATGCAACCGAGTACGGCACACACGTGGCATGCCGTGCTATCGGAATATAAAGGGGGCGATGTTAGCAAAAGTCCAAGGGCTATGGTTGAGCGTATTTGGCTGGCAGAGCATCGCCTATAAAAGCGTACAGGGTAAACGTTACTTTTGCTCGTGTTTGCTTGGGCGCTGGTAATTGGCTTTGTCCACTTGACGCGCGCGACCAAAGGCTAAGGCATGGTCATCGACGTCTTTGGTAATCACTGAGCCTGCCGCGACAGTAGCAGTTTGCCCGATGGTCACAGGCGCAACCAAACTGGCATTTGAGCCAATAAAGGCATTGTCTTTAATTTGGGTAACAGATTTATTGACGCCGTCATAATTACAAGTAATCACGCCTGCGCCGACATTGACATTCGCGCCAACGCTGGCATCACCGATATAGCTTAAATGATTGACCTTGCTACCTTCACCAATGCTTGATTTTTTAATCTCAACAAAGTTGCCGATACGGCTGTTTTTTGCCAAATGGGTATCAGGACGCAAATTGACAAACGGGCCAATAGTCACGCCCGCTTCAATGTGCGCGTGATCGATGACGCAGTATGGCTTTAGATGGCACGCATTCCCAATGCTGGTATGTTTAATCACGCAGCCTGCTTCGATATAGACATTGTCGCCCAAGACGCAATCGCCCTCAAAAATCACATTGGCATCGACGAACACGTCTTGACCTGCGGTGACGCTGCCACGAATGTCCACGCGCGCAGGATCGGCGAACTGTACGCCCGCCACTTGCAAATCATGAATCATTTTGCCTTGCCATGTGCGCTCTAGGCAGGCAAGTTGCTGGCGGTTGTTCACGCCTTCGATCTCAAAGTCGTCTTTAGGCTCAATCGCGGCAATGACGATGCCATCCGCAACCGCCATTTTGACGATATCGGTCAGATAGTATTCTTCTTGCGCATTGTCGTTGGACAGCTTCGGCAAGTATTTATGCAACAATGCATTGTCCACACAATAGATACCGCTGTTAATCTCTTGAATGGCGCGCTCTTCTTCACTGGCGTCCTTTTGCTCGACGATGGCGACGATGCGCCCTGTATCATCACGCTTGATGCGACCGAGGCCAAACGGATTGTCCACGGTCAAAGTCAGCATCGACATGCCTTCGCTGTTGGCGCGTTGCAGGTTGTCCAGCGTCTCGGCGCTAACAAGCGGCACATCGCCGTATAAAATCAAACTTTGACCGTCAGTCGACAGCTCTGACAACGTCACTTTGACCGCGTGGCCTGTGCCCAGTTGCTCTGTTTGTGCTACCCAGTCGATGGGCAGATGTCCATAATGGGCATTGATATGTTCTTGTACTTGTTCGCCGCCAAAGCCGTGTACCACAATGGTTTTATCTACGGCTAAATTATGACACGTGGTCAATACATGACCCAGTAATGGCTTCCCTGCCAAAGTTTGTAATACTTTTGGTTTTGCAGACTGCATACGTGTGCCTTTGCCTGCTGCCAAAATAATTACTGATAAAGAAGGTTTCATAGTTACCCTACAAATAAAACACAATATTACGCCCAATTATAATCAAAATTGTGCATGAAAAAAGGGTCAACGCGTGCAGGCTTTGTAACGCTTGCTGCAGTATAAGCAGCACTATAAAAAGGACAGATGACACGCATATATCAGCAGACAGCTTCGCTATAAAAGTCAACAAAACCTGCGTACTACTAAATAACGATAATATAAAAATGAAGGTGGGGCAACCATTGGTCCTGATATATTGCTAATGGTCTTAGTTGAAAAAGCGGCTGCTTTTATACGATATAAGGCAAGATTAAAAAATAAGCATGGTAATGCTATAAATCACCACCCACACCACAGCAGCCATCACGCCTGCGATTAAATCATCGAGCATCACGCCCAGACCGCCTGACACTTGCTTGTCCGCCCAACCAATCGGCGGCGGCTTTAAAATATCAAAGACCCGAAACAAAACAAACGCCGTTGGTAGCCAGCCCCAAAACATCGGCTGCAATAGCATCGCCATGGTGTTTTCAGGGGCAGGCAGTATGTAGGATAAAATATAAGACAGCGGCAACAGCGTAATCCACATGCCCGCCCATTCATCCCAGACGATGTGCGGATCATCATGTACCTGCATCAAGTCCGAGGTGCGCCCGCAAATATAAATGCCAACGATGGATGCCAAAATGGTTAAACACAAAAAAGGAATAAAGCCCAAGGTCAATAACGGCAACGCGGCAATCAAACCACCGACCGTACCCCATGTGCCTGGCGCGCGCTGCGGCATGCCGCTACCGAGTCCGATCCCCAGCCAGTACACGATGCCATCGGATAATGACGCATCGGCAGGCAGCGCAGGGCATTGATTGGCTTTACGAATATCGGGCTTGGTCGCGTGCGGTTGCGTCATGGATTAGCCTGTAAAGTGTTGGTAGCCGTCAAGCGTCGGCAACGTGGTAAAAGGCGCTGGGCGCTCAGATGTGATGGGCTGCCCTTGATAGAATAGTATCGGCTGCGGCGTCTCTGGGACGAAGGGCAGGGCAGCCAATGCTTCGGTAGACAATACCTGACCGATAGCATGCACGGGTGTCACGGTATCTGGCGGCGACAGTGACGGCGCTAAAGTAAACGTGAGCTCGTAATCATCGCCGCCTGTCAGCTGATGCGTCAAACGCTCGGCAAAGGCAATTTCAGACAAGGCGCTACTGACGGGTAAGTGCTCCACATCAATACGCAGATAGACGTGACTGGCACTACAAATATGCTTGAGGTCTTGATAAAGGCCATCAGAGATGTCAATCATCGCGCTCGCGGGAAGCTGTCCCAGCGCATTGCCTAATGCGGCACGCGGAGTCGGTGTGTGCAGGCGGTGTGCAAGTTGCTTTCCAACCTTGGTATCAGGATATTGTAAGGCATAACTGGCATCGCCAAGCGTGCCTGAGACGTATAATGTATCGCCTGATTTTGCGCCAGAGCGATAGACAGGTGTGGCAGGCGCATTAACAAAACCTTGCGCGCTGATGCTAATCACCAGCTGGTCATGACGAGTGGTGTCACCACCGATTAAAATCACACCAAACTGCTGGCAGGCGTGAAATAAACCCTTAGCAAAGGCTTCTAGCCATACAGTATTTGCCAAGCGCTGGGGCAGGGCAAGTGCGAGTAGAATACTGTGTGCAGTCCCGCCCATCGCCGCAATGTCCGAGACATTGACTGCCACCGACTTATAGCCAATGGCAAACGCCAGCGCCTCGACACTGTCCCAGTCGGCGGCAAAATGTCGCCCTTGGACAAGCGTATCAATACAGCTGACCAGACGCGCCCCAGCAGGTACGCGGGTGATGGCGGCATCATCGCCGATGCCTTTTTCAATATCATGGGCGTTTGGCGTATCGTGTTGCAAGGTAGCAAAGATACGCTCAATCAGCTCAAATTCAGTCATTGCTGTCGGTTTTTGGCGTCGTGCGCTCGCGTTTTACTGCGCCCTTTTTGGCGCTGATGCGCGGCTTGCCGCTGGTGGGGGTGGCTGCGGTGTCGGCTACTGCGGCAGCTTTGGGCGCTTGCGGTACCGCTTTTGGCGTTGCTTTAGGTGCGCTTGGCTTGGCGGGGGTGGGCTGTGTTTTGCCGTCCGCCTGTACTTCTACGCTGCGCAGTTCATACGCCAAACGGTCAAGCACCGCATTGATGAGTTTGTGTGCGTCGGTGGCACCAAAATGGTTATTTAGCTTCATCGCTTCATCAAGTACCACTTTGTACGGCACTTCGATGCGGTTTTTTAACTCATAAGCACCGATGAGCAAAATGGCGTGCTCAACCATATCGAGCTTACTGATATCGCGGTCAAGGTGCGCGGCAATCAAGGCATCTAATTCATTAATCTGCTGCGGGATTTCTTGCATCATCTCGTGATAGTAGCCCAAATGCACCGTATGCATGGCATTGGTCGCACGGGTACGCGCTGCGATGTCGTGCGGGGCATTGTCGCGCCAGTTGTCTTGACCGTCTTGAGTAAAGCGATAATCGGTCATCAGCCATTCATACAGCCCTTGAAGCACAAAACGACGCGCCTTACGCACCGCAGTATGACTGGTTTTATAAGAAGACTCACTCGTGTGCAGATCCTGCTCAGGATTTTGGGTGTCTGTAGAGGTCGCAGCGTTGTCGATACGCTTGAGATGGTCAGTCATAAGGGTCAATACCTAAATGTTAAGCTAAAAATGTAAAAATACAGCGAGCGGTGCCTGCCGCGCTTTGGTTATCTGCATCAAAAAAACGGATAAGACAAGACGTATCGGACAAAAACGCCGCATTAAAATGACAATGCCGCTATTATAAAACAACGGCACGCAAAAGATGGCAAAAATCGTACGCTTTTTAGTTACTTAGCCAAAAGCAAATGTGTCTTTATCGTTTTATTCATGATTACTAAAAATAAAACGGTAAAAAGTTATGCTAAAAAGCGCTGGGTCAAACGTAGTTACTTACGCACTGATGATGTCGTCATCGCTGTCTAGTTGTGACAAGACTGCAATCATCTCAAGCGCAACCATGGCAGCTTCTGCGCCTTTGTTGCCCGCTTTGGTGCCTGAGCGCTCAATCGCTTGCTCGATGCTGTCGGTGGTGATGATGCCGTTGGTCACAGGCAGGTTGTAATCCATCGCAACCGCGCTTAAGCCTTTGGCAGACTCGCTCGCCACGATATCAAAGTGTGGGGTGCTGCCACGGATAATCGCGCCAAGCGCCACGATAGCGTCAAAACGGTCAGACTCCGCCGCGCGCTGCGCGACAAGTGGCAATTCAAACGCACCTGGTACACGAATCACGCTGATGTTGCTGCCTGATACGCCGTGACGCAGTAGCGCATCAATCGCGCCATCGACCAATGATTCAACGACAAAGCCATTAAAACGACCGACCACAATACCGATACGCACGTCATTATTTTCGTGCAAGTTGCCGTCAATGTGGGTCACGTCATTGCGCTGCTGCTGTAGATTTGACATAGTCTTGTCCTATATTTTGTTTTTTGGAGTAAAGCAGAAAAATACGGTCGCTATCATAGCATTTTTTTACAGGCGCATCTGTATGCCTTGCGCTGCCATAAATGCTTTGGCTTCACCAATCGTATGCTCACCAAAGTGGAAAATACTCGCCGCCAGCACCGCATCGACGCCGCCTTGTAGTACGCCGTCTGCCAAATGCTGCAAATTGCCCACGCCGCCTGAAGCAATCACAGGCACACGCACGCGATTGGTGATGTGCTGCATCAAGGCAATGTCATAGCCTTTACGCGTGCCATCGCCATCCATGGAGGTGACGAGCAGCTCGCCTGCGCCCAGCCCCGCCATTTTTGCTGCCCACTCAACCGCATCAATGCCTGTCGGTTTGCGCCCGCCGTGGGTAAAAATCTCCCAGCGCGGCGTTAAGACGCCCTCGACCAACACATCATCCACGCGCTTGGCATCAATCGCCGCAACGATACATTGGTCGCCGAATTTTTGTGCCGCTTCACCGACAAATTCAGGGTTAAACACCGCTGCCGAATTGATCGCGACTTTGTCCGCACCTGCATTTAACAGACTGCGAATATCGGCAATCTTACGCACGCCGCCGCCGACGGTTAACGGCACAAAGACAGTCTCTGCCATGCGCTCGACCGTATGATAGGTGGTGTCGCGTCCATGATGGGTGGCGGTAATGTCCAAAAAGGTAATCTCATCAGCGCCTTGTTCGTTGTAGCGTTTTGCCACTTCGACAGGGTCACCTGCGTCTTTGATATCGACGAACTGTACGCCCTTGACCACGCGTCCGTTATCGACGTCGAGACATGGGATGATACGTTTTGCTAGCATAAAACCGCCTATTCACTCGCGTAAGAATACAAAGGGGAAAGCATTAAAATGCTATGATACGCGGAACTATTTTACAAAACAAACGGGAAAGGCGACTTATGTGCCAACTGCTCGCAATGAACAGCAAACACCCTGCCGATATCGGCTTTTCTTTTGCTGGCTTTCGCGCGCGTGGCGGATTGACTGACGACCATATCGACGGTTTTGGCATTGCGTATTTTGAGCCGACAGGACTGCGTCTATATTGTGATGACAAGGCCGCGATGGACTCGCCGCTTGCTGAGCTGGTCAGCCAAACGCGCACCAAGGCGACCACAACGCTGGTGCATATTCGTAAGTCAGACGATGATTTACTCACTAACGCGCATCCCTTTCCCCGCGAGCTGTGGGGTGAGGCGTGGGTGTTTACGCACAATGGCAAAATAACTATTAAAGACGCGCCCGCCAGCGACCCGATTAAATAAGCTTCCGCGCACTATTATGTACCCATTGGCGATACCGATTCTGAATTTGCGTTTTGTTATCTGCTCAATCGATTAAAAGAGCATTTTGAATACAAGCCTGATGCCAAAACCTTGCACGCGTTTTTGGCCAGTCAATGCCGCTTTTTGGCAAAGTATGGGCTATTTAATTGTCTATTATCCAATGGCGAGTGGCTGCTCGGTTATGCCACCACCTTATTGTTTTATGTCACCCGCCAAGCGCCCTTTGGCACCGCCATGCTGATTGATGTCAATAAAACCATCGACTTTGCGGCGGTCAATGATGCCGATGACATCATCACGGTGTTTGCCACCACACCCTTAACGGATGATGAAGACTGGCAACAACTGGCGGTCAATGAATGTATCGTCTTTGCTAATGGACAACAGGTGCATCAAGATGTGCCAAAGTCCCCTGAGTATTTGTCAATTGAAGAAGGGCTGCAAATTGCCAAAAATGCGTAGGGCGTGTTGAACATTCGCAAATAGGCACTGCTGATCGCTAAAATTGTTCCAGACAAGGCGCAAAGCGACGATAATGCAGATGCCTTAGCGAGATTTGTAACGCAGTATGGGGCAATTTTAGCATCAGCCCGCAGGGAC
>NZ_JACDXT010000033.1 GCF_016464015.1 Psychrobacter sp. bablab_jr014
GACTATTTTTTAGGCGATTCGAGGTTAAAAATAATAAGTTTAGTCATTCTAAGCGCTTATTTTTAACGATGAAGCGGCAAAAAAGAGTCCTGTCCCTGCGGGCTGATGCTAAAATTGCCCCATACTGCGTTACAAATCTCGTTAAGGCATCTGCATTATCGTCGCTTTGTGCCTTGTCTGGAACAATTTTAGCAATCAGCAGTGCCTATTTGCGAATGTTCAACACGCCCTACTCTTACCGTTAGATTACCTAAAAAATAGCCGCTATCAGTACCATGGGTCGTACGGCCTGCTACTTCTTGTCTTATTTTTATTAAAAATATTGCCCAAAAAAAAGCGAGTACCTTATCGTACCCGCTTTTTTGTTTATACCAGCAGCTCGCGTTTGCCGCTTTTGCCCATTGAGCTGACCAAGCCCGCCTCCTCCATGGAATCAACGATGCGCGCTGCGCGGTTATAGCCGATGCTAAACTTGCGCTGGATGCTGGAGGCGGAGACTTTGCGCGTCTCCATCACGAATGCCACTGCATCGTTGTATAGGTCGTCATCTTCTCCCGAAGCATTGGCGCTGCCGCCGCTGCTTGGACTGGTCAACTCAAAGTTGCCTGCCATATTATCAATATAATCTGGTGCACCTCGCTCCCGCCATGCATCACAGACGCGGTTGACCTCTTCATCACTGACATACGCGCCATGTACGCGGTCAGGCTCAATCTGGCCTGGGCCTAAGAACAGCATATCGCCATTACCGAGCATGTCCTCAGCACCGCCACTGTCCAAGATGGTGCGTGAGTCAACTTTGGAGTTCACCCGCAGCGCCGCACGTACAGGGATGTTGGCTTTAATAAGGCCAGTAATGACGTCAACAGACGGACGCTGGGTCGCCAGCATCAAGTGAATGCCTGCGGCACGCGACTTTTGTGCCAAGCGGGTGATCAGCTCTTCAGCTTGCTTACCGACCTGCATAATCATATCGGCAAACTCGTCCGCCACGATGACGATAATCGGTAAGGTCTTGAGCTTGGGCGCTTTGTCCATACTCACGCTGTCATTAGGACGCCACAGCGGATCAATCATAGGGTTGCCTGCCTTTTCAGCGGCGCGCACTTTTTTGTTAAATTCGTTCAGCTTACGCACTTTGAGCAGGCTCATCAGCTGATAGCGACGCTCCATCTCTGCCACACACCACGACAAACTGCTTGCCGCCTCGGTCATATCGGTGACCACGGGTGTGAGCAGATGCGGGATTTCATTATAGTTCGCAAGCTCCAACTGCTTGGGATCAATCAAAATCAAGCGCAGCTCGTCAGGCGTGTACTTTAACAAGATGGACAACAGCATGGCATTGACCAGTACCGATTTACCTGAGCCTGTCGTACCCGCTACCAGCATGTGCGGGGCGCGTGCAAGGTCAGTGATGATGGGCTTGCCGCCGATATCTTTACCCATTGCCATACTGACTTGGGCTTTGGGGTCTTTGTATTTATCGGTGTTTAATAGTTCGACCAAACGCACCATTTCGCGCTGCTTGTTGGGCACTTCGATACCGATATAGGGCTTACCAGGGATGACCTCGACCACACGCAAAGATGCCATCGACAGTGAGCGCGCCAAATCACGGGAGATGCCCGTCACTTTGCTCGCCTTAACGCCCGCTGCCAGCGCCACTTCAAAACGCGTGACCACAGGGCCAGGAATAGCATTGACCACTTCGGCTTTGACATTAAATTCTTGCAATTTAATCTCTAATAGCTCAGACAATTGCTCCAATTCTGCAGCGGTATAGCTCGGCTGGCGATTGGGATCAGGCTGGTCAAGAATAGATAACGGCGGAATGGGCGACAGGTTGGCGCGGTATTTTGCCGTCTGCATGGCGCGTGATTTGCCCGCAAAGGCAGCATCGTCATGAATGTCAGGCAAGCTGTAATCGTCGTCCTCATCTTCGAACATACCTGCAATTTGGTTGCTGGCCTCGCCTTCTGGCACCGCAAAGCGCACGTCAGGCGCACTGCGCGCCGTTTCTGTCTCTACTGGCGAAGATTCAGTACTGACAGCTTTCGGTGGCTCGTTAGGTTTGGCAGGTGGCGTGTTGTTCGGTGTCATGTCCACAGGCGCGCTGGCAGGTTCGCTCTGAATGTCGCGACTTGACGCAGCCGTTGCAGACTCAGCGCTATCGCGGTCAGTTTGCATACGCCATTTCGCAGTAGACACAGCGCTATTGGCAGCCGCCGCACTTGCCGATAGGTTTTGGATGCTTGCTGTTTGCGCGATTTCAGGGTTGCGATTATCACTTACAGGCGCAGTGACTGTCTGCGCTTCCGATGCCGCCGTATCATGCTCTGCCAACCACTGATCTGCCAGTGCGTCTACAGTCGCCACTTCTTCTTTTGCGACCTCGCTGGTGCTTGGGCTACTAGCCTCTGTCAGCTTGTCCGCGGCTTTTGCCGTTGACTTGGCAACGGGCTGCGCGCGCGGTTCTTCTACGTCTTGTGTATCAGCGTCTTGTGCTTCGGCAGTTTGCGGTAAGGCCGCTTCGTCATACGGCGGCTTACGCAATAAGTCGTCCACGGTCTTGGTATCGTTCCATGCAAAGCTTGGCTCAACCTTGCGTACTGGCGCGACGCTCTCTGCTGAGGCACTGATAGCGCTTGTGGTTTGGCTGGCATTATTTGCATGGTTAGGTGCTGTGCTTTCTGCGGGCGCTTGGCTACGATTTTCTGCCAAATCTTTGGCATAAGACTGCAGACCTGATTTGCTTAAAAAATCACTCAACACACTGCCAAAGCGCTCGTTTAGCTCCGCATGGCGATCATTGTTTTTATTTTCTGTAGGCGCCAGCTCAAACGCCAGCTGCTCACCTGTAGTAGCGCGCTCACTGTTCGCTGATTTTACCGCATCTTGCCCTGCCAGTTCTTCAGCTTCGGCATAGCCATCATCATGCGACAGCCCCAGATTGATCCATTTTAGATTGGTTACGGTGCGATAGACTTCACGCCAGTGAATGTTAAAGGCAAAAGTTGCGACAATCGCTACAAACAGGCTTAAAAATACCAAGTTGCCCCAAGGCGTCAATAAGGCTGCCAATCGGCTTTGCAGCTCTAAACCTATGATACCCCCATATGCGCCACCAAATGAGGTGCTGCTGGGATCGGCAGATTGTGGCAATAGCGCCCATAACTGGCTCAGCCACGCGCTGGCACTTAATAATAAAAACACGTAGCCAATGACGCGTAGTAACCAAAAGGTGCGCCGCGTGTGCCACCAAATCAAAATCGGCTCATAAATCAAAAAGGCAAGCAGCCACCATGCAGCAAAACCAAAAAAACGGTAGCCGAGGTCGGAGAGCCAAGCGCCCATCGCGCCGCCCATGTTATTAATGGTGGTCATATCGCTACTGATGTGCGACCAGCTCGGATCATTACTGGTATACGTCAGCAAAATCACAAACACATACACTGCCAACATTAACCCAAGGAAGGTAAAAATTCCTTTTCTTAAATACTCAATAATCGGTGCTGATATCACGTAGAATCTGCCTTGTTGTCCATACTTATTATCACCGCACATGACGGGCGTGCGTCATGCCGATATGACGTTGTTAGATGATTGGTCATTGTAAAGTATATCGGCAAACGCTGCGGATAAAATCTGCTTGCTCTGCCTACTTTTTTAGCGTTATCGCCCCTCAAAGCCACGAAAATACTGGCGTTTATGAGTGGTAAATACGCATGACATAACTTTCTATAATAACAAATACATAGCCTGCGTGGCGATGGCTTTTTTTACAAATATTGATGGGTTAATAGCGGATTTTTTTGCTTATTTTTATAGCGCTTTTTTATAAAATGTTTTACTAATTTATAAGAGTACGCCGAACAAGTGTCCCTACAGAGTCATGCTTTGTTGTTAAGATAGCAATGCCTTGCAATGCTTAGAAACATATCTACGCGCAATTTGTTTCATTTTATGACAGATTGATTGTTATCATATCCATGTTTATTTTTTCTCACTTGTACTTTTTATAGTGAGCGCCCACTAACAGTATTCATTACAGCACTTTTGCGCTGCCAGTTATGTTACGTACAAACGCATACCGACGACGCCGTGCTGTTGGTGCACATCTTATTAATGTGTGCTTTAGATAGTAAATAATAAGGAATTGTTATGACTGACCAAGCCAATGTACGCCACGAAAAACTCATTATTCTTGGCTCAGGGCCTGCAGGCTATGCCGCTGCTGTGTATGCTGCACGCGCCAATCTAAAACCTGTCATCGTCACAGGACTACAAGTCGGCGGGCAGCTAACCACTACCACCGAAGTAGACAACTGGCCAGGCGATGCCTACGATTTGACAGGTCCTGACTTGATGGAGCGTATGAAAGCGCACGCTGAGCGCTTTGGCACTGAGATGGTATACGACCATATCCGTGAGACCGATTTAAGCCAGCGTCCATTCAAACTGACAGGTGATAATGGTGCTTATACTTGTGACGCCCTCATCATCTCAACAGGCGCATCGGCGCAGTATCTGGGACTTGAGTCTGAAGAAAAATTCAAAGGCTTAGGCGTGTCTGCCTGCGCGACCTGCGATGGCTTCTTTTATAAAGACCAAAAAGTTGCGGTCATCGGCGGTGGCAATACAGCCGTAGAAGAAGCATTATACCTGTCAAACATCGCCTCAGAAGTCACCTTGGTGCATCGCCGCGACAGCCTACGCTCTGAAAAAATCTTGCAAGACAAATTGCTGGAAAAAGCCCAAAACGGCAATATCAAAATTGAGTGGAATCACCAAGTCAAAGAAGTGCTGGGCGATGACATGGGTGTCAATGGCGTACTGATTGAATCGACCATCGATGGCAGCACCAAGCAATTGGACGTCTTTGGTATGTTCGTCGCTATCGGTCACAAGCCAAATACCGATCTATTCGCTGACCAGCTCGACATGAAAGACGGCTATATCATTGTCAATAGCGGTATCAATGGTAACGCCACCCAAACCAGCGTTGAAGGCGTATTTGCTGCAGGTGATGTGGCGGATCACGTTTACCGTCAGGCCATCACTTCAGCAGGTACAGGCTGCATGGCGGCGCTCGATGCCGAAAAATACCTCGACAGCCTCGGTGAAACCGTTGCTAGCGACCACACTTACGCATCAACGCTAAGCGCAGACCAAGCCGATCAAGACCGTCAAGAGGGCTAAATTATGGCGGCTCATGAGCAAACGCCAACGTCGCCAATACATTTGCCAACGCCTGAGGCGCTAAAGCGTCTTGGGCGTTACGACTTTCCCAATCCCATCAGCGCTGACCCAGAGGGTACAGGGCTGGTGGCTATGGGCGGTGATTTGGACATCACCACTCTACTCTCTGCCTACGCGCAAGGACTGTTTCCATGGTTTAATGCCGATGAGCCGATTGTTTGGTGGTGTCCTGAGCCGCGCTGTGTGCTGTATCCAGAGGGCTATGTGCCCAGCAAATCGCTACGTCGTCAGGTCAAAAACTCGCCGTGGCAACTGAGCGTCAATCGCGCCTTTGTTGATGTGATTCATGCGTGTAGTTTGCCGCGTCAAGATGGTTTGCCTGAAGGCGAGCATACATGGATACACGAGGAAATGATTGAGGCGTATACCGAACTACATGAGCAGGGCTATGCGCACAGTATTGAAGTGTGGGATGAGGCAGGCGCGCTGATTGGTGGCCTATATGGTCTAAAAATCGGTGGTATTTACTTTGGCGAATCGATGTTTCATCAAGCTTCCAATGCCTCAAAAATAGCGTTTTGGGCTTTAGTGCAGCTGTGTCGCATGACCCATGTGGAACTTATAGATTGCCAGCTTGAAAACCCACATCTGATGAGTTTGGGCGCGAGCACCTTGCCGCGTACTGACTTTTTACAGCGGTTGGATACGCTATTGTCCACCCAAAGCCCCGTTTGGCAAGCCGAGCACTACCCATTGATACCTGTCCGCGCTTTATTGACAGAGACGCCATGGCAGGCCATGCGTCAGTCTCATATTGGCATTTGAGACGTCCTTAGCCATGCACTGCGTATTGTCTTAAGCCCACTGTTAAAAAGGTTTATTATGGTAGCTGATACTGCATTTTTATTGATTGGTGCCTTGGCCGAGCGTGCCAATACCACTAAAGACACCATTCGGCACTATGACCAGCTGGGTCTGATGAAGTCGCGCAAGCGTCAAGCAGGCTCACGGCTGTATACCGAGTTTCATCCGCAATGTATCGAGCGTATTGAGCTGATTAAAAGTGCGCAAGTGATTGGCTTTACGCTAACAGAGATCAAAGACAGTCTGAATGACTATTACGATGGGCATTTGGATTTAGATGAGCAACTGCACGTCACACGGCAAAAGCTTGAGCAGGTCAAAAATCAACAAGCCAATATCAATCGCATGGTCGAGCTGTTAACTGAGCGTATTGAGCTACTAGAAGACATGCACTCAAACCCCGAACACCCATTTCGTGACCCAAACAATGGCGCGTGTTCTACCAAACTTTCCGCTCCTTAAAACGTGCTTTGCTAAAATGCTTAGAATTAAATAGTCCAAAGGTCTATCACTTATTGCCTTTATTTACAATTCAATCGTCCGCTGCATAATAAGGGCGTCAACGGCCTTGCCATACGCTGTTTGATAATAGCCTGTGCGCGTATGAATCACGCCAAACCCATGTCGCTGATACAATGCAATCGCAGGGGCGTTGTCTGCACGCACTTCAAGTAAGGTATCCATCACGCCCTCTTTGTCAAACTGCGTACACAGCTGCCCAAGCAGTTTAGAAGCCATACCTTGACGCTGATAATCACTGTGCGTCCCTATCCGCAAAATCTCCGCCTGCTCAAAGAGCACCTGATAAATACAATAGGCAATCAGTTTGCCCGCAGTATCCGTAACCGTCGCTAAGTGAATGTGCGACTGATTCAGTAAGGCAGTCATACTGGGCGCAGTCCACGCGTCATCAGGTTGTAATACCGCTTCTATCAACGCCGTGGCTGCTATCATCCCTTGTGGTGCTGCGTTGTTTTTATCTACTGCCAATATCGTTCGTAACACCTGCCCCACTCCTTATATAAATTTATCTTTCTTTAATTTATCCAAACGCCAGCCACAAAAAAAGCCACTCTTGCGAGTGGCTTCTTTTTAGCATTGGTATGCTATAGCAAGTTCAAATTAGTCTTGAACGTTTGCTACAACACCAGCGCCTACCGTACGGCCGCCTTCACGGATAGCGAAACGTAGGCCTTTGTCCATTGCGATTGGGTGGATTAGCTCTACGCCCATCTCAACGTTATCACCAGGCATTACCATTTCAGTACCGTCTTGTAGCTGGATTGCGCCAGTTACGTCAGTGGTACGGAAGTAGAAC